>NZ_JARWNC010000024.1:0-65951 GCF_029854675.1 Akkermansia sp. N21169 | reverse complement strand
GGACTCATCTCGGGGAGACGGTCCTTTCAACTATTCGAGATTTGGAATGATCGGATCCCCGGATGGGGCTTGTATCGGCACTGACTCTTTGACATTCTCCGCCCTAGGGCGGGAATCTGGCTGTCTCCCGTGCTCAATACAAGCCAGGGCTTCGTGGTTGCGATCCTCGAAGCCCTGCTCCGACTCCACGAAGCATTTTACCCTCCGTGGTAATCAAATATTAGCTCTTTTTATTATTTGAGGCTGTCTCACGAAGGATTGAAAAATACGGAAGAGACAGTCTCTTGTTTGGATTCATCAACATAGTCCCCTCCGTTTACACGGAGGAGGGGTGAAGGTCCTTACCGGACCTTCACCTTGACGACGATTTTGCGGATTTCTCCGGAACCGATGCAGCCGGCGTGGGCATCGTTCGGAAAGACGATCACGAATTCGCCAGGCTGGACATCGACGTAAGTCGTCGGAGCATCTTCAAAATGCTGGGCATCGTTTTCATGGTCGAAGGGTTCGGATTCCGTTTCCAGGGTACTTCTGTGCTTCCAGGCAAAGCGTTCCACGGTGGAAATGGGAACGTGGATGTCGATGAAAGCATTGTGAACTTCCATTCTGGCCTTGTCGGGGGATTTCAGCCCGGTGCTGTTGACCATGACAATGAGTTCGTCATCCACCAAAACGGTTTTCCCCAATTCTACAGTCGCGAGATCGAGAGACTTGATGTAGTCAAAAGCCTGTTTGAAAAGCGGATTAATACCTTCGTACAAGGCGGAATCATTTAAGTTATCCAGAATCATAAAAGAAATATATTGAGTGTTATAAGAAAAAGATCAAAGCGTTTCCATCACGTCATCCACATCAAAGCGCACTTTGGGAATGGATGCATAACGATCTTCGGCGCTGCGATAACCGAATGCCAAGGCGCACAAAGTCCTGTACGGGGTACTTTCAAGTCCCAGAATCGCATCGTACTGGAGGGGATCAATGCCTTCCAAGGCACAGGTGTCCACACGAAGCTGGGCAGCAACGGTCATAGCTACACCAAGAGCAATGTATACCTGGCGTTCGATCCATGCTTTGAGATCTCCGGGCGTTTTGCTGAAGATAAGACCGTTCATCATCTGCTTGTACCCTTCCAGAGATTCGAGCGTAACGCCGCGGATTTCAACGATACGGGCAAGATAGCGGTCAATATCGTTCATCGTCACTTCCCGCCGGGCACAAAAGACAATCAGGCGGGAGGCGTCCGTCACCTGGGTCTGATCCCAGGAAACGGCACGGAGTTTCCGCCTCAATTCGGGGTTGTCTACCTGGATGAACTTCCAAGGCTGCAGTCCTACCGAGGACGGACTCAGGACAATCATTTGGCGGATGGCATCCCAGTCTTCCTCACGGATTTGAAGAAGAGGATCAAATTTCTTGCACGCGTAGCGCCATTGCATATTGCCGAGGCATTCTTGAACAGTCATGGGTATTTTCGATGGGTATGATTTAATGATTAATTGAAAGTAAATGGCATATAATTGCCAGTTTCCTTCAGCGTGAAGCTAAAGCCTATGCCCAGTTCATCCTTGCCGCCGTTGACACGCATGAACAAGCCGCACCCGAAGTACCAGGAACCCATATTTTTGTAGATATTGTATTCCTGAATTTCCAGCCTCTTATCTTTGCGCTTCATTTCCCAGCGCCAGGAACCACCCAAGGCCAGTTCTTCGGAAATACGGTAAATGACGCGCAGGTTGAGCTGATTGCTGTCTTCGAGCAGGGGATGCTTTGTCAGATAACGGTGACTGCAGAGGATTTCCGTCGAACGGAAGGGCTGAAACCAAAGAGAGTTGTTATATTCCTGGTAATTCTCTCGTTTTTCATCTCCCAATACAGGGAACTGAACAACGGATGCATAGGAAAACCAAGGCAGGGGCGACCACCTGGTCATGGAATACAAGTTCGAGAATTTTTTATCGCTGGATGCATTGTGGAGATAAGCGTCCATAAAAGCATCCCAGGAAAACCACTGCTTGGCCGAATTATCCTGTTCCGTCATTAGGAAGTTCCTGACGCCGTAACGCAAAACAGAGCATGTGGACAGAGAGTCGATTTCCGTCATCCTGCCTACACTCAGAGCCATAGGGTTGGTTGTGGAAGCACTGCCGTCAATACGGGGATAGGGAGAATCCAGCTCGTTAACCCCCATGTACATCAGGGTGGTATACGGCTGGATGATATGATTCATCGTATTGAGTCCCAGCGCATCCCACCGAACAGAATTGTATTTGCGGGAAATCTTGAAAGACGTATCAAGACCGGCATAGAAGATTCCCTGGTTGAAGGAGCCCAGATCCCCTGTCGGATCCATGTAAGCCGTGTAACCGCCTCCTAAGCGGGGGGTAATATTGAGGAATCCGGCAGTTTTGTAGGAACGCGACAATTCGTGGTAGGTATGGAAACGGAGGAAGCCGTCCGTTTGAAGCATGTGTTCCCAGAATTCACGGTTGGGATCGTTCTGCGGGAGTTGCTCCAGTCTGTCGCGTACGGTCATTCGCATCTCGGCCGGAACAACTTGGCGCATCAGGGCAAAGCTGGTTTGGCTTTCGTAGATGAAACGGCTGTTCATCAGGGAGCCGCGAATCCGGTCATAACTGATTTCCGAACGCTGATCCGTAATGTAAAAATCATTGATCGGCATACGTTGAAGCAACGTCAGCACGGATTGCTTGTCCGTCCTCTCCAGAGTCAGCGTATTGTCGGGTTCCGAATTGGCTTCGAATAAATCCTGATAGAAATCTCTGAGCATGTATTGATCGCTCAGGACATTGATATTGGCCTTGGCCCTCCAGCGGGCGCCGGGATATTCTTCCAGAGACAGTTTCCACATCTGCTGGAGGGCAATGCGCCAGCGATTGTTGTCGACTCCCTTGCGCGGTTCGTCAGTCGGGCTGATCGAAGGATCCTGGTCGTATGCATAATAAACAGACAGTCCCTTCATATTCGAGGCTTCCTGTTCCAGCTTCAAGTCAACGATATCTTCCCCGATGGCCCCCCCCCTGCGCGACCTGTAATCCAAATGAGACTGGAAGAGGTAATCGGCTGTCGGCCTCCCCTTCTCCACCCGCCGGTTCCCGGACAAAATACCGTAACGGTTCAGCATAAAAGCCCCCCAATAGGAACGAGCGCCCAATGAAGGCATGTAGCCCTCTCGAGGATTCAGGGAATGGGAAAAATAAGGGAAATAGAAAAAAGGAACGTTTTTGTAATTGAATGTCAGATGAGAAAAATTCAACCGGTCCTGGGGATAAATCCGAATGCGTTTGGCCGAAATCCATGTATCGGGATCCTGATCGTCTTCGGATGAAACGGAGGCGTCGAATCCTTCCAGATAATCCTCTCCTTTGTCGTTTTTGGCGTAACTGAATGTACCGCTGCGAAGAAGCATGCCGTTACTCTTGGCTTTGATGCCATCGGTCGTCAGCTCTTTTGTTTCATAGTTATACACCGCTTTTTCCGCGCGGGTCAAACTGCCGTCACGGTAAATAGACAAATCTCCCGTGAGGGTAACAGTCTTTTCAGTCGAATTCACAACAGCCTGATGCGCGTAGATTTCAATCTTATTGTCCGACGCCATATACACTGTCGGATTACCGACGAACGTGAGGGTATTGGCATCCCTATCTACGGTCGCGGTACCGTCGCACTGGATATCAACGTTTTCTGGAATATCAGGAGACATTCCGTCTCCATCGGCAAATTGCCCCATCAGCTGTTCGGACATCCCGGACACGGGATTTTCTTCCCTGGGACGGTCAAGGGACTTGTCTCCCAACAGAAGGGACGCGGCAGCCCCGACACGGTCGGACGATCCATTCTCGACAGCCCAGGTAGCAGCGATAAACGCCGCTATGCCGGATCCCATCAATAGAACTCCGATGTTTCGTTGAATCCCTCTCATGTACGACCTCTAGAAACACTTATTCCTCACTCGTTGACAAGACAATTTAACGAATACAGACGCGGAATGAAAACAAACGCCCGGCGGAAAATACCGCCGGGCGCCGGTCACAAAAGCGCGTTATTCCAGCAACTATCGGGACAATTCAGGAGAAACGATCAATCCCCAATCGCTCCGATTGCCGTCGCCGGCATCGTTCAGTTTGATTTCGAGGACTTTCACGTCCTTGACCGAAACCTTAACCGGAACGCTTTCCCCTTCCTTAAGGGTTTTACTCGTCAACAACGGCTTGCCGTCTCCGACAATTTCAAACACGACACTGCCGTCCTTGCTGCAAGGAACGCCAACAGTAGCGGAAAATTCATCCCACTTGCCATCCAAATGATAGACTAGGTCGCCAACGGCATGATTCATGATATAGTTTTTCACCGGACCACTCGAGAAGAAGGCATCCAGGCCGGATGTGCTGGGAGCCAGACGGTTCCAGAACGGGCCATGCCATCCGGACTTCGAAGAAGACGGTTTGTAATCCAGCAGGCTTACTTTCTTTTCAGAATCCGGGACACTGGAAAGATCCCCCTTAAAGGTGGGCTGCTTATTAGTAAGAACATCTTCCCACCTGGCAACCGACTTCATGACGGAGGTATCTCCGGCATACTGGGTTTTAATTTTTTCCAAGGCTTCGCGAGCCTTGTCGTTCTGCATGCGATCCCAGTAGGAAATCACCTCATTGAAAAGGACGAAGTCACGCAGGGAATCCGTCGCCAAGCCATCCTTATTCATCGTGGAAGGTATGGCAATCTGGGAGCGAGATCCATCGGCGTACTGAATGTAAATCGTTACATCGACATACCCCGTATGTCCGGGATAGTCGATATCCAAAGAAAACGAACCGTCTTCATCAGGGACATCCGCTACGGAATACGTGTCGTAATCATTATTGCCGGGAGGATTGAGACGCACGATCACGGCATAGGGAGGATTTTTGGGGTTCTCTTTGACGACACCTGAAAGCCGCATTCCGAAAGGAATGGGAGAAGCGTCCAGTTTGATGAAATCTCCGTTGGAATACCTGCGGCTCACGCCGAGGTCTCCTCCCGCATAACGGAAAGAAAGCCCGGTCTCATAACCGCGAAACAATGGGATGGAAGCCAGCATCATGGCATCCGTCGGAGCCAGGAACGTACCATTGCCTTCCTTGCGGAGTTCGTTGCCGTACACATGGTTACCGGACCCCATCAGAGACGTACCGTTCTCCTTTTTGGGATAGGAAGAATTTTCGCGAGTATGGGGAAGTCCGAACGAATGTCCCAATTCATGAGCCGTTCCTCCAATATAGATCGTAGCATTCCGGCCATAACTGGCCTTGTACCGTCCGCCGAAGTAATCCGTCCTCTTGAAATTCTTGGTATCCAGACCATCCTGGTCGCACGTCCACCCCGTACCGGAGGCGAATGAACCGCCTCCATAATACGGTCCAACTCCATCCGGGAGCTGGCAAACGACAAGAATATGGTTCTTATCTGCATCAATACCATTTTCCGCGAGTACTTTTTTGGCAGCTTCACGGGCCAGAGGCCCGGAGGAACGAACCGTTACTTTTTCCATGGGGACATCCACATGGGCTTCATACATTTTCAGTTTGCCATGGTCATCCAGGTCAAGGGCAAAAGTCAGTCCGGGGAAACCGTTGGCACGCATCTGATCGTAATAATATGCCTGAATGTTCTTCAGAATGCGGTCATAACGATCCTTGTAATGAGCCAAGGCGGGCCTGTCTTTGAAGGTAACGTACACGGCATAGAGCTTGCGGTCCGTCTTTGCCAGTTTTTTGTTATAATCAGAGATGATCTTCCATGCCTTGCCCGCATTTTCCCGATCCTTGTCGGTCACTTTCCAGAGAACGCCGAGACGATCCACCGGTTCATTGTTGTCGGCCACCTTAGCCGCCTGGGCTTCGCCAAGAGTAGCGTACTCTTTGGCAGACACGGGGAAACAGGCAATGCCTATCCCCATGCATAGCACGAAGGGAAGAAACTTAGAATAAATCATATTGAGAATTGATTCACGGACTAATACGTGTGAAACGCATGTGTTTTATCAAACAATCATTGACATCGTGATTAATATTTTCATCTTCCTCTCCGTAAGTGAGTTCTACAGTATAGATACCCGCGGCCAGGGGGACATCCAGCCCCGGAGTATAGAAGAAGTTTCCCCAGTCACCCTGGGTGTTCATATGGGGAAATACCAGGGAGCCGACCCGTTTGCCATTCAAGACCAGGCTCCGGAGGGCACAGGTATTGCCATCCTTGTAGTCCCCCGACCCATTGGAGAAAAAGGCATCCACACGGTAAACCCCGGACTGCCCCAGAATGACATCGTAAAAGTATGCATGCCGGGAACCGTCCATGCGCGACACCCAAACATCGTCTCCACTCAAACCGCACGGGCGCGTTTCCACACGGGCATTACCGGGAATGTATTCCCGGGGCTCATTGAGAAAAGATTCGCGATCATCCTTGGACACGGCCATCACCTGGTACTGATTGACAGCCGCCATCGGGTGAGGAACAAAAACAGTCTGCTCCGTCTGGGCAATCGGTATGCCGTTCCTATACACGCGGTAGTACCATGCATCCGGCACGGGTTCCCAGCGAAGTTCATTGCCTTCGTGAATCCACTGAGGAGACGGCAGATCGTATGAAACAGGAGACCAATTGATGCCATTGACCGAAGGATCTCCTGGCAACAGTTCAATTTCCACGATAAAATGTCCTTCCGCAGATTTTTCAATGACGGGAACTCCGGTTTTACCGTTAACCATGCATTTGCCAACCTGGCTTCCATGCCCAAGGAGGATCACGTCGATCGTAGCTTTCCGGTACTTCACCCCCATGAGGACATGCCTGCCGGCCCATTCCTTGGGCACGCATGGGGACAACATGAGAGAATCGTTCTCGCACCAGATGCCGAACAGACCTTTCAGGAATACGCCAAGGGTGCCGGCTATGCTCCACAACTGACGATCCGAACTTTGAACAAGTCCTTCATCGGTACCGTGAATAAGACTGATGTTTTCCTTGTTCGTCCCATTGATCAAGGAGGAACGAACGAGGCATGCCAGAGAAGCAGACATGGCATCCTCGTTTCCCAGACTGGCTGCCGTCTGGGCATAAAATCCTTCTAGAAACGGCCACATCGTACCGTTATGGTAATCCATGGCAGTCATAGTCTTCTGCGGATGGAAGCAGGGGACGCCCATCAAACAATGAGGCAATTCATACAGGAAGGAGGCAGCCTCCTCACCATCCACAATCCCGAACAACAGGCACAATAACGAACCCAGCGTATCTATCCGTTCGGATAAAACGGGATACCCCCTGCCGTACAGAAACTGTCCGTAAGCCGGACGGTGCGGAATGCGGAACATCGTCTCAATCGCTTTCCGGACGCGTTCCGCTGCCTTTTTCCAGTATCCGGCCTTGGATTGATCGCCAAGTTCCGCGTACATTTCCCCCAGAATCGCACGGCACCTGGCATGGAGAGCCATCGTGGACAATGAGCATGATTCGCCAATGTCGGCAGGAGTCATCCAATCCGGGTAACTCTGGGATCTCCAATCCAGAAAGGAGCTCTCTCCCCTGACGAGGCCGGAAAGTTCATCCACGACCAAAATGTCATGCAAGCAGGTACGGTCCAGTACTTTCGCAGACCATTCCAGCCACTCGCGATCACCAGTAATCAAGTAAAGATCCCAAGCGGCAATCCCCCATGCCACACGGTCTGTCGAGATCGGCCACGACCCGCCCGTCCCCGTATCCTGCATGACTTCTCCGTGACTCACTCGGACTTTAAGAGACGCCATGCAGATATCCGGATCCACCATTCCCAACCCCAAGGTAGTCGCAAAAGAAACATCCCGAGTCCAAACACTTTTCCCCCAGGAGGCCCCTGTCAGCAAGACACCTTCATCACCACGGCTCTCCAAAAACTCACGGACAGCCAAATCATATGCGGCATTCAGTACAGGAATAGGTCCTTCGTAGGAGGCCAACTCCTTAACACCACCGGACATTTTCCAACTAGGCCTTTCCCGGTTGCCATACGACCATACTGTCCCATCGCCGGCAACAACGGCTTCCCGCCCATTCCTCTGAACAACCCTGTTGGGGAAAACAAGGAATTCCTCACTTCTGAATATGGGAGTTTCACAACTGGACATAATGTTACCCTCTTTAGCTTATTTAGAAAATTACATGTTAACATCCCATCCGAGGGATGTCTGCACTTTTTTCATGATAGACAACAATCGAAGCTGTCGTGCAACAAAAAAACTCCGCCACTATGACAAGGGCGGAGCCAAAATTGACCACAAACGACAATGGAACAACGGAAGTTATTTCTGATCGTTCAGATAAGGAGATTTGTAGGGTTCCTCTCTTTTAGGCTCGGACGATTCGGGAACAGGGGGCGAAGCGGGTTCCGAGGCAGGAGGGACAACCGTTTTTTTGTCTTCGACAGATTTGGCGCTCTGTTCCGCATTGAACAGCTCGTCTTCAAATTCGCTCTTGGCTTTCTTGAACTCACCCAGACTCTTGCCAAGTCCGCGAGCCAGTTCCGGAAGCTTCTTGGCTCCAAATAACAGGAACACAATCACGAGAATGGCAATCAGTTCCGGTGTTCCTAATCCTCCCAGTAATGCTAACATAGTACCCATGTGTACGGATTCGATATCAGGATTCTTTCAGGAAGACAATCCTCAATTCTTCTTGTCCCCGTCATGCGATTGTTACAAAGAGTGAATCCAACTTGACTCCCTTTCCTGGCAGCCAGATAGGTAAGCAGAAAAATACACCCCTCACAATTGTGACAAAAACCAACAACGCGATGATGATTAGTAAAATACATATCATATTCTCGACATTCATGTTTTTCCCTATATTATATAAAAAAACACAAAAATTACCTTAGTCAAATTCCTTCAATCCGGAGTTCTCTTAAGAAGAGTTCAGGAGCAAAACCGGATTCTCCAGGAATCGGGTATTGCAAGAAATGGGGCTTCCATGTAATCTCCCGCGCATGTCCGATCTGCCGAAAGCGTACGAACCGCAAAACGTTGAAGAAAAATGGCAATCCCGTTGGGTGTCGGAAGACTGTTTCCATGCCGACCCCTCCTCCGCCAAGCCAGCCTATTCCATCGTTATCCCTCCCCCTAACGTCACGGGAGTTCTTCACTTGGGCCACGTCCTGAACAACACGATCCAGGATATTCTCGCCCGCCGCGCACGTCAGCAAGGCAAGGAAGTCCTTTGGCTTCCCGGTACGGACCACGCCGGTATCGCCACCCAGGTGAGAGTGGAAAAGGAACTCCGCAAGACGGAGGGCAAAACCCGCCACGATCTCGGACGCAAAGCCTTTCTGGATAAAGTCTGGGAATGGAAACAAAAGCACGGAGGCATCATCATCAACCAGCTCAAGAAGCTGGGATGCTCTCTCGACTGGGAACGCGAACGCTTCACGATGGACGAAGACTATACCCGCGCCGTCGGCAAGGTATTCATCGATCTTTTCAAGGAAGGACTCATCTATCGCGGTCGCCGCATGGTCAACTGGTGCCCTGTGTCCCTGACGGCTCTTTCCGATGAAGAAGTCATCATGAAGGAGCAGAACAGCAAGCTCTACACTATTTCCTACAAACTCGAAGACGGTTCCGGAGCTCTCCAGGTTGCAACGACCCGCCCGGAAACTATCATGGCTGACGTCGCCGTGGCCGTCAATCCGAAGGACCCGCGTTTCGCCCACCTGATCGGCAAAAAGGTCATGCGACCACTCCATGCCGCCCCTATCCCGGTCATTGCCGACGAACATGTCGAAATCGACTTCGGCACCGGTGCTCTCAAGATCACTCCGGCCCACGATAAGACCGACTTCGAAGTCGGACTGCGCAACAATCTCGAAATCATCGACATCCTCACCCCCGACGGCTTCATCAACTGTCCGGAATTCCCGGAACTTCACGGAATGGAACGCTTTGCCGCCCGCGACAAGGCAGCCGAGCTTTTGAAAGAAGCCGGCCTCATGGTGAAAGAGGAAGCCTATCAGAACAAAGTAGGTTTCTCGGAACGTGCCGACGTACCAATCGAACCGCGCCTGTCGATGCAGTGGTTCCTCAAGTATCCCTGCGTGAAGGAATCTGCCGATGCCGTCGCCAACGGGGATATCACGTTCCGTCCCGCCCGCTGGGCCAAAACTTACGCCCACTGGCTGGAAAACATTCAGGACTGGTGTATTTCCCGCCAGCTCTGGTGGGGACACCGTATCCCAGTCTGGTACCGCAAGGACAAAGCGGAAGCCCTCCGCAAAGCAGCGGCACTGGATGTTTCATCCTTGGAAGACGGTAGTATTTACGTGGGTACGGAACCTCCCTCCGATCCTGAAAACTGGGTACAGGACGACGATGTCATGGACACGTGGTTCTCGTCCTGGCTATGGCCGTTTGCCACCATGGATGATGAAACCCGCACAAAATTCTATCCGACGACCGACTTGGTAACAGGGCCGGACATTATTTTCTTCTGGGTGGCCCGCATGATCATGGCCGGATTCCGTTTTCAAGGCGAAAAGCCATTCTCCAACGTGTTCTTTACGTCCATTATCCGCGATTCCCTCGGTCGCAAAATGAGCAAATCCCTCGGCAACTCGCCCGATCCACTCGATCTCATGGCCAAATATGGAGCCGACGGTCTCCGCTTCGGACTCATGCGTATTGCTCCGACCGGCACCGACGTCCGCTTTGATGAAGTTCAGATCGAAGAAGGCCGCAATTTTGCCAACAAGTTGTACAACGCCGTTCGTTTCCGCCTCATGCAAGGCGATGCAGACACGAGCATCGCTCCCAAGTTTACCCCCGTGCACATTGATATCATCGGTAAACTCCGCCAGCTTCATGCCGATGTAGAAAAGGCATTGGCTGACTACGAATTTAACGCTCTGACGCAGTCTCTCTACCAATTCTTCTGGAGTGAATACTGTTCCCTGTTCCTGGAAGCTGTAAAACTCGATCTCCGCGACGGAGCCGATCCTGCCCTCAAGGCTGCCACACTGGTGACAATGGATACCGTGCTGAAGCACTACCTCGCCCTCCTGCATCCGGTTATGCCGCACATCACGGAGGAACTCTGGCAGTCTCTCGGTTTTGACAAGGTTCACAACGGCATGCCCCTGATGCAGACGCCCCTGCCGGATGCCGCCAAGCTTCTTGCCGGACTCTCCGACGATGCGCGTTCCAAGGCATGTGCCACGGCAACAGCCCTTTACGAATCAGCCAATCGCGCCCGCAACCTGAAGGCGGAATACAATCTGGCTACCAACAAAAATGTCGAATTCATCCTGAAGCCGGCAGCGGAAGCCTTTTCCTGTCCCGACCTTTTGAACCGCCTGGCTTTGCTTTCCGGCAGCAAGGGAGTTTCCTCTCAGGAAAATTACCAGGCACCAAAGGGAACGCCCGTTTCCCTGACCCCGCTAGGCGAGTTGTTCCTTCCGCTGGAAGGACTGATCGATGTCGAAGCAGAACGCGACCGCCTCACCAAGGAAATCGACAAGGTTGAAAAGGAAATCGCCAAGAGCAAAGGCAAGCTTGGCAATACCGGATTCGTGGACCGGGCTCCCGCCGAAGTTGTCGAACAGGAACGCCAGAGATTAAACGACTGGACGACCAAACTCGACCAGCTCAAAGGCATGCTTTCCGCCTTGTCCTAATCCCAATTCAGTATTTTCCCGGGAGCCGGCTGCCGTGATGGCATCCGGCTCTTTCGTTATCCGACCTGTTTGCGGAAAGCGACCAGACTTGCCGCAATGGAAATGAAAGCAATCCCGAACACGACAAGGAACTGATCCCACAATTCGGCCAGCCCCGCCCCTTCTAGGAAGATACGCTGCATAATCGTCATCCCGTAGCGCATTGGGTTCAAGAGGGTCAAATCCTGGAAGAATTCCGGCATACTCTCAATGGGGGTTGCAAACCCGGAGAGCATCACCATGGGAACAACCAAAAGGAATGTGCCGACTATCGCCTGCTGGAGCGATTTGGAATAGGACGAAATGCACAGTCCTATAGCCGCTGAGGTCATGATGAAAAGGAACATGGCCAGAGCCAAAAGCCAGTAGGATCCCTGAAAGGGTATCTTGAACCAATACAGGATGATGAGCAGCACGCAGGTACTCTGCACGCAACTGATCGCCATCGTCGCCAACCCTTTACCTAGGATAATTTCAGACGGACGGTAGGGAGCCACAAGCAACTGGTCGAAGGTTCCCTCTTCTCGTTCCCGGGCAATGGAGAGCGAGGAAGAAAGAACGGTATCCAACAGAGCCAGGACGGCAAGAAGACAAGGAATCATGAAGACACGAGTAATCATGTTGGGATTAAACCAGGCACGCGATTCAATCCGTACATTGGGAACGGCATTCTCTGTTTGCGGAAGATGTCGATGATTGAAAGCGGAAGCGATTTCCCGGGCATAGCTCAAGGCAATGCCGGCCGTATTGGAATTTCTGCCGTCGGCTATCATCTGGATGCTTCCGGTACGACCCTGTTCTACTTCACGGGCAAAATTCCTGGGAATCGTTACGGCAAGCACGATTTCCTTCCGTGCCATCAGTTCATCAAGTTCCCTGTTGGATGAAACGGTAGCGACGCGGTGGAAAATCCCCGATCCATCCAAATCGGCCGCATACATGCGCGACCATTGACTGTGGTCAAGATCCTGCAAGGCATAAGGAACGGTATTAACATCCAGCGTCGCAGCATATCCGAAGAGACAAATCTGGATCACGGGAGGCACAATGACGGCCACCCGACTCTTCCCATCCCGGAGGACGGCAAGCAGTTCCTTGACAATCAAGGCAAGCTGGCGAGTGATGAAGTCGATCATTATTCCAGAGACTTTGGAGATTTCAGACGTGCCGTCAACCAGAGGACAAGGGAAAATACGACCAAGGCAATGCAGCCGCGATACACCAGAATAGGAATATCGCCAGCCAGAAACAAACTAACCATCATGGTCATGTAATATTTCGCCGGAATCACCCACGTGATAGCCTGGACAGCAAGAGGCATGTTCAGGATGTCGTACACGAATCCGCTCAGCATCAAAGCTGGAAGGAAGGTTCCCAAGATGGCCAACTGGCAAGATAGGAACTGGTTCTTCGTCGTGGTGGAAATGACAAGCCCCAGTCCCAACGCTACCACCAGATACAAGGCGGACACCCCAATTAATACCGGAAGGGAACCCCGGATCGGGATATGGAACACGTAGGCGGCGAACAACATGGAAATGGCAAAGCTGACCATACCGAGCAGAAAATTCGTCAATCCTTTGGCAATCAGAATTTCCCAGCTATGAACAGGAGTTGAAAAGAGCCCTTCCAGAGTCCCCCTTTCATATTCGCGGGCCATAACGAGAGCCGTCAACAGGGAACCGATCATAGTCATGATAATGACAATAACGCCGGGAACGAGATAGTAGTGGCTGTCCACCGCCTCGTTGTAGCGCATGCGTGGCTCAATTGCGATACTTCCGGGAGCAACGCCAAGTTCGGACACAGCCCAGGAAGAAACAACGGAACGCAGGTAGTTGTTCATCAACTTAGCCTGATTGGCATTGGACCCATTAACGATGATTTGCACCGAGGCCGTGTGGTTGTTGACCAGATCTGCCTGAGTATCGCTGCGCATAGACACGATAGCATCCACACGGTGAAGGCGGAGGGCTTCCTCGGCTTCCTGAGACGAAAAAGTCTTCGTCACATGGAAGTAAGGAGACAGGGTCATGCGAGATTCCAAAGTACGGGATAAATCCGAACTCACGGGAGCATACCACGCTACACGGATATTGTTGACGTCCATGCTCAATCCATAGCCGAACAAAATCAACAATACGGCAGGTAAGACGACAGCGATGGCAATATTACCCGGGTCACGTGCAATCTGATGGAGTTCCTTGACGACGAGCGCCACTATCCTGCGAAGGGATGCAATCATGCTTCACCTCCTTCCGGTACTGCACGAACCCTCTCCCTCGTGATGGCCAGGAAGGCATCTTCCAGAGAAGGAGTGCCTCCGTCCTCTGCCACGGGAGCATGGGAACGGATGTCTTCCGGGCTGCCCTGAGCCAGGCAAATGCCGTCCATCATGATCACCATCTTGTCACAGTATTCGGCCTCCCCCAAAAAGTGGGTCGTAATGATCACGGTAACACCCTTGTCTGCCAAAGAGTTTATACGCAACCAAAATTCCCGGCGCGCTACGGGATCAGCTCCCGAAGTGGCTTCATCCAGAAACAGTATTTCCGGTCTATGCAACAAAGCACAGGCCATGCTGAGACGCTGCTTGTATCCTCCTGGCAACAAAGAAGACGGTGTATCCAGAAAACGGGTAAGACCGAATTCATCAATCATGTCGTTTACGGCCCGTTTTTTCTCAGTACCGCGCATGCCGTACGCACCCGCGAAAAAGTTCAGGTTCTGCCGGACAGTAAGATTTCCGTATTGGGAAAATTTCTGGGCAACATAGCCGATTTTTCGACGGGCAACGGGAGCCGCCGTCCTGAGATCGACACCGGCAACATTCAACACACCGCTGCTAGCCGGCAACAAACCGCAGAGCATGCGGAACGTCGTACTTTTCCCTGCCCCGTTGGGCCCCAGCAAACCGAAAATCTCTCCTTGCGCCACGCTGAAATTCACATGATCGACAGCAACGAAACTGCCAAACCGACGGACAAGATCTTTGACGGAAATAACCGTATCTCCCGGATTACCAGAAACGACCCATCCTTCTTCCCCGGTTCCCCAGTCCATGTGCAACCCTTTTTTCCCAGATGCCAGATGGCTGAACAATAGCGTCATGAAGCCGTCGGAATAATCCGGGGAAGCCGGACGAAGGTCATAAGACTCCAAGCGGGCAAAATCCTCGGAAGAAGGATCCATCACCACACGGACACAATCACCAAGAGGAGTGGAGTTGATAACGGTAGGAATCATGGCCAGCTCACTCTGGATACGGCGCACTTTTTCTCCTTGGGGCACGGAAATAGAGAATGTTTTGCCAGCCGCCAAAGCCGTCACTTCGGATGGAGGACAATCGCAAAGCAACCGCCCCTCGTAGAGAATCATACTTCTCTTGCAGTAGGAGGCCTCGTCCATGTAGGATGTACTGACGAGCACACTAAGACCCTCGTCACGAGCAAGCTGCTTCAGAATTCCCCAGAGTTCCAGACGGGAAAGAGGATCGACACCGACGGTAGGCTCATCCAGCAGCAAAAGTTCCGGAGACGATATCAGGCAGCAACATAATCCCAGTTTCTGCTTCATACCTCCTGACAATTTACCGGCAAGCCTCCCTGTAAAGCGTTGCAGGGAAGACATGTGGAGAAGACTCGAAAATTTTTCCTCCCGTTTCCGGGAATGAACTCCGTGCAGGCGAGCATAGAGCAACATATTCTCCATCACCGTCAAATCTTCATAGAGACCGAATTTTTGAGGCATGTAACCTATCTGTTTCTGGATCATGGAGGCCTGGGCCCCCGTATCGAACCCCAGGGTGGAAATACTCCCGGAAGAGGGTTTCATCAAGCCTGTCGCCAGACGAATCAACGTCGTCTTCCCGGCTCCGTCGGGGCCAAGCAATCCAATGATCTCCCCCTTTCCAACACGAAAGGAAACATCCTTAAGGGCATCGAACTCCCTGCCGGCTGAATCCTTGAAGATTTTGCCGACCTGTCGACAGTCGATGCACCATTCTCCTATCATGTCCGTATCACGACACGCGGATGACAACCGTAGCCGGAGCCCCCAGACGGAAGCAATTATCCGGATCTTGTACGATAATACGTACTTCGTACACCAAAGCCGTCCTCAATTCCGGAGTTTCCACATTTTTCGGGGTAAACTCGGCTACGGAAGAAATAAAACCGATCGTCCCTTTGAATTCGCGTCCGGGGAAACTATCATTCGTCACCACGGCATTCATTCCCGGGCGGACTTGACCGAGTTGCTCTTCGGTCAGGTAAGCGCGGATCCATTTGACATCCATAATGGACAGATTAAAGACAGGCTTCTGGGGAGAAACCATATCACCGGGTTCCAGGATTCTGTTCCGTACGACGGCATCGCATGGTGCGTACAACACGGCATCATCCAGCCGCTGCTGTCGGATAGCGCATTCGGCATCTGCCCGTTTCCATTCCGCTTCGGCCTGGAGGATGTCTTCTTCGCGGGAGCCGGCCAGGAGAAGATCCAGTTCCTTCTGCTTCACGTCTACATAGGCAGCGGATACAGACTCCATGGCAATCGCATCGTCAGCCTGCTGGACAGAGACCGATTGCTTCTTCGACAAAGGGATCATGCGGTCACGACGGATTCGGGCATTCTCCCAGGCAGCTTTGGCAGCCTCCACGGCAGCACGAGCACGGGCGACGTCCTCCTTGCGGGGGCCGTTTTTCACCTTTTGGTAATTTTGCCAGGCAGCAGCGGCAGCAAGGCGAGCAACATCCAGATCCTGCTTGAGACGGACCGTTTCCAACTCCGCCAATTTCCGGCCTTTTTCCACAATTTGCCCCTCATCGACATAAACAGCCGCCAAGCGTTCCGAAACCAGGAATGCGGAAGCCACCTGCCTCAAATCTACATTGCCGTACAAAGTAACATCTTGTGAAGGAGGCTCCCTGCGATCTTTCCAAAAAACATACCCGCCTGCGACAAGCACGATAAGCAGGAACAAGGCAACAATCAGTTTTTTTAACATATTTCAATCAAAAAAGGCTATAGGTAAAGACAGTGCTGCCTGGAGATCGTTCAGGATGGGAAGAATTTCCAAGCATTTCCTTACACATACTCTTTTTATGATTGCGGGGAAATAGAAAAAGCCGTTTCGCGCAATTTGCGAAACGGCTCCGATAAACCGAGTAATCGGGAAACCCCGACAGACCCCATCAGTTGGCGGACTTAACCTGAACGGCGTCCTTACCGATGCGGCTGCGAAGATAGTTCAACTTGGCACGGCGTACCTTGCCACGGTTGACGACTTCGATCTTGGCGACCTTGGGGGTATGAAGAGGGAACACGCGTTCCACACCTTCTCCGTAGGAAATCTTGCGAACGGTATAGGCAGCGTTGATACCGGCTCCGTGCCGGGAAATCACGATACCCTGGAAAATCTGGATACGTTCCTTGCCGCCTTCGATCACGCGAGTGTGAACCTTAACGGTGTCGCCCACGTTAAACTGTGCCACGTCGGACTTGATTTGCTCTTGTTCGATCTTGTTGATAATGTTCATCTTGCGTTCTCCAAAGTTTGAGTTGATCCAATAGGAAATCTGTCGGGACGCAGAATATGCATCAACCATTCCGGAATTGCAACCCAAATTCGGCGAGCAGATCATTTTTTTCGTCATCAAGGTTCCAAGTACCACATAATAACCGATTTACCGGAAACATTCGCCAGATTTACAGGAAAATACCGAATGCCTATTCGCTCTTGAGCGAAAGCTCGTACACAATTTTTTTCTTTCCTGCTTCCCTTTTAGTGAAAAAACGTATTTACTTGCTTCGTACCAGAGGCGCATGCCCGCTGGGCTGGAGCCTTATAACCAAATATTCACCGATATGATTCAGCAAATCGACCACATCGGCATCGCAGTTAAGAGCCTTGATGCCACCATTCCGTACTATCGTGATGCCCTCGGCCTGGGAGAACCCCACATTGAAGAAGTCACAACCCAGAAAGTCCGCGTTGCCATGTTTGACGTAGCGGGCGTTCACATCGAACTGCTGGAACCCACCTCCCCCGAAAGCGCTATCGCCAAGGCCATTGAAAAGAAGGGTGAAGGTCTCCATCACATTGCATTCAAGACAAACGACGTCACCACCGACCTGCAAAAGGCGGCTGATGCCGGTATCCAACTCATCAATGCAACCCCCGTTCCCGGCGCGCATAATACGCAGGTGGCTTTCCTGCATCCCAAGTCAACCTTCAGCGTGCTGACCGAACTCTGCCAGCACCCCGGCAACTGCTGCTGCGGAGAATAATCCGCCTCACAACCCCCAACTAGTAAAATCAACCAATGGCTATTGATCCCAAACTCCTTGCCGATCTGCAAGCCCGCCGCGAAAAAATCATTCTCAGCGGCGGCCAGGACAAGATCGACAAGAGACATGCTAATGGCGAAATGACGGCCCGCGACCGCATGGGCTACCTTTTTGAAGAAGGCACCTTTACGGAAATCGGCATGCATGCCCGCCACAACTGCCACAACTTCGGCATGGGCAAAAAGGAAATCCCCGGTGACGGCGTTGTTTCCGGTTTCGGCCTCGTCAACGGCCGTCCGGTGGCCTGCTCCGCCTCCGACTTCCTGGCTCAGGGCGGTTCCCTCGGGTACATGCACGCGATGAAGATTGTGGACGCGCAAAAGTATGCCCTCAAAGCCGGCATCCCGATGGTGACGGTCAATGACTCCGGAGGCGCCCGTCTTCAGGAAGGAGTTGCAGCCCTTTCCGGGTATGCCAACGTTTTCTACAACAACGTTCTTGCTTCCGGCGTCGTTCCCCAGGTTTCTCTGATCCTCGGACCATGCGCCGGCGGTGCGGCTTATTCCCCTGCTCTGACGGACTTCGTCATCATGCGCAATTCCGGAAATGCCGGTATGTACATCACCGGCCCCAAGGTCATTGAACAGGTCACGTATGAAAAATGCACGATGGACGATATCGGCTCCGCAGCCATCCACGCCTCCGTCTCCGGCAATGCCCACTTTGTCGCGGACAGCGATGCCCATGCCATCGACATCCTGAAGAGACTGCTCTCCTACCTGCCCTCCAACAATACGGAAGAACCGCCGCACAAGCTGGACACACCGCTCAACATGGCGGCTGATCCCGGCATGAACGAACTGATCCCCGAGGACAACAAGATTCCACTGGATGTGCTGCCTATCATTTCCCGTCTCGTTGACGACGGAGATTTCCTTGAAGTTCACAAGGATTTCGCCAAAAACGTCGTCGTGGGATTCGGTCGCATCTGTGGCGTCGTGGTCGGCATCATTGCCAACCAGCCCAACGTGAAAGCCGGATGCCTGGACATCGATTCGTCCGACAAGGCCGCCCGTTTCATCCGCTTCTGCAATGCTTTCAATACGCCGCTGGTCAACCTGGTGGACGTCCCCGGCTTCCTGCCCGGCAAGAATCAGGAACGCGGCGGCATCATCCGCCACGGAGCCAAAATGATCTTCGCCTACTCGCAGTCCACTGTGCCGAAGGTGACCCTCATCATGCGCAAGGCATACGGCGGCGCTTATATCGCCATGTGCTGCAAGGACCTCGGCGCTGACGTCGTCTTCGCCTGGCCGTCCGCTGAAATTGCTGTCATGGGAGCCGAAGGCGCCGTTCCCGTCCTGTACGGGCGCGAGCTCAAAGGCATTGAAGACCCTGCTGAAAAGGCCAAGCGTCAAGGAGAATTGCTCAACGAATACCGCGAAGCATTCTACAATCCCTATGCCGCTGCCGCCTTGGATCAAATCACGGAAGTCATCAATCCGGAAGAGACCCGTGCCAAAATCGCCTTTGCCCTGCGCACACTTCTCAACAAGAAAGAAGTGCGCCCGGCCAAGAAACACGGCAACATCCCCCTCTAATTCGCTGTCATGTTAAACGCCAATATCTTTCTTGCCTTGGTCCAGCGCCTTCAAATGGCTCTGGCAGAGCTGGAATATCAGATAGTGGGCATTATCGTCGTCATGTCCTGCCTGGGCTTCCTGGCTCTCGTTTTGGCTATTGTCTCCAAAGTGAACTCCAGTCAAAAGCCCCAGGAACAACCGGCACCGGCCGCAAGCGCCAAAACCGCCCCCGTTGCGGTTCAGCCTGCGGCACCTGCCGGAGACAGTCTGACGCCGGAAATGGTAGCGGTTATTTCCGCTGCGGTTGCAACTGCCCTTCAAGGCATGAGCCACCGTATCGTAGATATCAAGCAAACTTCCAATACTTATTCCCATACGGGACGTAACGAAATCTTTGCTTCACACCGCATTCGCCCCACCCGATAAACCAACCGTTTCTTCCCGTCCGGAAAGGCATCCCGCCAACCGGACGGGGAAAATACTCTAATTTTAATTACCAACCATTGCCGCGGCGCAAATCCAACCTCACCAACAATTATACGTGCCGCATCAACATCAACCTCACTCCAACACAATGAAAAAACTCCGTATTACCGTAGATGGTAAAGCATTTGACGTCAGCGTTGAAATTCTTGACGGCTCCTCCTGCTGCACCGCTCCTGTCTCCGCCCTCTCCTCTGCCGCTCCTGCCAAGGTTGCCGCTCCTGTTTCGGCCCCCGTTGCCGCTCCGGCACCTACTCCCGCCCCTGCAGCTGCTCCCGCCGCAGGAGCCGGTACCATCCCGAGTCCTCTGGCCGGACGTGTCGTCTCCCTCGACGTTGCCGTTGGAACAGCCGTCAAGGAAGGTGATCAGATCCTGACGCTGGAAGCTATGAAGATGAACACCAACATCTACGCCCCCTGCTCCGGAACACTGACTTCGTTCCAAGTCAGCGCCGGAGACACTGTTCAGGAAGGCCAGGCCCTTGCTATCATCGGCTAAGGACAACTGTTGTAACAACTGGCACGCGTAAAAAACGCCCGGAAAACCGGGGGCCAGTTCATCAAGTTATTCGACTTCACCTGTCATGATAGAATCAATCAACACTTTCCTCGAGGGGATGGGGATTTTCTCCCTGACCCTCCAGATGGTGGGCATGTGGGTCATCGCGGTAATCCTCCTCTATTTGGGGGTCGCAAAGCAGTACGAACCGTTATTGATGGTTCCAATCGCTTTCGGCGCGCTGATCGCCAACATTCCCGACAACGGGATGCTCATCACCAAGGTTAACAAGGAAATCGTGTCCGTCGAAGACGGCAAGATGACCCAGACAACCTACACCGATGTAGGCTTCCTCAGGCTTAATCTGGCTCCGTTGGATCAGCCTGTTTCCGAAAACAAACAAATCAGCTCTCAGGAAGAGGCAGCCAAGTACAAAGAAGCTATGACCACTCCCATGGTCGCCGCACCCGTAGTCAAGGACGGACGGGAAGTTCCCGGTCAATACACCCTGACCGGTCAAAAAGGTCAGAACTACCTCGTTGCTTCCATCAGCGGCGGATTGTATGACTGGCTCGGCTTGGGGGTCAAAGCGGAAATCTTCCCGCCCATCATCTTCCTGGGCGTCGGAGCATTGACTGACTTCGGTCCCCTGCTGGCAGCGCCAAGAACACTCTTGCTCGGCGCCGCTGCCCAGGTAGGCGTGGCAGCCACCTTCTTTATGGCCTTGTTCATGGGCTTTTCCAAGCAGGAAGCGGCATCTATCGGCATCATCGGAGGAGCCGACGGTCCGACGTCCATCTTCCTGACCATGAAGCTTGCTCCGCACATCCTCGGTGCCGTGGCCGTGGCCGCCTATACATACATGTCCCTGGTGCCGCTGATCCAGCCACCGGTCATGAAGGCGCTCACTACAAAGGCCCAGCGCAAGATTCGCATGAAAAAGCTTCGAGACGTCAGCAAGTCGGAGAAGCTCTTCTTCGCCGTCATGGTAACCATTGTCACGATCCTGCTGATTCCGGACGCATCCCCGCTGATCGGCATGCTCATGCTCGGCAACTTTATGCGTGAATGCGGAGTGACGGAACGCCTGGTCAAGGCATCCCAGAATGAAATCATCAACATCATGACGATCTTCCTGGGCACCTCTGTCGGTCTGACCATGCAAGGAGAACGGTTCCTGCAGACGGAAACCATGCTCATCATCTGCCTCGGCATCGTCGCCTTCGTGGTTGCTACGGCCGGTGGCGTAATCGCCGCCCACATCATGAACCTGATCTGGCGCAAGAATCCGGTCAACCCTCTCATCGGCTCCGCCGGCGTTTCCGCCGTGCCGATGGCTGCCCGTGTCTCCCATAACGTCGGCCAGCAGGCGGATCCCTCCAATTACCTGCTGATGCACGCCATGGGCCCCAATGTCGCAGGCGTAATCGGAACCGCCGTCATCGCCGGTTACTACATCTCTACTCTCACCCGTTAACCTTCCAGGTATCGGTGCTTTCTCAGCCTCGGCCCTGCCATGACCAACCCGTCCAACCGAACCGAACCAGCCCGTTCAACGCGCCGTTTCGGAATCTGGACAGTGCATGACTGGGCCGAGGCTTCTTCTACCAACGATTTGGCTCGCCACCTTCCACCGTGGCATATCGCCCGCTGCGAGTTCCAGCGTAACGGACGAGGACGTTTCAACCGGACTTGGTTCGGGTCTCCCGGCGGCCTGTGGGCCTCATTCAATCTTCCTTTGGAGCCCCAAGGCAGTATCCCTGTCCAATGGGGGCATCTTCCTCTTGTCGCCGGACTCGCCCTCTTGGATATTTTAGCCGGATACTCCATTCACGGAGCACGATTGCGCTGGCCCAACGACCTCCTGGTCGGTAAATCCAAATTAGCGGGTATCCTCGTCGAGAGGCCGGCTTCCGACATGGCTGTCGTCGGTATCGGCATCAACATATTCAATGATATCGCCGTGCTTAAGGGCAAAGTTCAGGATCCTCCCGCACGCCTTGCCGACCTCCTGGTCCCCTGCCCCGGCATCGACGACATCATGGAGCGCCTTGCCCATGCTCTCAAGGACGAATGGAACGTTTTTTCCACCACCGGACTATCAGGCCTGCTGCCCCGCCTCAATAAGGCATGGGGAGGCCGGACAGCCGTATCCGTCCTGACGGACGACGCCACGATCGAGGGTATTTTTGAAGGTATCACCGATGACGGATCCCCCGTTCTATTTCTTTCCGACGGTTCCCGAAAAACAATTCCGGCCATTTCCATTACACGCCTGACCGAAGTCTGAAAGACGCTAAAATCGTTTTTCTTTTTTTTTCGCTGGAACCCCACGTCTTTTATACTACAACCATTTTCACACACCAACATCATGACCTACAAAAAATTAACTCCTGAAGAAGCTGCTGCACTCATTGAACACGACGAAAACATCGGTTTGAGCGGATTTACCGCAGCCGGCGTTCCCAAGGCCACTACACGCGCCATCGCCGCCAAGGCAGAAGCTCTTCATGCCGAAGGGAAACCGTTCAAAGTAAACATCTTTTCCGGAGCTTCCACCAGCGGTTCCACCGACGGAGCCCTGGCCCGAGCCAATGCAATCGGACATAGAACACCCTACCAGTCCAGCCCCGATCTCCGCAAGCGCATCAACTCGGAAGACGTGCAGTACAACGACATGCATCTCTCCCACACCGCCATGTACATGCGTTACGGACACATCCCCGCCGTCAAAACCGCGATCATCGAAGTTGCAGACATCACGGAAGACGGTGAAGTCACCCTGACCACCGGAGTCGGCAACACGCCAACCTACTGCCTCCTGGCCGAGCGCATCATTGTGGAACGCAACGCCTACATGCCCAAGGAAATGATCGGCATGCACGACATCTACATGCCCGAAGAGCTGCCCAACCGCAAACCCATCCCCCTCACCAGTCCTTCCCATCGCATCGGTACAACCACTCTCAAGATTGATCCGGCCAAAGTCGTCGGTATCGTAGAAACGAATGAACCCAACGGTATCGCCCCCTTCAAACCCGGCGATCCCATCACCGATAAAATCGGAGAAAATGTTGCCGAATTCCTTTCCGCCGAATTCAAGGCTGGCCGCATTCCCTCCGGTTTCCTGCCCATTCAGTCCGGCGTCGGCAACATCGCCAATGCCGTCCTCGGCGCACTGGGACGCGATGAAAGCATCCCTCCTTTCCAGATGTATACGGAAGTCATTCAGGACTCCGTCATCAAGCTCATGGACGAAGGCCGCTGTTCTCTGGCAGCCGGTTGTTCCCTGACGGTCTCCGACGACCAGCTTGACCACATGCTCAAGAACCTCGACTTCTATAAGCAGCACGTCATCCTTCGCCCGCAGGAAATCTCCAACAATCCCGAAATTGTCCGCCGTCTCGGCCTGATCTGCATCAATACCGCCATCGAAGTCGACATTTTCGGCAACGTCAATTCCACCCACTTCTACGGTCGCCAGATGATGAATGGCATCGGAGGATCCGGAGATTTCGCCCGCAACGGATTCCTGACAATCTTCACCTGCCCGTCCGTCGCCAAAGGGGGAGCCATCTCCTCCATTGTCCCGATGGTCTCCCACCACGACCATACCGAACATGATGTCGACATCATCGTGACGGAACTCGGCGTAGCCGACCTCCGTGGCAAATGCCCTCGCGAACGTGCGGAAGAAATCATCGAAAAATGCGTCCATCCGGATTACAAGCAACTCCTGCGCGA
The DNA here is from genome assembly GCF_029854675.1 of Akkermansia sp. N21169. Taxonomy (NCBI): domain Bacteria; kingdom Pseudomonadati; phylum Verrucomicrobiota; class Verrucomicrobiia; order Verrucomicrobiales; family Akkermansiaceae; genus Akkermansia; species Akkermansia sp. N21169. Next base: position 41,611 of record NZ_JARWNC010000024.1, on the reverse strand, counting down.
TTACATCGCCCTCACGCCCGGGTTCCACACTCCCTGTAACGTTGCCAAGGCTCTGGAAATGCACAGCAAGTTCCTCGAAACAGGTGACATGCGCAACGCCAGCTTCAAGGACTAATTCCGTACGGTAAAAGCCGTCCCTCCGGAAGCCGTTTTCCTATCACAAGGAAGACGGCTTCCGCTCTTTTTTACCGCCCGAACGGTTCGGACAGCCGGCATGCATCTGTGGAACGCCAGGTATCCTGATACATACCGGCCTGGCACCGGGTTTCTTGACGGATGGCTGGCTCCAGGCTACAATCCGCCACCCCATGAGTAAACTAGCCTCCTATTTTCTCGCCACCCGACCCAAAACGCTCACGGCAGCCGTCATCCCCGTCTGGGCCGGCTGCATGGTCGTCTGGCGCATGACTGGAAGCTGGAATGTCCGGCTGGCTCTCTTCACGGTGCTCAGTACGCTCTGCCTCCAGATTGCCTGCAACCTGTTCAATGATGCCATTGATCACGACAAACAGGCCGATACCTCCCGCCGGACGGGACCAAAGCGCATGACGGCTTCCGGCAGCCTGACTCGGAACCAGGTTCTTGGCGGAGCCATCGCATTCCTTCTCATGGCCTGTCTGTTTGCCTTCCCTCTCATTGACTTGCGCGGGTGGCCCATCCTCGCTATCGGCATTCCTTCTCTCTTCTTCACCTACGGATACACGGGAGGTCCCTATCCTCTGGCCTACAACGGACTGGGGGAGATCTTCGTCATTCTCTTTTTCGGTTTCGTGGCCGTCATGGGAACCATCCTCGTCCAGATCGGCACCGGACTCATGGTGCCAGGAACGACGGAACTACTGACACTCAAGGTGTATCACGCCGGTTTTGTAATCGGCATCCAGTGCGGACTCCTGGCTGCCGTCATGATTTCCATCAACAATCTGCGTGACCGCAAGGAAGACGCAACCACTGGCAAGAAGACGCTGGCAGTACGTCTCGGTTCCGCCAGAGCCCGCGGAATGACGATTTCCTTCATCGTTGCCGCCTACATCACACTGCCGACTTCATTCCGTGCCTTGGGACTTTCCATCGGCGACCTTTGGTGGAAGTGGATTCCCGCCTTTCTCCTGGCCGGTTTATTAATTCTGAAAATAAGAAGAACACCGGAGAATGCCAAGCTCAACAAAGTTCTTGCCCTATCCTCGGCGCACCTTATCGTCTACCTCCTGACTTATACGCTAAGCTGACGACAAAGGAAGCAAGCCGATCCGGAGAATCTCCCTCTCCCCACAAAACCGGTTTTTTACGGAATCTCTGAAAGAATGCGCTCTTCGACGGCGTATCCTTGGTGTATTCCAATCATTTTTGTCCATGCTACGTTTGTTCTCCCTCTGCCTGTTATCCACCGTCCTTTTTTCATGTACTCAAAGCCATACAGGCGAAATCCCCGTTGGCAAAATCATGACCATTCAGGAAGGTACGGTTGTCAAGGTCAAGGAAATCATGCTGGATGTGGAAAACGAAGGTACCGGCGCTTTTGCCGGTATGGCAGCCAGCACGGCTGAAGCAATCTCCCCCGGCTTTCTCGCCCAGGGTACTACGAAAATAGCATCGGCCACAGGTTCCCTGATGGATAGTAATGTCGAAGTTGAGCGTTACGTCAAAGTCCGCATCCTCATGGACAACACCAACGAACTGGTGGAAATCATCCAGAAAGCACGGCCGGGACTTCAATTCAGGGTTGGTCAGAAAGCCATCATCACCAAGGGCAGTACTCCGGGCAATGTCTGGCCCGATTAACCCCGCTCTTTTTTTGTCTCGGACGCCTTTCATCACCATTCCCATTGTCCAGGTTCTTCCCGGGAAAAAGGCTATCCCTCTTCATCAGAGAAACAGCCTTCTTCTTAGCGGGAAACGATAAGCCAACCCGCCGGCATCAATCCTTCTTGCCTGTCCGGGAGGCCTTCTGTTTTTGACGCATTTTGCGAAGTCCGTTCATGGCATCTTCAACGGATTCCAGAGAATAAAAACTCTTGGTTCTGACCCCGCGGCAAGTTCGGACCAAGGCTTTCCTTTCAACCAGAACTCCGCGAACGGTCAATCGGTACAAGACACTCCTTGTTACCCCGAGATACTGAGAAGCCTCCTTGGTCGTCAACCAGCCGCCGGGTATCTTTTTACAAATCGGAGGCCGGCGTTCAAAAAGCTTCAGGAAGCTCGGCTTGTCCCAATAGCAGGTTAAAGTACCCCTTTCGGACGGTATTACGACAAACGGGATTCCTTTGCGGCGCAGGAGTTGGCGAGTTCCCGACATGCTGCAGCGCAGCAGCAGGGCTGCATCGTGCGTCGTAATTCCTCCGCCTTGGATTTTCTTGTTCGACTTGCCGACAGAAGGTTTACCTCCGATCTGGGAATCAAGAATACTCTTCGGATAGGAAAGCCCGGGATGCTCGATCAATGTAATAATACGGTTGTTTACAAATATGTGGATAGACATTATCTTTTTTCTTTCTTGTTCATTATTATCAATTTCATACTACTATTTGGTATGATTCTTGTTTAATTGTTATTTGCCTTTTTTAGGAGTTTATTATGTATTCTGATTTTTAGGTATTTGCGAATTTCTGTATATCGTTCGCAATGACTCAAATATGCACGAATTCGTGATCCCCGCAAGTTTTTTATTTGGATAATCTGTGTTTCACATTCTATTTTTTGGCCTAGAAGGGTAATACATGCCGCATGCAAGCAGACGAGAAAGAGTTCATCAAGCACTGGATCAAAACGACCCCGGGCATGTCTCGTAAATTACTGAGTAGCATATGTCAAGTGAGCAAGAGAACATTGGACAACTGGCTCACCGGAACCACCCCCATCCCTCCCGCCCGACTCGCCTTTTTGAAAACTGTCATACAGTTCCACGAGATCCAAAAAAAAAATACTTTTTCCTCTTGCCCACCTCTCTACACACTGGAAATCACGTTCTCCCAACACGATTATTACGCCATTATCAACAGAGCGGCTCGTCACCAGAGCACACCCAGTTCATGGATCCGCGAACAAATACGCATTATATTGAGAGTGAAAGACTAACACTTCAACACATCTTGTCCCGCGAGAAATATTCCAGGTGAACACGCCTCAGCGGCCCTCATGTCCATCCGTCACCCCTTCCGGCTCCATTTCTTCGCCAGGAAAGCACAGACCATCAGCTGCATCTGATGGAATACCATCAAAGGCAACACCAGCACGCCGATCTGCGAACCGGCAAAAATGACATTCATCATGGGAATACCCGTTGCCAGGCTTTTCTTGGAACCGCAAAAAATGATGGCAATGCGGTCTTCCCGGTTGAACCGCAATCGCCGGGCCAGCCAGGCCGTCAGCAGAAGAGTCAGGGTCAACACCGTTGCACAGGAAACGACAACTCCGCCCAGGGACATAAGCGGAACACTCTTCCACACGCCCTGCACCATCGCATGGCTGAAAGCGGAATAGACAACGAGCCAGATTGTACTCTGATCCGTCCACGAAGTCACATTGCGGTGCTCCCTCACCCAGGTACCAATCCACCTCTGGACGATTTGCCCGGCTACGAACGGAGCCAGAATAATCAGGCAAATATTCGCGAATGTATCCGCATTCAACCCTCCCGCCTGGCCGGAGACCGTCACAAACATCCCTACAAGCAACGGCGTAAGGAACACACCAAGAAGGCTTGATACCGACGCGGCACACACGGCGGCGGCCACATTCCCTCCCGCTATCGAGGTAAAGGCAATGCTCGACTGCACCGTGGAAGGCAGCATGCACACGTAAAGCATCCCCATCACCAGCTCGGGCGTCATCCACAAGGAGAACAACGGACTCAGCATCAAACCCAGCGCGGGAATCATCACGAAAGTACTGAAGGCCACCAGTCCCTGCAGGCGCCAATGCATCAACCCGTCCCGGACAGCTCGCCGCGACAGTTTGGCTCCGTACAGGAAGAACAGCAGCATCACCGCCGCGTCACTCACGTGTTCCATCGCCACTGCCCATTCCCCCCGGCACGGAAGGACGACGGAAAGCAGCACACTCAGTAGAAGGCCCGTCGTAAAACGGTCCAGGGAAGTCAGCAAACGTTTCAACAAATTCATGGGCAACGGCGGCTAAATCACAGGAATTGACGGTCAGAAAGTTTTGGAACGGCAATTGTTCCCGTTCGACATCCGGCGGATTCACAGGGGCTGCGCCGCCGAGCCGGATAGTAACCGCCACGCTCCCCTTTGTCGACACGTTTACAGGCTAAAATAGGTCTTCTCTTCTTCCCGGCAACCTGTCGCCCCGCATGAATGGGAGCACGTGTTCCACAGTATGCCTATAAGAGTGAATCATCCGGAGGGGAATCCATTTCATACTTGTTGCCATAATAACAATTATTGACTCATTCTAAGCGCACTGCAAACATAAATAATTTTGCGGCAACATCAAAAAATAGAAAGAAAAGTATGTCTCCTCATACAACCAATAATATGTCGGACGCCGGAACTCCGGGCAATTTCTCCAACGAAGAAATCACCCTCTCCGCCACCCCGGATTTCATTCAGTTCGACTCGGACGGCGGCGGCAAGCGCATCCAGGTCTCAACCAACGCCAGATACTTCAAAATCAATATGGAATCCGTGGAAACCTATCTATGGGCTACTCCCGACACTACTGACGGAGAAGGTCCCGGGGGAAGTATCTACGTCCTCTGCGGGCTGAACGAAGGGGATGACCGGTACGGTACCTGGACGATCCAGGCCTACAATGATCCATCCGATTTCGATACGGAGAAGTCCGTCAAGAAAACAATAAGCATTCTGCAAGACGGCTCCCCAAGCAGCGACTCAAGCACGTCCCGGAGTGAAGAATGGGAATTCGGCAGTGACTCGTCTTCCAGCAATGACGGCCTGCCGGAAGAAGACGTAGACAGCAGCTCATCCCATGAAGAGCCCACATCGTCTATCGAGAAACCGGGCTTTACATCATCTTCCGCGGTTTCATCTTCCTGCTATTCATCCGACTCATCCTCCTCGGAAGAATCCTCCAGCAGCTCATCCAGCGTTCCGGAGTCTTCGTCTGAGTCTTCGTCTGAGTCTTCGTCTGAGTCTTCGTCTGAGTCTTCGTCTGAGTCTTCGTCTGAGTCTTCGTCTGAGTCTTCGTCTGAGTCTTCGGAATCTTCCGGCAGCAGTTCCTCCGAAGAAAGTTCCTTCTCTTCCGATGTTCCGTCGGACGGAGAACCGGACTGCCGTTCCGAGCAATGCCAGTTCCCGTGTGATGAAGAATGCACGGAAGGCAACGCCGACGTCGCTCAGGCTATCCCCATCAGCGACCCGGAAGAATCCGGCATGTGCGGAAGCACCCTCGTCATTGGCAATCCGGTCACCGGCGGCGCTCCGCAATCACGTGCCCGTTCTGCCGGAATGAGAGCTGCCGGCAGAAACGTCAATGTCTACTGCGACGCCCCCATGGAAGCCAAGGCATCCTTCGACAACGATGGCAATATCACTCTCATGAACCCTTCCGGCACCATCATTCCCTTCCCCAGCCAGAAGGGAGGTGACGGCTCTTCAGGAGCTCCCGGAGGCACTTCCAGCACCAATTTCTCCCTCGTCCAATACATCGGTCCAAACGGCACCCCCATTCCCGCCGGAGAAGCAAAGACGGCCAATGTCGTCTCCAAGGACGGCTCGTCGAGGCAATTCGACCGGACGACCGGAAACATCATCTCCATGCGAACCGCCAAAGGCGCCGTCATCACCGCCGAACAGTACCGCAGCAAAAACGCCATCACCCGAGACAATGCAGGAAACATTTCCAGCATCTGGAATGACAAAAGCGGCATGCTCACCCTGAGCCAGACAAACAACAAGCTCACCGTCAACAAGTATGCCCCAAACCAAATTTCCTCGGACGCTTCCGGCGCCAAAGTTCCCTCCGGCTCTCCCATCCGCGAATACTCCTACGAAACCTTCATCGAGGGCAACGCCTCCGTCATGAAGATCGTCAACAAGGTAGCCGGACAACAGGAACGCGAAATCGAACGCCGCATTGAGGGGAACACCACCACCATCATTGTCGGCAAGGGTACCGAACGCATCGTCACTACCTACGAACGCAAGTTCCCGGCCCCCAGGACGATGGAGGAAATCAAGACGGTCACCAAGGGCCTCTCCGCCATGCCGTACTCCAAAGTCATGACACGCAAATACTATTCGGAGCTCGGCTGGCAAACCCTCAGCAGGACGGAAGGCTACGGCACGGGCGATGAAAGGACAACCACATGGATCTACAACGACAAGTGCCTCGTCCAGCAGGAGAAGCGCCCCGACGGCAGTTCCACCCAATACTCCTACGATGACAAGGGACGCGTCACTACGGAAATCTCCCCATGGGGAGGCACCGCATGCAGTAAAATCATCCGTACGACCTACGCCGACCAGCGCTTCAACGACCGCCGTCCCGCCTCCATCCGGACAATCATCCGCGATCCCTACAACTACGAACGGGAAATCAAAGCCATAACCTACACCTACGAAGACTCCGACCAGGTCAACCGGGTCACCACCAGCGTTGCCTCCGCCGGAGAAGACGCCCCTCGCGTCAGCATCGTCGAAACCTGGGGAGAAAACGCCCCCTGTTCCTATGCCAGCGGACGCGTGAAGATGGAACAGGCCACCGACGGCACCCAGACGTTCTACACCTATGAAGCTTCTCCGGACGCGGCCTATGCATGGAAAGTAACGGAGGAAACGCGCGTCAACAATGCCGCCGTCCCCGGCCGCAGCGAACGCACCGTCAAATGGATCTCCGCTGCCGCCACGGTCGCACGCAAGGAGGAATACGTCCACACGGGCGAAGGATGGAGCCTCGTCTCCACCGAAGACTACGAGTACGATGCCGAGCAGCGCCTGACGAAGACCACCCGCGGCAATGGCCGCGTCAGCACGACGGAATGGATGTGCTGCGGCCCCCGCCGACAGGTGGATGAAGACGGCGTCGTCACCGAGTTCGAGTACGACTCCGCACGCAAGCTGGTCGCCATCACCCGCTCCGCAACGGAAACCATGCCGGAAACGATCACGAGCTTCATCCGGGACGGACTCGGCAGAGCCATCACGACACGTATTGATGCCGGGCCGATGACCACCACCACATCCCGTACCTACGATATCCTCGGACGCCTGACGACGGAAACGGACGAACTGGGCCGCACCACCCGCTACTCCTATAGCAAGGATGACCTGACAATCACCAAAACGCTGCCTTCGGGAGCCACGGAAATCACGGTCAAAAACTCCGACGGAACTCTCCGTGAAGAGCGCGGTACCGGCCGCCGGGCCATTTCCTATTCGTATTATCCAAGCTCGGACGGAATAATCCAGGAAGTGTATGCCATGACGCCTTCAAGAGAATGCTTGAAGCGGACCGTGGTCAATACCTTCGGCGACACCACCAGGGAAGAATTGCCCACGACACAGGTCAACGTAACGCTGGACTCCGTCTACTCCTACAACGCCGCCGGACAAATCGTCCAAACTCGGGTCGGCAACATGGCCCCCACCCTGTACGAATACGATGACATGGGGACTCTGGCAAAGAAAACACTGGCTCTCGGCGACCAGCCGACAGTCCGGAATTCCGCCATCACGGAAACCTCCCGGCAGTACAAACTCATCGACGGTGAGGTTTACCGGGAAATGACGCAAGTCAGCTGGGATGCGGACGGAAACTCGTTGACGGAGGTTCAACGCGAGCTAATATCGCAAATGAGTCCAACTTTGGACAGCAAAGTAATCATGATCGATGCTCGTGGAAATTCTTCGGAAACATGGACGGAATTCTCCGCCCCGCGGAAGCGTACCCGCTTCACCCGGATCCCGGCTTCCGACAACACCGCTTGGGAAACAATCAAGGATGGATTCGTCGTCGAAAGCACCGACTTCGCCGGCATCACCACCACTTCCGAGAGGAACTTCACCGCATCTGGTCTCCACATCAAGGAAAATGATGGACGCAACAATTGGACGGAAACCGATTACGAGCTCGCCAAACGCGTCGTCAAAGTCGCGGATAGCGGCGGTTCCTCCACCACAACCGAGTATTCACGGCTCTTCGACCTGCCCGTCAAAATCACCGACACCCTCGGCAAAACCATCTGCTACGCCTACGACAATCGCGGCCGCAAAATCGCGGAGTTCGGCACCGGCATCCAACCCGCCCGCTTCGACTACGACGATGCGGACAGGCTCACGTCCCTGACGACCTTCCGCGCCGCCGATGGCGATATCGTCACCAACCCCGCCGCCCGCTCCGACGGCGACACCACCACATGGACCTACTACAACGCCTCCGGCCTCGTCACCCGCAAGACCTACGCAGACGGCTCCCATGAGGACTTCACCTACGACGCCCACAACCGCGCCGTCACGAAGACCGATGCCCGCGGCATTGTCACCACATGGGCCTACGCTCCGATGACCGGGCTCCTCACCGGAGTCTCCTTCAGCGATGCCACCCCGCCGCAGGGCTTCACCTGGAACCACCTCGGGCAAATGGTATCCGCCACCGACGCCTCCGGTACCCGCAGCTTCAGCTACAACACCTATGGCGCACTTGCCGCGAACAGCTTGAAGGATTTCCAGAACGTCGTTCACTCCGTCACGGAAACCTACGACTCCATCGGACGCAGCGCAGGATACACCTGCACCACGGGCAACACCGCCATCCAGCAGGTGTCATGGGCTTACGGCGCGGATGCCCGCCTCTCCCAGACGGTCCTGATGCACAACGGACAGGAAAAAGCCTTCACCTACGGTTACCTCGACGGCACCCATCTGCTCCGGACACAAACCATGCCCAATGGGCTGACCATGGAAAGAGACTTCGAAACGACCCGGGATCTGATCTCGGCAATCACCGTCTCGCGCAACAACGGCACCGTCCTCACGTCGAAGGCACACACCTACGACGCCCTCGGCCGCCCCAGCACCCGGACCTTCACCCGCCATTCCACGACGCATACCGACTACATCGGGCACAACAGCCGCGATGAACTCTCCATCGCGGAATTCAACAGCAAACTGTTCCAATACTCCTACGACAACATTGGCAACAGGAAGCAGGCGCAGGAACCCGCCGGGACGACCGCCTACACGACCAACCGGCTCAACCAGTACTCGGCCATCACCGCCCCCGGCTCCGCCTTCTCACCCTTGCACGACAACTCGGGCAACCAGACGAAGATCAAGACGGGCACGGGCATCTGGACAGTCGCCTACAACGCGGAAAACCGCCCCGTGCTCTTCACCAGCGAGAACGGCAGCGTCACCGTCGCGTGCGAATACGACTACCAGGGCCGCCGTATCTGGAAAAAAGTCACCCGCAACGGCACCGTGACCCTCCACCACCAGTACCTTTACCGGGACTTCCTCCAGATCGCGGCGCTCGACCTGCTCAACAACCGCGAGGTTGTCCGCACGATCGCCTGGGATCCCCTCGAAGACGTAGCCACGCGCCCCCTGGCTCTCGTGCAAGGCGGCCAACTCTACACCTACGGCCTCGAACTCCCGAAGAACATCACCGAAGTGTACGACGAGTCCGGCAACCTGGTCACAGCCTACGACTACACCCCATTCGGCGCCGTCACCTCAACCGGTTCCCTCAACCAACCCATCCAGTGGAGCAGCGAAGTCTACGACGAAGAACTCGCCCTGGTCTACTACAACTATCGCCACTACAACCCGATGGACGGAAGATGGATCGGAAGAGATAAATTGCAGGAAGTTCCTTCATACAATTTATATCGAATCCTGGACAACAGGTGTGTGAATCAATTTGATAGACTGGGATTAATGCAACATCCTGAACAGCCATTATCCTCACCCAGGACCTCCAAAGATTGTTCCCCTCAAACATTTATTTTTATCGGTGGCGCAAGAGATAGTAAATATGGGAACATGGACTCCTGTTTCAAAAATGAAATCGAATATGATAGTCTTAATACATATTCATACTACCATTGGGATAAAGACCCTAAAGAAATGTCCAAAACTATTCAAGATTATCAGAAAAAATGTCCAAAAACAAAAATAATCCTAGTTGGACACAGTTATGGTGGAGATACAGCCATGAAAATCGCTAAAAAGCTTGAGGGAACAAATCAAAAAGTTACTTTGGTTACCTTAGATCCTGTAAGTGAATTTTCTAGCCAAAATTGGTCCATATCAAAACCAACAAGTGTTGATTATTGGATTAATTCATACATTGGAAAAGGAGTCTTTGACATGTTTGCTGTCGTACCCGTGGCAGGACAGATCGTCGCCGGAGCCGGAACACTCATGACCGGAGGCGGGATAAATAACACCGTTGCCTCATTAGGAGGAAAATGGGGACATGAATCAGGAGCAGATGTTAATATCAAATTCCGAATCTATGGGGAAGTTGATCATGGTAGCGCCAAGAAACTATATCGTAATACAGAAAACAATAAAAACTATTCAGCACAAAGTTATCTCCAATCATACTTAAACCAAAAATAAATATATTATTGAATGAAAAAAAGGTACATCTTCATTATATCGGCACTCCTTGCGCATGCACTTCTTACAGGATGTTGGCAATCACAAATCAATAAGAATTTTTTAGTTGTTGACGATTTATGCCAACCAGTCAAAGATGCTCACATATATATATTAAGAAAAGAGCCAATACCTTTATTCTCATTCACGGATAATTTAATTTGGAAAGACCGAAACACAGCAGCAAATTTCAAAAAAAAATCCGACAACCAAGGAAATGCACCAATAATCTTAAATTTACATTATCCTTCAAAATATGACTTTTTCATAATAAAAAAAGGATATTATCCAGTCATACTTTCATCCAAAACAAAATACAAAAACGTAATATTACTCTCAAAAAAAAGATTCAAACACAAAACGACAGGTAATCATAGCGAAAAAATTATTATTTATAGAGATCATATAACACTCCCTGGAATTAGTTATTCGGAAATGAATATGAACTATCGCAACGATACCGATTACCGCCTTGAAAAAGCACCTCAAGACACAAAACAAAAATATATAAATAACCTTAATTATTATAACATATACAAACCTCAAAACAACAAAGATGCAATATTTTTACAGGAAAAAGCAAAAACTAACCAATTGATAGACATAAAACATACATAAACACACAACATATATCCACAGATAAATACGCAAAGGAACATTAACTAATTAAAACAAAAGGAGTGACTCAATAAAAGAGACACTCCTTTCATAATTTTGAGGATATGAAATAGAATCAGAGTATACGATGTATTCTTGCAGCCATATCGCATATTCATCTGAGCAATCAACGCAAGTCAGCTGGGATGCGGACGGAAACTCGTTGACGGAGGTTCAACGCGAGCTAATATCGCAAATGAGTCCAACTTTGGACAGCAAAGTAATCATGATCGATGCTCGTGGAAATTCTTCGGAAACATGGACGGAATTCTCCGCCCCGCGGAAGCGTACCCGCTTCTCCCGGATCCCGGCTTCCGACAACACCGCCCGTGAAATCATCAAGGATGGATTCGTCGTCGAAAGCACCGACTTCGCCGGAATCACAACCTCACAGAACAGGCAATACACCGCCAACGGCATTACCCATGTCGCATGCGATGGCAGGCACAATCTGACTGTCACCGATTACGACCTCGCCAAACGCGTCGTCAAAGTCGCGGATAGCGGCGGTTCCTCCACCACGACCGAGTATTCACGGCTCTTCGACCTGCCCGTCAAAATCACCGACACCCTCGGCAAAACCATCTGCTACGCCTACGACAATCGCGGCCGCAAGATCGCGGAGTTCGGCACCGGCATCCAACTCGCCCGCTTCGACTACGACGATGCGGACAGGCTCACGTCCCTGACGACCTTCCGCGCCGCCGATGGCGATATCGTCACCAACCCCGCCGCCCGCTCCGACGGCGACACCACCACATGGACCTACTACAACGCCTCCGGCCTCGTCACCCGCAAGACCTACGCAGACGGCTCCCATGAGGACTTCACCTACGACGCCCACAACCGCGCCGTCACGAAGACCGATGCCCGCGGCATTGTCACCACATGGGCCTACGCTCCGCTGACCGGGCTCCTTACCGGAGTCTCCTTCAGCGACGCCACCCCGCCGCAGGGCTTCACCTGGAACCACCTCGGGCAAATGGTATCCGCCACCGACGCCTCCGGTACCCGCAGCTTCAGCTACAACACCTATGGCGCACTTGCCGCGAACAGCTTGAAGGATTTCCAGAACGTCGTTCACTCCGTCACGGAAAGCTACGACTCCATCGGCCGCAGCGCAGGATACTCCTGCACCATGGGCAACACTGCCATCCAGCAGGTGTCATGGGCCTACGGCGCGGATGCTCGTCTCTCCCAGACGATCCTGATGCACAACGGGCAGGAAAAAGCCTTCACCTACGGCTACCTCGATGGCACCCACCTGCTCCGGACGCAAACCATGCCCAATGGGCTGACCATGGAAAGGGACTTCGAAACGACCCGGGATCTGATCTCGGCAATCACCGTCTCGCGCAACAACGGCGCCGTCCTCACGTCGAAGGCACACACCTACGACGCCCTCGGCCGCCCCAGCACCCGGACCTTCACCCGCAATTCCAAGACGCATACCGACTACATCGGGCACAACAGCCGCGATGAACTCGCCATCGCGGAATTCAACAGCAAACTGTTCCAATACTCCTACGACAACATTGGCAACAGGAAGCAGGCGCAGGAACCCGCCGGGACGACCGCCTACACGGCCAACCGGCTCAACCAGTACTCGGCCATCACCGTCCCCGGCTCCGCCTTCCTACCCTTGCACGACAACTCGGGCAACCAGACGAAGATCAAGACGGGTACGGGCATCTGGACAGTCGCCTACAACGCGGAAAACCGCCCCGTGCTCTTCACCAGCGAGAACGGCAGCGTCACCGTCGCGTGCGAATACGACTACCTGGGTCGCCGCATCTGGAAGAAAGTCACCCGCAACGGCACCGTGACCATCCATCACCAGTACCTCTACCGGGACTACCTCCAGATCGCCACCCTCGACCTGCTCAACAACCGTCAGCTTGTCCGCACGATCGCCTGGGATCCCCTCGAAGACGTAGCCACGCGCCCCCTGGCCCTCGTGCAAGGCGGCCAACTCTACACCTACGGCCTCGAACTCCCGAAGAACATCACCGAAGTGTACGACGAGTCCGGCAACCTGGTCTCCACCTACGACTACACCCCATTCGGCGCCGTCACCTCAACCGGCACCCTCAACCAACCCATCCAGTGGAGCAGCGAATTCTACGACGAAGAACTCGCCCTGGTTTACTACAACTACCGCCACTACAACCCGGCTGATGGAAGATGGATCGCAAGAGATCCGATTGGGGAGGAAATTGATTGTAATCTATATTCATTTATAAAAAATAATCCTACATACATTTTAGATTTCCTAGGATTAGAAGGACAATCAAATAATTATTCTGAAGACCACGAAATAAACTGTCAAAACATAGATAAAATTAGAGATTCGCAATGCGGAATTTTAAAAAAAATAGGAGATATAATTGGCATATGGGATTACTTAAAAGAATTTTCTGAAAAATGCAGAGACAAAAGAATTGAAACAAACACAGAAAAAGTAACTTTTGATTTCTGGGAATGGCTCCCATTGGCTTTACGTCCTGGTATTAATTCATATAATCTTATTAAATCTACTGGTAAAAAAGTAGGAGAAACAACGGTAAAAACAGGAGCAAGATCCGGAGGAACTCCTGGAAAAGGAGAAAGAAATAGAGCAGGAAGTCCTGATGGGACCAAAGATGCGTATAAACATATGAGACCGAACAAAGACAATGAAAAAACAGTTATATTTGAAGATCAAAATGGAAAAAAAGTAATCAAACGAAAACCAGAAGGATTTGATGAAGCATGGAATAACAGACATAATAAATAAAAATATATCCAACACCCCTTGCCTAAATAAAGGCAAGGGGTATATAAATTAAAAAATATGAAAATAAAAATTGACCATTTCCCACCTAACTGGGTGGAAGGAACTTGGATCGTAAAGACATTTGAGCACTATGAAGTAAACATTAAATTCATCCATGGTGATCAAAAGTATATTGAGATGATCCTCTATGATATATTCGACCTACCCAAGACACTCGTTGACATAGAACCCGTTTATATGGAAGCAGACAAATTTGATATTTATACATACGGAGATGCTCCTTTGAGATTGCAATTCACCTTTGACGCTGCACGTAAAACAATGAAATGCCGAGTTGGATATCACGACTATTTTCGTAAAAAATAGTCATCTCCTGTACATTCATCAACTTAGTTGCGCAATGAAGATTGTCTATAATTCTATTATTCGATTCCCTTTCTGAATAGCAGGGCATTGAGAATGCATAACACGAGGCAGAACAGGAAATTTAGCAATAAAGTGGATCTCACCTTATAAGCTGGACATCAAAATGAGAGATGAGACAAATGGACAACGATTCAGGCTTTCAAACCTGTATATCAACGCAGGATCTTTAGAATTCAGAATGGTTGAATTGGAAAGCAAATGTCAGTATTTCATGCGCATCCAACTCGAACACCATCATAAAACTCTTATTATGTATCGTGAACATACTGTAGATTGCGAAAATATTAGCAAATAATAGTATAAATAATATTATAATCAAAAAAAAACAGGAACAATTTAATTTTAGAAACCATGATTATTGAAGATCCGAATATTCACTTTCCATCATGGATAGAAGGAAAGTGGGAATGCATAGCTATGAGTACATCAGGCAACTTGACTATAAAACGGCTTTCCCCTCATAAGCTAGATATCAGAATGAGAAGTGATGAATATCAGAGACGATACAGACTCAAATGCGTGTTTGCAGATTCTCAATATCTCGAATTCAGAATGATAGAACTTAATAGTAGAATTCAGAATTTCAACCGTCAGGATTTTCTACGTATCCAATTCGACCATCTTCACAAAATGATTCTTACATACAGGGAACACACTGTTCCTTGCAGGAAAGTCAGGAAAAAATAGAAGAACCAGATGCCAGCATCGACACAAAACGACAGATGGATGGGATTGACGAAATATGAGCGTACCAGTTTCCTGCGGATCTCGACTTCGGACGAAAACTAATGACAACCACTCCACGCTAGCCTCATCGCGAGATCAGCATTTGATATTTCTAAAATAACATGAAAATATTACTAGCAACATCTATCATAACATGTACTCTCTTAACAGGATGCTGGTCGGTAAGAACACAAAAAGAGTTATTAATAAAAGACGACTTGAATCAACCTGTTGAAAATGCGGAAATCTATATAATATGGCATGGTGCACCTACAATATTATTTGGCGAGATAAATGGAGAAAAAAAAGATAAAGACAAAGTTCTATCATACTCATCGCGATCAAATAAGGATGGAATCATCCATACCGATTTCAAGTTGGTTTGGCCAAGAGACTATAATTTCCTCGTCACCAAAAAAGGATATTACCCGACAGTTGTGCCTGTCAAGACAAAGCAAAAAAACATAACACTACTCAACAAGAAAAGAATAAATTGCAAAATCACTGAACAAAATCGCCGTAAAACAACATTCTACAACCATTATATATCATTATCGGGAATAACTTATGAACAATTCAAGTTAATTCACGCTTATGATTACGCAAAAAGAATGAAAAAAATAGCCCCATTAACTAGATCACAAAAGCTTAGAAATCAAAGAAATAAATACATTAAATACGATACATGCAATTACTATAATATCTATGAATCGCAATCCAACAACGATGGCGTATTCATACAAAACGACCCTCAAAATGCTTATTTCATAAAAAACAAGCAATAATCGTCCTACACATCTCTAACTAATTCATCATTATTTAATCCAAGAGCTGCCTCTTCAAACCGAGGTAGCTCTTTTTTGTGTTCCTATTAAATGACGCAAGTCAGCTGGGATGCGGACGGAAACTCGTTGACGGAGATTCAACGAGAGCTAATATCACAGATGAATCCAACTTTGGACAGCAAAGTGATTATGATCGATGCTCGTGGAAACTCTTCGGAAACATGGACGGAATTCTCCGCCCCGCAGGAGCGTACCCGCTTCACCCGAATCCCGACTTCCGACAACACCGCCTGTGAAATCATCAAGGATGGATTCCTCGTCCAAAGCACCGACTTCGCCGGCATCACCACTACAACCGAGTACTCTCGGCTCTTTGATCTGCCCGTCAAAATCACCGATACCCTCGGCAAAACCATCTGCTACGCTTACGACAATCGCGGCTGCTCGCTCCGACACCACCACCACATCGGCCTATGCTCCGCTGACCGGGTTCTCCTTCAGCAATGCCACGCCCCCGCAGGGCTTCGCATGGAACCACCTCGGGCAAATGGTGTCGGCCACCGACGCTTCCGGGACACATAGCTTCAGCGACAACGTTATTTTAATTCCAATGAACTATTTATATAAATGAGAATATAAATAAAATTTTCAACACAGCAAAAAAAATGACAAACACCAATTTACAAGTATGGTTGCTTGGAGATAATTTTATCCCTAAAAAATTAAATAAAAATATAATAAAAAAACTTGGAATCACATATTGCTCAAGAAAAAGAGATACAGATCATATTATAAATAATTATGATAATTTCGGATATGCGATAATTGACACAGGATTCAAACCAATTACTTTAGTAAAATCTTGCAACATCATAAAAAAATTAAATTCTCATTACGAATATCTAAAAAAAAGGAATGTTTCGACAATACGAATTATATTAAATATTGATGAAATTGCTCAATCATCACTTACATTTGACCCTGAAGATATTGAACACATTGATAATATAAACGCAGAATTAATAACAACAGCACTAATTAGAGAAAAAAGCGAAAACGAATTTTCGCATCAAGATCTGCACACATCCGCAATCATGACTCTCTATGGAGAGAATTTCTTTCCTTCTGAAATCGATCATGTACTATCAAAAATATTTCATAAAGGAAAATCACATAATCCAAATGACATAAACATTAGAACACACAAACCATATGATTTTGGCTTTATAAGCTTTAATTTTTCCAAGGAGACATTCCCCTGGAAGAAACTAATTGATTATATTGATTTGATCTGCGATAATTACGAACAAATACAATCTGCCGGAGTAGATGAAATATTCATCTATATCAACACTTTTGACTCTCCTCCGCATTACATTAAATGGGATCCTGAAGTAATCCATAAATTAGCATTAATGAAAATAGGGATCGGGTTGAGTTGTTATGGATATAAAAACACACCCCAGAAAACCATTTAACATTTATGCCTCATAGCCTTCATAGCAATCGAAACACAATCCCTTGCTTATCGTTTTCCGGGATTGCCCCCCCTTAGGAGACATTCACCGCAACCATCCCTCTTCACCAAATGCAACAACGTCAGATACGACCTGACCATCATCAAGCACTCAAAAAAGAAAACATAAGAAAATCAACAATAATAAGGTTTCATTAAAGGATATCTTTCATCACAATAATACAAAAAGACAGAGCGAAAAAGTAAAACATTGAATGACAAGCAAGATCTCGAATGACAAATCAAGGGACAAAAACATTGTTAAAATTCCATTTTCAAGAGCAATTGTAAAAAACCGAATAATTATATACTAAAATATGTTAATACCAATATTAATATCCATCATTCAATTATGTATTTTAGAAAGCACCGAAACAAAAGAAAAATCAATCAATATAATTATATCTGAAAAATCAAAATTCACTCACTCTGAATTTATAAAAACCAAAAAAACTCCTGATTACATGCCTTCCTTTATGTCATATAAAGGAAATGAAAAAGAAGCAAAAGAAAATCATTATAAAAAAAAACAGATATTCAACGGAATCATTCTCATAATAGGGATTAAAAGAAACGGAGAATACGAAATACTAGAAAGAAAAGAGCCATTTAAAATCGATAATATATTAGCAGATTTACTCTTCCACCCAAATAGTTCAAAATACTATCCACAAGGCAGCCCCGAAGATTTTAAATACAATCTCACTGGATGTGATAAAATAGAAATCATATTTGCCCCATGGAAAACAAAAAATGTATATTCACGCACAATAAAAACAATACCAAAAAATGATATTTTTGTGTTTGTAGATGATATAGATAAAGAAAAAAAAGCAGACAAACAATTAATAGAATTTATTAATAAAAAAATAAACACAAAAGGCTCATCGTTAAAACCATAGATATCATCGATATATAATTAGAATATCATCTTGCTTTGATCCACTGACTACTTCTATCATCTCCTTATCTCTTTTTATACTAAAATTAATCGGCAATTATGGAAACTAAAAAAACAACTAAACATCAAATACTTCCTTTAAAAGATCCATACAAATTACGATTCATCCGGAAATATGGAAATAAAATTGATTCATGTGATGAAGAAAACAAAACACTTCTGATCAATATTATTGAATGTGGATGTTCTACATCTAAGGAATTCCATGATTTATTCTATGCTCTCAATCATGGTTGGGATATTAATCGACAGGATGTTTATGGAAACACAGCTCTGGATCATGCAATAGACATGGGAAATCTGGACATCCTATACATTCTCTTGAAATACAATCCTTCGTATTTTTCTCTCCAAAAAGCAACAAAAACAATATTGCAAAATTATAGCAGAGATAATATTGAATATTGTAAAGCTATGATTCATCTAATTCATATCCTTGATGGCATATCAAAACAACAAAATCCAGACCTCATGAAATACGCTATTGAAGGATCGGCCTACCCAATGATCATACCCTTATTGAAAGCAGGGTATTCATTACCGGAAAATATGGAAAATCATGTTCCCATGTATTTATACGGCCATCATGAATTCGAGCGTTTCTTTCAATTCTATGCAAATGTTAATAAATGGGCGGATGAATTCGATTTTGCCGAAAACGGTCCTCTCTATGTAAAAGATGAAATATTACAATCGCGACCCCAATATGCGCAATTATTAGTACCACATTTTTCTCGTAAATATAAAATACGAATCAAAAGAAATAACTATACATTGTCATACATGCATGCCATGGCAACAAATTCATTAGTCCGTATAAATCAATAAAATGCTGTTACAAAATGTAATATTGATTATATGAAATAACCCTATGTGAAAATTTTATCTTAACAAAACTTTAGAATAAACGATCAGAAAAGTAGCAATTAATATGAAATATGTATGGATCTATATCCTGATCATAATCAACATTATCTTGTTCTATGTATCTTACAATAGATTTAAAATAAGATCAAATTTTGAATACATGTTAGGATCTACAGAATTAATCGATGCAAAATTGTATGAGCAAGGTAATTTTTCAATCATCTTATCAAAAGGTAAAAATTACCAGCAAGAGAACACTGAATATTATAGAATTATTATTCATACAAAAGCAAACCCTGTTATCCCATTATCCGTATCGTTAGATTCAGACTACAATCCAATGCATTTTCTTATACCTCGAAAAGAGGAAACACGTGAAATGCTCGTAGACGAGAATGGCGACGGCATCATTGATGGCATATTAAACAATAATTCTCATTCATTTAAAAAATAATGATAAAAATACGCATTAACCCAAGAACAATAATCATAGGCTTATCAATCCTATTATGCACTCAAATCATATTTATCAGCTATAATATCTATTGTGTCGAAAAAAAATTGTCCAATAACGGATCCATCAAATTCACAGTGAAAAAGATCAAACACGATGACATCTTCTCCATTGATTGTTATACGAAAAAAATCCAATCTTTTCCATCACACTAAAAGACAGGAACTTGCTTGACATTACACTCAACGGTCACTACTACACCAGAAGCAACCTGGAGATACCTGGACACCAAAAATAATCTAACACCCTTTCCTATTGATTGTCTCTATTTTATAAACTATTTTCCATATTCCAATAGATTCAATAATGACAAGTTATAAAAAAATAATGTAAAAATGAAGACAAGAGAAAAAACAGTTTTTTATTTTTGGATCTTGAGCTTATTTTTATATTTCCCATTTTTTATTGCGATAAATAACATAGGATCTGACAAATCGATTCCCATATTATATACATTTTATATTATCACAAATTTTTCATTATTCCTATATTCTTTTTCCAAACGGCATTATTTCTACCGCAAGACAACAATAAAATTTAAATACATTTACTGGATTTCCTGTATTCTAAATTCAATAATTTTTATTTATTTTATCACTGCTATTCTATTGGTTCTATCGGGCATTAGCTAGAATCCGAATTGAATCAATAATCCGCAATGATGTCCTTTTCAAATCAACAAGATACAATAGTCATATCTACCCCTGAAATGAGATAGCATTATAATGCAAGATGAAAAATCATTCATCATGAAATTAACATATATAACAGGTATATCCCATTAAATAAAATAACCTCATTTCATACACATATAATATGCAATATATTGACTCCAAATAACCCAATATATTTTTTAAGATTCATTCCGATCAATACTGAGTATTGTTTCATATCGAACCGGCAGGAAATTACAATTCAACATGTTGAAAGTTTTACTTTTCCTCACAATCTTCCTCTCCACAGAACAATCTTTGGAGATAAATAAAAATCTCAGCTCTTATGAGATCAGAAGGGCCGTCTCCGAAATCCGGATGGACGCGACAACTACACACGATGTATTCGAACAAATCAGGGTGTATGCTGAAACAGGTGACCCTGTTTCTCAATATAAAATGTGGCTTTTCAATGATGAAGGAACATTAATCCCTAAAAATCAACAAATGGCTCTTGCCTGGCTTACGCTTTCCGCAGAACAGGGGTACCCTCCCGCTATGTATCGTTTAGGAAGATATTGTCATGACAAGGGAAAAAACCAGGAAGCCTTTTTGTGGTTTCTGAAAGCAGCGCTTCTGGGAAACACGGATGCACAAGTGTGCACCGCGATTTGTTATCGCAGTAACACAGGAACATTTACAAATGACAAAATTGCCCAGCAATGGATGATAAAAGCCGCACACCAGGGTAATGCTCAGGCGCAGTATGATGTGGCAGTCGGTTATCAATCTGGAAAAGGGGGAAGTGAACTCAATATCGACAAGGCAATTTACTGGTATTCCAAGTCTGCAGAGCAAAATTATCCTGACGCATGCACAACTTTAGGAGAATGTTATCTGAAGGGAATCGGAGTCGAAAAAAATCCACAAAAAGCACGCGAATTGTATCTCAAGGCTGCCAAACAAAACGACTCTCTCGCCATGTGCAATCTAGGAATTCTCTACTATCAAGGAATCTTCGGAAAAGTAAACCCGCAAGAAGCCGCCAAATGGTTTGAACAAGCCGCAAAACTTGGACACCCCGATGCCCAATTTGCCTTCGCCGCTCTACTGGAATCCGGAGAAGACGGTATCGAACAAAACCAGCTCCGAGCTTTCGAATTGTTTCAGAAAGCAGCAGATCAGGGCCATATCCAGGCTCAATTCCGCCTGGCTACCTGCTATGCTTCGGGAAGCGGTACTTCGCAAGACAACGAAATGGCTTTTCATTGGTATAAGAAGGCCGCAGATCAAGGATTCAGTGAAGCAGAATATATGACGGGAGTCTTCTACCTCGCAGGAAAGGGTGTAGAAAACAACCCTCAACTCGCCTTGGAGTACCTCACCAAAGCAGCTGCCCAGGGACATGAAAAAGCACAGGAAACACTCGATAAAATCCGTGAAGAAGAAGCAGCGAACTCTGATCAACCATCTGCAACCCAAGATTCATCGGAACAACAAACTATGCACAAAGAAGATTAACTTCACCCCTCTTCGTCCACGCACAATATCCGTGCCATGCCCCGAATCAATGAATCAGACGCAACCGAGCCCTTGCAGCAGGGGAATCGGGTTGCGTCCGGAAAGTATTGGGGCTAGCTCGCTCGCAGAAAGCCAGAAGAACAAGAGCTCCCCCTAGCCGTGTCAGCCGATGAAGCGTACAGCGTGTTTTTTGCTGAGACGGAGGATATCGCCTTCCTTCAGCTCAAGAGTGGCATTCGGGTCGGTGACCTTTTCATCGTTCACCTGAATGGCTCCGGGTATGAAGTGTTCTTTGCGGAGGACACCGTTGGACTTCTGCACGTTGAAGGACGTCTGGAAGACGTAAGCTACGAGCCCGATGGCATTCAATCCGGCAGGAAGAGCGGCGAGTGAAAGTTCCGGCAGTTCAGCAGCGGCAAGATCTCGCTTGGAAAAGCGCGTTTCCCAGTCGTTGCGTGCGGCATCCGCTGCCTCTGGGGAGTGGTAACGGGCAACGATCTTCCAGGCGAGAAGCTTCTTGGCTTCCATAGGGTGCAAGGAAGCATCGCGGTGCTCGCCAAGGAGGACGGTATAATAGCGATCCATCAGTTCATCGCTGACGCTCATCATCTTGCCGAACATGGTTTCAGCGGCTTCGTCAACGCCAACGTAATTGCCATAGGATTTGGACATTTTGCGAACGCCGTCAAGGCCTTCCAGCAAGGGAAGAGTCATGGCGATCTGGGGCAGCAAGCCTTCTTCCTTCTGCAGGTCGCGGCCGACGAGAATATTGAACAACTGGTCGGTGCCACCCAACTCGACATCGGCCTGGATCATGACGGAGTCCCAGCCCTGCATCAGGGGATACTGCAATTCATGCAACCGTACTTCCTTGCCGCTATCCACGCGGGCGCGAAAGTCTTCCCGGGCCAGCATTTGCTGCATGGTTGCACGGGAATTCAGCTTGAGAACATCATCGTAGCTCATCTTGCGGAACCAGTCGCCGTTGTACACGATTTCGGTCTTGGCGCGATCGAGAATCTTAAAAGCCTGCTGGGTATAGGTTTCCGCATTGGCGAGAACCTGTTCGCGACTCAGGGGGGGGCGGGTTACGGATCGTCCTGTAGGATCGCCGATCATCGCCGTAAAGTCGCCGATCAACAGGATGGCCTGGTGGCCCAGTTGCTGGAACTGGCGGAGCTTTTCAATTGCCACCGTATGGCCGAGGTGGATGTCCGGAGCCGTCGGATCAACGCCCAGTTTTACTCTCAGAGGGCGCCCCAGAGAGAGGCGTTCCTTCAATTCTTCCCTTCCGATCACCTTGGCGGTGCCGGCCATCAGGAAATCCAATTGTTCATCAATGGTCATCGTTGGGAGTTAGACTGCCCGCGACGACTCCGGAGTTCAAGCCAGATTAACGCGAATATGCGCCATATCCCGCTCATTTCTCTTCGACAGCCCATTTCCGGTTGATCCAGCGGTTCATCCAAATAAGGAAAGTCCCCACCGCTATCAGAAGAAATCCCCCGCCTCCCCATAGAAGCCAGTTCGCCCGGAACCGGGCAGGAGCATTCCCGCCTTGGGCGGCAGCATCCCACCACTGCCATGCGGCAACGGGGTTCCACGTCACTCCGCTGAAGGGAATAAGGGAAAGGGTACCCATACGAGCCATGGCAGGAGCATAGCCCCCCATGGCTGCCGTACGAATCCAATACACACCGGATTCCTTGTCGCCGTGTTTCCAATCAAAAAGCCCCAATTCATATTGCCCCAGCGGAGAACGGAAACGATCCGCTGCGGCAAACAGAATTTCGCGAGCTTTTTTGACATCATCGTCACTAGCATTCTCGTCGTCTGCCAGCATGCGGGAGGCTTCGACAGCCGATAAAGGTTCCCCATAAGAAGCAGCCTGGATATAGTAGGCTCGCGCCTGGGGGATATCTTTTTCTCCCCCCTCGCCAGCCCTCATCATCCCGGCCAATTCGCGCAGGGCATAAGGGTTTTTGAGATTGGCAGCCTTGGAAAACCAATGACGCGCCTGGGCGAGATCGCGTTCCACGCCAATCGCGTTTTTGTAAGCGAGGGCGGTTTCCATCATGGCATCACCCTGCCCCTGCTCCGCCGCCTTGAGAAACCACCTGAAAGCTTCCCCTTCATTCCGCTCCGTCCCCAGGCCCTCACGATACATCCTGGCCAGCAAAACGGCCGCCATTTTGAACCCGAGTTTTGCCGACTTCTCCATCCACTGCAGGGCCAGTTTTTTATCTTCCGGCGTCCCCTCGCCCTTGAAATGCATAATTCCGACCCAGAAAGCCGCCTCTCCGTCACCTCCGGCAGCACGAGCTTCCATATTCTTCCGGGATTCGGCATACCACTTGGCAGACAAAGCCTCATCCTTGTTTCCGCCCAGTCCATTCCGGTACATAAAGGCCAGCTGGTACTGGGAATCCGCCTGACCGGCCTGGGCAGCCTTTTCAAACCAGGCGCGGGCCTGTTCCAAATTTCTAGGATATGAAGGAGTCCCCCGGTACATCAACTTTCCCAATTCGACCATGGCTTCCGCATCGCCCTGATCCGCATGGCTCTGCAATGCCTGGACGTATTGTTCACAATACCGGCGAGAATCTGCTAGTTGGCCGGCAGCTTCCGCCTTCTTCCAGGCCTCCCGAAGCACGGCAGGAGAAGAGGATACCGGATCAAGCGTCGACAACGCCTCCAGGCCGGCAGCTTCATCTGAAAAAACAGGAAGGGCTGCCATAGACAGCCCTCCCACTCCGGCTATTACAAACCAAAGGTTCAGCAACTTCATACCGGATTGTAGAATATTGTGGATCGGAAATCAACGGTCTCCACCACGACTGCCACGGAAGCCACCATCACGGTTGCCACGGAATCCGCCTTCACGGCGTTCCCCGAAACCTCCTTCGCGACGGCCTCCAAAGCCTCCTTCGCGGTTGCCACGGAACCCGCCTTCACGGCGTTCCCCGAAACCTCCTTCGCGACGGCCTCCAAAGCCTCCCTCGCGGTTGCCACGGAACCCGCCTTCACGGCGTTCTCCGAAACCTCCTTCGCGACGGCCTCCAAAACCACCTTCGCGGTTGCCACGGAATCCGCCTTCGCGGCGTTCTCCGAAACCTCCTTCGCGACGACCTCCAAAGCCTCCTTCGCGGTTGCCACGGAATCCGCCTTCACGGCGTTCCCCGAAACCTCCTTCGCGACGACCTCCAAAGCCTCCCTCGCGGTTGCCACGGAACCCGCCTTCACGGCGTTCTCCGAAACCTCCTTCGCGACGACCTCCAAAGCCTCCTTCGCGGTTGCCACGGAATCCGCCTTCACGGCGTTCCCCGAAACCTCCTTCGCGACGGCCTCCAAAGCCTCCCTCGCGGTTGCCACGGAATCCGCCTTCACGGCGTTCTCCAAAGCCTCCTTCACGACGGCCTCCAAAGCTACTTTCGCGGCGGGCAAAAGGCCTGTCCGAACGTCCTTCAAAAGAATTATTTCTAGGTTTCCGTTCCGGAATTTCCTGATCGGAGAATCTCGTCTTCATTTCCGGAGACAATTCATACGTATCCTCGTCCAGATCAACTCCTTCAAAGTCTGCCGGATTAAATTCGTAGTTTTCGTCGCCATCATTGGTTTCCGAAGCACGGAACGTAGAGGGAGCCCCAGCACCCTGTTTGCGGGATGTTCCCTTATAAGCGGCCAATTCCTTGGCACCCAAATATTTGCGAGGACGCTTGGGATTGACTGAGGCAAGAGCCACTTCTGCCGGATCCATGAATTTCCAACTTCCCGGTTCCAAATCTCCTCCCCAGAGGGAACCGATACGCACGCGTACCAGTTTCCTGACACGCAATCCCAGGCAGGCGAACATCTGGCGGATCTGTCTCTTCAATCCCTGTTCCAGGACAATATATGCCCGGCGTGCAGATGCACGGCAGACATACTTGGCCTTGGCCTGGCCTTCCGCAATGCGAACGCCCTTCAGCAACTGCATCAGCACACTGTTGTCAAAGTTCTGATCCAAAGTCACCCAGTATTCCTTTTCCACTCCTTCGGAGGGATGGCTCAATTGCTGGACGAGTTCTCCATCATTAGTCATGATAAGCAAGCCTTCCGAATCGGCGTCAAGGCGCCCCACATAGTTCAAGTGGCGCAACTTGGGAGGCAGGAGATCATAAACCGTACCTTCCGCCCCCTGAGCCTCGCGGCTGCATACAAAACCACGCGGCTTGTTGAGCAGGACAACGGAATGTTCTTTGGGAACCATGTGGTGTCCGTCCAGTTTTACAAAATCTTCGGAGGAAACCCTTATGCCGGGCGTTTCAACAACCTGGCCATTCACTTCCACTCTACCTTCTACGATCAGCTGATCCGCTGCACGGCGGGAATCAACTCCGCATGATGCCAGAAACTTATTCAATCTGATTTTACCGGCATTGTCATCAGAGGCACCTACGGCCTCATTCATATCTTCATTCATATTATTTTATTATTGTCTATTGGGAACCGCTTCACAGCGGCATCGCGCCACCGCCCTGTCACTAAGGAAAGAACGACGGCAATCTGTATGGTTCCTCCCGGACAGTACCTCGCGGCGTCATCCGGGAGAAAAAAAGCCCCTCGGACAAACCAAGGGGCCTTTCCTTAAAGGAAATCTGTTAAAATCCCGTTCCTGCCAGGCAGGGACAGAGATGAGAAGACGGATCAGTCTTCGTGTTTGGTCTTGGGGAGACCGATGGGGCTCTGCCCCTTCTTCCACTGACCGCGTTCCTTCATCAGTTTAACGCGTTCAAATCTTTTGAGAACGGAGCGCTTGCCGCCCACAGTGCCGGTAGCTTTGAGACTGGAATGCTTGGACATAATCTTATGTGTGTAAAAAAGGTTCGCCTATCCGCTCATGCGGGGTGAGGGCGAAGCTTTATACACACCCGCCCTCACTTTGGCAATACCTATTTTAAAAAATTATAGAATCCAGTCCATAACGACCTTGCCGGAATTGCCGGAAGCCATTGCTTCGAAGCCTTTGGCAAAGTCCGTATACGGGATACGGTGGGTGATAATCGGGCTGATATCCATGCCGCCGCGAACCATCTTGCTCATCTTGTGCCAGGTTTCAAACATTTCACGGCCATAAATCCCTTTCAGCATCAATCCCTTGAAGATTATTTTATCCCAACTGACGGCAACCTGGTCGGGCATAATGCCAAGCAGAGACACCTTGGCGCCGTTACAAGCATTATCCAGAATATCGTTCAATCCGGAGGGATTGCCGCTCATTTCCAACCCGACATCGAAACCTTCTTCCATATCCAGCTCATTGCGCCAGACATCGGTTACTTTTTCGCGAGTTACATTGATAGCGCGCGTCGCCCCCAGGCGGAGAGCAATCTCCAAGCGGTAGTCATTGACGTCGGTGACGACAATGTTCTTGGCACCGGCATGCTTGCAAACTGCAGCAGCCAAGCTACCGATCAGGCCTGCCCCTGTAATCAGAACGTCTTCCCCGACGAGATCCCATGACAGGGCCGTATGAACGGCATTGCCAAGAGGATCGAAAATCGAAGCAATTTCCATCGGGATTTCCGCGGGAATACGATACACGTTTTCCTGAGGAATGCTGAGATATTCGGCAAAACAACCGGGACGGTTCACGCCTACCCCTTGGGTGTTGGGGCACAAATGGCGGCGTCCGGCCTTGCAATTGCGGCATGTTCCGCAAACGATATGGCCTTCGCCGGAAACGATTTCCCCGGGCTTGTAACTCTTCACGGCACTGCCTACTTTTTCGATGATTCCGCAGAATTCATGTCCGACCTGCATCCCAACCGGAATCGTCCTTTGAGCCCAGGAATCCCACTTCCAAATGTGGAGATCGGTACCGCAAATGGCGGTCTTGTAAATGCGAATCAAAACATCGTTCGGTCCAACTTCGGGCATGGGAATGTCAATCAATTCCAAGCCCGGTGCAGCTTGAGTTTTCACCAGTGCTTTCATGGTGATATTCATGCTCGCAGCAGGATGCAAAGGCAAGCCAAAAGCTCGCACGCCGGACAATTTCCGTACCAGAATATTCCCAATGAAAACGGCCTCTGAAGGCAAACATTACGTCAAATGATCATTTTCGGCTTCCATAAATGGATTTGAGGTGATATTGCCAGAAGACATTCCATAAGCTTTTCCGATAAACACCACACAAATATGGCAACTTCATTTCTCCCGAAACTGTTCGAACATCCCTACGAAATCGATCCGAAATACGCCAAAAGCGTTGCATACTTTTCCATGGAATTCGCAATCGACAACGCCTTCAAGATCTACTCAGGCGGTCTCGGCTATCTCTCCGGCTCCCATATGAGGAGTGCGCACGACCTGAGACAGAACCTCGTCGGCGTCGGCATCCTTTGGAGTTACGGCTACTATAATCAGATCCGTGCGGAAGACGGTTCCATGGCCACTCAGTACGTCCATAAAAACTACTCCTTCCTGGAAGATCACAACATCAAGTTCCTCATTCGCGTCTGCGGGGCGCCCGTCTGGGTCAAAGCCTATTTCCTGCGCCCGGAAACCTTCGGTTCCGCTCCGATGTTCTTCCTCTCCACGGATCTGGAAGAAAACGACGAAGAAAGCCGTAACATTTCCCGCCGCCTGTATGATGCCAACGGTTTCACCCGCATTGCGCAATATGTCCTGCTCGGCAAGGGTGGAGCCCGCCTCTTTGAAGAACTCGGCGTCGAACCCGAAATCTACCACCTTAACGAAGCTCACGGCCTGGCTGCCGCCTTCCACTTACTCGCCAAAACCAAGAGTGTGGAAGAAGTCCGCAAGCATCTTGTTTTCACCACTCATACTCCGGAAGAAGCCGGCAATGAAAAGATGGACATCAACACGATGAATACCTTTTCCTTCTTTGATGGCCTTTCTCTGGACGAAGTACGTTCTGCCATTCAGCTGGACGGCAACGACAACACCTTCAACTACACACTCTCGGCCTTGCGGCTCAGCCACAAAGCCAACGGAGTCTCCAAGCTGCACGGCGATGTCTCCATCGACATGTGGAAGGGTTACGACAACATCTGTCCGATCACCTCAATCACTAATGCTCAGAACCAGAAATACTGGCAGGACCACGAACTTGCCGAAGCCTTCCACTCACGGGACAAGGAAGCCTTCCGGCGCCGTAAACGCGCTCTGAAAAAAGACCTCTTCCGCATCGTTGGCGAACAAACTGGTCGTGTCTTCGATCCGAACTGCCTCACCATCGTCTGGGCTCGCCGTTTCGCCGCCTATAAACGTCCCGAACTTATCACGGGCAATCCCACCTGTTTTGAGCGCATGCTGCAACGCACAAACCGCCCGGTTCAATTCATCTGGGCCGGCAAACCCTACCCCACCGATCATAAAGCTATTGAAATTTTCAACAACCTCAACAAGCTTTCCGCCAAATATCCCCGTTCCGCCGTCCTCGTCGGATACGAAATGGGATTGAGCCGCGTGCTGAAAAATGGCTCCGATATGTGGCTTAACAACCCCGTTGTCACTCGTGAAGCCTCTGGAACCTCCGGCATGTCCGCCGCCATGAACGGCAGCGTCTCTATCTCCACCTTCGACGGTTGGATCTGCGAGTTTGCCAAAGACGGAGAAAACAGCTTCGTCATCCCCACCGCAGCCCCCAACCTCTCCCCGGAAGCCCGCGACCGTTCCGACCGCGACAACTTCTACAACATCCTCGAAGACAAAGTCCTTCCTACCTATTACGAAAACAACGACGCATGGATGGACATCGTCTTCAATGCCATGAACGATATCTATCCCTATTTCGACGCAGATCGCATGGCCGACGAATACTACGTCAAACTCTACAATTAACCCCACCCAGGAGCCATCTTCCAGAAATCGGGGTTCATCCACCCTTTCCGGATTGATGTAGGACATCCCTCCAGATCAAACCGCTGCTTCCCACCACAGGAGCAGCAGTTTAAGTTTACCCGGAATCATGCGGCCTGCCGAGCACATACAGAATATCCATCTATTAACAACCTTCTCTCAGCTCATTAGGACAACAAAGAATAAAACTATCCATACTCATTAGATAACACGCATTATTCATCTGTCTCCGCTTTGACGGCAATTTCTTCAGAACCACCTCCCCAAATCACTTTAAGCGTAAAATCCCGATTAGACTTAACTGTTATTTCTGGTTTTTGGAGTCCATTGGGGCGCGAAGCACAATAAAGGTCCAAAAGGCCATCTTTGCCAAAAGGATATTGTTTAACGCCAAAAGAATCCGTAAGACGTATGTCCCAAATCAGAGTATTGTGAGGAACATCTGCCCGGAGACCGAAAACATATTCAAAAAGGACGGCAATGGGAACCAGACCAGTCCAGCCTACCATCCCGGGACGGCACCGTCCCTTGGTAATTTCAGGATCATAATTTTCAAAAAATGTTCCCGTTTCTTGAAAGACCTGTGTAACGTTATTCAAATGGTTCAAGCCTATATCAAAAGCTATTTTGTCTTCCCCTATTCTGGAAAGGCCTCGCAAAACCATGTAATTTGTAGGAGCCCAAACGGCACCACACCAGTATCCTCCCCCATTTTTAACATACGCGGGATCATCGGCCGAAAGAGTCGGCACCCGATGAGGTCGCTTGAATTTGGTTGGATTTTCCAAATGAGAAACAAAAGATTTTATACGGTCTGCGGGAATGACATCAGCTAAAAGCGCCCAATAGGCACCTATGGTTTGCACGCCGGAAATACTGCCATCACGAAAACGGTCTGCGTAACATTTTTTATCCGAATTCCACATTTTTTCGTTCACGAATCTACTAAGAAAATCAACTTCCTTCTGTATGTCTTTCACATCCGCTTCGCGCCCAAGTTCCCGTGCCATGGACACAAGAATTTTACCGGACAATATTTGTTGCATGTTGGCGTCTATCCACGACATATGACCATGGCTGAATTCTCGATGGTAATTGCCGCGTAATCTCGGTTGATTATCCATTCCGCATCCCCAACCGCTAAGATAGTAAGATCCGTCTTGCCAAGTTCGGTTAAGGTTCATCCACTGGTAATAGGCAAGTAACGGAGGAAATACTTTCTCCAAACGCTTCCTGTCATTAAAATTGAGATAATATTCCCACTCGGCCCACGGCATAATATTGGGGCCTGTACTGGAAGGATCATATTTTTCAAAACAGTTTTTCCCGCTGGTACCATATATTTCCCGGCAGATAAAACCGTCAGGTAACTGTTTGCAGTAGAAATTGTCCAAGGTCCCCTGAAAATGAAAAGCATGAGCACCATACTTTCCGAACATTGTCATAAAACTGCAGTCCCACATGAAAATATTACCGTTGAATACCGGATCAATATATGGGGAAATAAAGCCATTCTGAGGAGTCGCCGCCTTAATATTGCTAAATCCCATTTCCCATGCTTTCCAGTAACTCGAAATAACATCCGGTCGGGCATCCCATTCAGGACGAGGTAATTTTTCTTTAATTTTCGCAAATTGGGGAGGATGCATCAGATTTTGATGTTCCTTGAGAAATCCGTTTTCTTGAACGTATTTATTCGGAACATAGAAAGAAGTGTAGGGTTCCTGGTCTGAGGCAACTCCTTTTGAAAGAGAAATAATCGAAAGAAACAATATACAATTCAATACCCTGGAAATCATACTACATGGTTTCCAGAAACATTCAATATGTCAATATCATTCTAAAAATATTTTTTAAATATCAAGACTTATCATCCTAAAAGCATATAATCATAAATACAAAAAACATTATAAATAATAATCTTATATAAAAACTTATCGTTTCATTCTTTATTTGAATTTATATTCTGTTCCGGATCTGATTTTCCTCAAAACAATCTTCTGACGAATCCTTCTCCATACGAAACCATGCGGAAATTCGACATGGCACATGCAAGCCACCCAATGACAAAATCAGGTCAAGCTTGGAAGAAAAAACAAACCTGAAAAATGAAATCATTCCGCTGCTATGTCGAAGAGGGCAAACAAACAATTGACTAGAACATCTTCCTAAACTCTCCTAGTCCCTACCCCGCCTCAACAACAAGCAAATGCCAGAGCTCTTTATTATTTGGGGCTATCTCTCTAATCCGAGATAGCTCCTTGAAAAATTACACGTTATAGCAAGACTCTGCCTATTTCTTCCTCCTTCCGGGAGTTACGTTACGCATACCTCCACCCTGTTGCTTTTGCTGTTCGGCAAGAATACGTTGCTGCTCCATCATGCGTTGCAAAAAACCGGCTTTCTTTTTCTTTGTCTTGGTCAGTTCCGGCTGGGGCAAACGACGGATCAACAAGGTTTGTCCCATATTAATCAAGTTCTGAGCCGTCCAGTACAAAGCCAAAGCCGATGCAAAGTTGTAGCAGAAGAAAAAGAAAATCAGAGGCATAAACGCCATAATCCGGCGTTGCATCTTATCCCCGGCCTGCGGCGTCATCTTCATCTGGATTACCATCGTTACCGCCATAATCAGAGGAAGAATGTTAACCGGAAGAGTCGGGAACGAGCTAAAGGGAAGCGGGATTTCATACACCGTATCCGGCAATGACAAATCCTTAACCCACCAGAAAAAAGGCTGACCGCGCAACTCCGCCGAGTACTGCAGAACACGGTAGAAGGCAAAGAAGATCGGGATTTGAATCAGCATTGGCAGACACCCGCTGGCAGGATTGATGCCGTATTCCTGATACATCTTCATCATCTCCACATTGACCTTTTGCGGATCATTCGGGTACTTTTCCTTCAATTCCTGCATCTTGGGCTGGACGAGCGACATACGCTTCATCGCCATGTAGGACTTCTTGTAAAGAGGCCAGATGACAATGCGCACCACAATCGTCATGCAGATAATGGCAATACCCCAGTTACCGACAAGGCCGAAGAAAAAGTTGAGCAACCAGTTCATCGGAGCACTCAGGATAGTTAGCCATCCGTATGCCATGACTTCATCCAGTTTATAGGGCAACTCGTTGAGAACCTGGTTCTTCTTCGGGCCCGCATAGATCTCATACGAAAGCACCTTCTCGGCCTTGGGCTGAAGATCTACCACCGGAGCCCCCATCGCCAAAATGACCCCGGGTACTTCATGGTCTCCTTCATGTTTCAGATGGAACAACTGACGCTGGGCGTAAATCATCGAACCGCGGGAATCCTCCGCCGGTATCAGTATACTGGCATAATACTGACTCATCACCCCACCATAGGTCAGGTTAACCAGATTAGCCACCTCGCGCGGCTTGGCAGATGATATAAAGCCCCCTGTAAAATACGATGGCGTTTCCTGAACGAATTTACCATCCGTCATATAGAAAAAGTGAGTGAACGCCTCGGCCATTTCACTCTTGGCAATTGGGTATCCCGCACCGGCAAAAACGCCCATATCCGGAAGACGCACGGCATGATCCATGGGATTAAAAAGCGTTATCTTCAGTTTCAGCATATATTGGCTGCCTGCCAAAAGAGCGCCGTTCTCGTCCTTTAACGGATCAAACGTATATTCCTTCTTCACGGCAAGTCCATTGGCAAGCCGTGCAACAAGGGTCAGTTTCTCATCGTTGCTCTCAGAATCAACCTTCGAATAAACGGACGTATCGTAACTGGGATCCGCCGCGGGAGTAATCCCAAACACGAGTGTACCGATACCGTACGTGCCATTCTCATTGATCTTCACATCGACATCCGGTACATGGCGACTATCGACCAGATCTCCCTCCATCTCCACATTGCGGATTGAACCGCCAATATTGGCAATCGAATACGTCGCTACCGGCTTTCTATCCTTTCCTTCTCCGGCATAAGAGACCATCGGCCAGGTTTCCAGCTTGCTTTCGTCAACAGGCGGAACAACCGCCATATCCCCCGGAAGAGCAGGAGAGTTTGACGCCGCATCGGCAGAAGCCGTTTTCGTTGCGGGTTGAGATACAGACTGAGGTGCTACGGGAGGCTTGGGCTGAGTACTTGAGTAGTAGTAGTCAGCACCCAGCAATACCGCGCAAAGGGCTATAATAATCCATGATTTGCGATCCATAGTAGTTGATTGGGAAAATGTAGATAAAAAGTAATGTGTTGAAATGGGTCTTATTTGGAAGCGTCACCATCCCCAGGAAAATGAGAACTGCCGGACGAACAACGCGGAGGCACGGGATCGAACCCGGAGCCACCCCAGGGATTGCAGCGCAAAATCCTCCAGATACCTAACGTTGTTCCCTTCCATATTCCATGTATTTCTACGGCTTCAATAAAATATTGCGAACAAGTCGGGGAAAAACGGCATCCACTCATCGGTCCGCCAAGAAAATGCAAAGGCCGGCTGACAAAGCGTTGGTAAAACCGCACACACGCAATAACCAGCTTCTTCATACGGGCGCCTCCTCCTGTTCAGCAGAGTCTCCCTTCATCCTTTCCAGCTCCCGTAACAGTCGGGAAAGAGTCTTAAGCCAGTCTTTTTCCAAAGCTGAGAAAGGAGCCGTAGCTGCACGCCACCTCAAGACACAGACGACATGCAAACCGCATGCAAGGGAATCCCCGTGCATGCGAATAAGCTCCCGAATACGTCTCTTCAACGTATTACGGAGAACGGCACCACCGACCTTCTTGGTACAAATAATGCCAAATGCGGAAGGCTCATCCGCGTGATCCAAAGGACATGCGCTCAAAACAAGAAGCCGACCTGCAGTAGATGCACCCTGACTACGCACACGGGCAAATTGGAATGCCCGATTCATGCTTTGTTGACGAGTCAAACGCATCTCCCCGCGGGGCGGCCCGTGAAAAGAAATCGTAATATGGCCAGCCTCTCCGGCCACAGCCGATTAACGACCGTGCTGGATCGTGTGGCGCTTGTACTGAATTTCAGCACCCTTCGGAAGAAGGCGCTTACGGCCCTTAGCACGACGACGACGCAAAATTTCGCGTCCATTCTTGGTAGCCATACGGGCACGGAAACCAAACTGGTTCTTGCGGCAACGCTTGGAAGGTTGATAGGTCCTCTTGCTCATAATAAAAAGGTAACTGTTTGGTGAATGAAATGTCCCGCGCCTCTTTCGGACTGCACGCAGGGAAGTGTGTGGGGAGGTAGAATAATATTTATCGCAGCTTTGTCAACACGTCTGATGCGTTTTTTTCATTTTTCCGGTTCAGCAACGTAATATATGCTTCGTATTCCACGTTTCCGACAATAATCTCCGTTCCACTAGAACCTCTCCAAAAGATAGAGATATTCATTCACAACCAATGATCGATTACGTAAGTTACGGCTTCCGCGGAATGTCAGATACGGGATTTCATACGTTTCCAATCTGCCCTGAGATTGCAAGAATGCCGCAAACTCATCCTGGGAAACAAACCCCTCGGAATTGTAAGAAATCAGAATATGGGATGCCTTGCAGGCAGATACCAGAGAAAAAAGATTCTCCTTAGCTTTTCCCGACGAATTATAGGCCGAACGAGTCCAATCCCCGGGAATGCCAGAGACATCGCTAATCTTCTCCGGCCGTCTGTAATCCGCAATCAAGTTCAACATAAAATAGTTGGAGCCATAGGGGTGCTGGTTGTAGGGAGGATCAAGATACACCAGATCCACCGGATCCAACCTATGCACCAGAGTATTGGCATCCTCGCGGTAAACCGTCGCCGGACACGAAAAACGCGACCAGACGGGCATGGACAAATAAATCGGACTCGTAATCCGAGACAAGGCATCTCCCTTCCTGCCGCCAAAACTCCCAATCCCTGCTGCATCCTTGTAAAATCCCTTGAAAACTCCGGACGTATTGGCATGAATCGAAGCCTCCGACAACAAAGGTCCCAGTAAAAACGGCCTCATCCATTCCGGACGCCGGCCAATGGCACGACAGGCGGCATCCAGATACAGCGCATTGCGACGCGTATAAAAAACACGTTCCCCAGGCTGGATATTCTCATCGTCGGCCGGAGCGTACAACTCGGAAATAAACCCTCCCTCCCGGTCTGAGGCAACCTCGGGCAAAAGCTCGGT
Source organism: Akkermansia sp. N21169 (assembly GCF_029854675.1). Classification (NCBI taxonomy): domain Bacteria; kingdom Pseudomonadati; phylum Verrucomicrobiota; class Verrucomicrobiia; order Verrucomicrobiales; family Akkermansiaceae; genus Akkermansia; species Akkermansia sp. N21169. The sequence continues at coordinate 5,603 of NZ_JARWNC010000024.1, read as the reverse complement.
CAAAGCCTCTTCGAGAGCCCGGATATTTACCTCGCGGGCATTAGTCAGGTAACATTTCCCGAGAATGCGGGCATATTCCTCAAGATCATTGGAAATCAAGCGTGTCGCATGAGCCTTGAAATACCGGGAAACAATTCCGCTCCCGGCAAAGAGATCGGCAATATCCAAAGCATGCTTGCCCAAGCGTTGCTTAACCCGGCGTAACGGCGTATCAATAAATCCGAGCAACGCCCGCTTATTGCCGATACAAGTAATCAGCTGGTTGGCCAAATAGTCCGGATTCTCTCCTGAATCACCTGCCGGCATAGATCTATTCCAATCTCGTAAGCACTTTGCAACAGGCAGCTCCTTTCCGTTACCCCCCCTAACGGGAAAACCGGAAAGGAGCTATCCTAAAAAGGCATCAGCCATCCAGAAGACCGAACTTCAATTCAGCCTCGGAAACAACCTGACCATTAACCAGACACTGCCCGATCGCCTGACCGATATTACCGCGCATCTTAACCATTTCAGCCTCGATAATCAGGGAGTCGCCAGGGAATACGGGACGGCGGAACTTCACCTTGTCGGCACTCATGAAATAACCGATCTTGCCGACATTACCCGGCATGCGCAGCATCAAAATCGATGCCAGCTGCGCCATCGCTTCCACCTGAAGCACTCCAGGCATCACGGGATGCCCCGGAAAATGTCCTTGGAAAAACGGTTCGTTGATCGTCACATTCTTCATGCCGCGGCACTTCGTTTCGCCTTCAAAACCGATAATGCGGTCAATCATCAGGAACGGATAGCGATGGGGAAGCAGCTTCATCACTTCCTTCGTCTCAAGTACGGCATCTCCATAGGGAATATCCGTACTCTGAGGCTTCATCTGCTGCATCCTCGTATATTCTTTCTTCAATCGGGAGGCCAGTTCCGTATTCGGACCATGCCCCGGCTTGACAGCAATCACATGACCGAGAATCCTCTTACCGGCCAAAGTCAAATCTCCGATCAGATCCATGGCCTTGTGCCGGGCAAACTCATTGTTAAAACGCATCGGCTCCTTGCTGAGGAGTTCCTCTCCGCGGATAACGACGGCATTCTCCAGACTCCCACCCTTGATCAGTCCCTTTTCCAAAAGAGGCTTAATATCTTCGTAAAACGTAAAAGTACGGGCGGGAGCCAGTTCCTTTTCGTATGTCTCCGGCGTAATAACCGAATCGAAATACTGAGTAATGCGGCCTTCCGGTCCAACACACGTCACGGAAAGCCTGTAAGTTTTGGAAGGAAGAATCGTCAGGATAGAACCGCTCTTCGTTTCCACCGTCACCGGTTCACGGACTTCCCATACACGGACGGGAGCATCCTGTTCCACGATTCCGGCACTCTTGATCAGCTCCACATAAGGTTTGGAAGAACCGTCCGCAATGGGAGGTTCATTGGCATTCATCTCAATCACCACATTATCAATCCCCATCCCAGTCAAAGCAGAAAGAATATGCTCTACCGTATGGACTTTGACCGACCCCTCGGCCAGAGACGTTGCTCGTTCAACAGTCTGCACCTTCTCCACATCAGCCGAAATAAAAGGCTGATCGGGCAGATCAACCCGGCGGAATTTAATGCCGTAATCAATCGGTGCAGGTTTCAATGTCAAGGTGACGGCCTGCCCGGTATGGAGAGATGTTCCTTCAAGCGTTGCCGGGCTGGCGACTGTTCTCTGATTTCCAAAAGCCATAGGTGAATTCTAGAAGAATTCATCTTCCTTGGAAAGCACAAATCCATGAGTTTCTCTCCCAATTTCAGGAAACTCCCATTCCTTCTTCCACAAGGACAGGATTAATGCCAAACGCCGATAAAAGCATCCGGAAACAATCCGTACATCTCTTGCGTATCGTCGTATCAGTCTCCATGTCGGCAACGACTTTTTGGTAGAGCTGGTTTCTGGCTTCTCTAGCAATAGCAGCCCGTTCCTCTGGCAATAAATTATCAACCTCGCGGCCCTCTGCATCCGTAATCCGTCCAGGCAATACCAGCAACCCGGCAACCTTCAGCTTAGGTACCGACACCTGAAGTTCCGATGTCATCGGATAATACTCCCAAATCCGTATCGAAGAAGCCACAATCCCATACGACGCGACATAAGCTCCACTCACCTGCAACGTCGCAGACTGAGCTTCAGAGCCATCACCCCCCTTCCGGGAACAAGTCACCGTAATTCCTTGAAAACTCTTGCCATCATCGATTCTAACAGCTTCGCAAATCTTTTCCTTCTGCACATTCAGCCTCACCGAAGAAGGCTCTTCCTGTTGCAGCGTACGCGGCAGCCACCCCAATTCCTGGAAATAGGCATAACCGAACGCACCACAGAACAGACATGCCAGGCACATGAATGCAGCAAGCACCACAATCACACATCCGGCACGCCTTCTACGTGTAGCACGCATCTTTTCCCTGTTCGGAAGAGGCGTATTCACTTGTTCCAACCGCTTGGGAACCGGGGACGGTTCCAAGTCTGGCAGTGTAATCGACGGATCGTCCGGAGAGAGAGGCTCGTTCATGACTCCGCAATCTACATACAATTCTCACCAAAGAAAAGATCATTTCCCTGTCCCGTCCACCATCACGTATCGGAATGGATGCGAGAAATACAGTTCACTCCATAATGGCACAGCAACCGTGACACGGACAAATCCGGCAACACCGGATCCCGCATCCCATGGAGCGACAGGACCACCTGCTCGCTACCCAATCCCGGGCAGAAACCAGGTTCAATCCAACAGCCGCAGCAATCATCTACAACACCATTTCAATTATGGCTACAACAATCAACGAAAACTATCAGATTAAATACACCAACAAATGGGGGACCCTCCTCCAGCAGCAAACTTCCCGGCTGGAAGATTACGTCTCCGTTGCCAGGGACCTCAGCGGAAAGGTCGTCTTCTTCGACCAATTCGGCGTCCTTGATTTCGAGGAAAAAACCACCCGGGTCGGCAAAACCATTCTGGACGAAGCCCCCACTCTGCGCCGTTCCATGAGGCCGCGCGTCTTCACCAAGGCCATTGGCTATGATGAATTCGACGCCAAACAGCTCGGAAACATGGATGTCCCCGTCTCCAAAACTATTGAGGGACTCAGGGCCGCTGCAGGTCGTCGCATGGACGACGTCATGATCACCGGATTCCTCGGCACCAACTATGTTGGAGAAGACGGTCTCCAGGCAGTCGAACTCGGCAACGCCCAGACCATCGCCGTCAACTATGTCGAATCCGGTTCCGCCAAGGACGACAATCTCACCGTCGCCAAGTTGCGAGCCACTTTGCAGCTCCTTGAAGAAAACGAAGCCTGGCATCAAGACTCCTCCCATTTCGGGGACCAACTCGTCCTTGCCGCCACCAGCTCGCAAATCATGAGCCTGCTCCGGGAAACGGAAGTCAGTAGCTACGACTTCAACAACATCAAAGCCCTCGTCGAAGGAAAAATAGACACCTTCATGGGGTTCAAATTCGTCCGTACCCAACGCCTTCCCATCACCTCCGGCAGCGTCAGAACCTGTCTCGCATGGGTCAAGAGCAAAGCGCAATTCGGCTTCTGGGATGACTTTAAAGTCAAACTCTCCGTGCGCGACGACATGGACGAAGCCCTGCAGGTACGTGCCAAATTCAGCTGTGGCGCCACACGCCTCCAAGAAGAAGGCTTCGTCAAAATCATGTGCAAAGAAACCAAATAACTTAATCGGACAATATGACTACATATTACTCAGACACTGCGGAACTACTCCAGGCTACCCTGACAGGTCAATCTGCCAACTTCACCCCAGGCAATGTCCTAGGAGGCAGGATTGCATTCGCCCGCTCTACCATCGAAAGCAATGGAGGCATGGTAGCCAACGATACCATCCAGCTTGTCTTCCTGCCCAAAGGAGCCGTCATCGTCCCTCATCTCTGCAAAATCTGCAATGAATCGTTTGGGACAACATTCTCCATCAAAATCGGCAATGAACAAAGTGCAAATGCCTATGCCAATGCCATCTCGTTAAAAACAGCCGGGGAACAATCGTTCACCGGAGCCTCCTCGGCTCTAGCCCCCGTCGCATTGGAAAAAGCGCAATGGGTTACCGCCACTATCACGGAAGCCAGCGCTGTCATCGCCCAGAAAAAGGCTGTCGTCTGGCTCGCCTACATCATCCCATAAACTCGCCATTCCGGCTCGACTTACGAGACCGGCTCGGTTAGAAGCACTAACGATTGCCTCGTTCCGCTCCATGGCGGAACGAGGCAAAATGTTTATTCGGGATTGACTGCCTCCTTGAGGAAATTCGGAGTATCCGCAAACGATTCCATCCAAGAAACAACCACCTTCCCCTCATCATTCGTACCCAGTTGCAGAAATGCCGAATTCCTGCCGGAAGAAATACGCAGAAACATCCTTCCCTCTTCCCAGGAATAACGGGGCCTATTCAACTTATACTCAGGATTCATCAAATCGAATCGCAACAGTTTCCTGACCTCATCACGTGTCAACCCGCGTAACGCCACATCATCGGCAAACACCCTCCTGGCCGCCTCGACAGCCGGCACAGAAGCCACAACCGTTCCATCCGGCAACCTCACTGTCTCCCACATCAATTCAACATCCCGTTCGTAAATACCTTGGGAGCCTCCGGAAAGCGTAAAAACCAGAAGAGGCCATGCCAGCAAGATAACAGCAAACACAGCAACCCGGCGGCGGCGCGTCTTAGACAGAGCAATAATCGCCTTTCCCACCATCCCCCAATGCGCTACAAGCTTCTCATCCGCCTTGCCAAACAAAAACTTGCGCGGCTTATAATTAATCCCGTTCTCGGCAATCTGCTTGACCGTCTTCCCCTTTGTCGGATTCACAGCGTCAATGCCGACACTCCCTTCCGCATTCTTCAACATGCGAGGCCACAAAACAGGCACCACCACATAATAAAGAACTGCACTAGCCAGATAAATCAACAGAATCAAACGGCACATTTTCAACATGTCGGAATCAGCAAGAGCCGGGAAAAAGCAATAGACAATAGGGAGCAGCCCCCACACCCCCAAACAGAACCACGACATGCCACGCATCCATAACTTCCAGCGGTCTTGACCGGATATGACAATCAACATGGCAAAAACAATCCACCACGGAGGAATCAAAATATCCTTCACTGGCCCAGTCAATCCGCTTTCCGTCCACTGAGCTACGTACAAACTTCCGGGAATCCATTCCTCATACCCAGTCGATATCGGGAAAAACGAGCGCAAACAAATTGCAGCATCCCCCTCTCCGCGCAACAGCAACGATACACCCATTCCAAACACCGCCAGGAGAAAACAAACCAGCAAAGACAAGAATCTAAGCTTACGTGGAAATCCATCATTCATGATACGTTATCATACCTTTGGATGAGCGCATGTTCAAGCATTTGAGAGAATTTCATCTCACAGATTTCCTGCCTCTTTCGCGGGGATGAGGATTCGAGTATAAACAGAGAAGCCCCGCCTTGCATGGTGACAAGGCGGGGCTTCATGATCAATCCCGGCGACGACCTACTCTCACAAGAGCTATACTCTCACTACCATCGGCGCGCCAGCGTTTCACTGCCG
>NZ_JARWNC010000027.1:0-75280 GCF_029854675.1 Akkermansia sp. N21169 | reverse complement strand
GAAATCTTGCAGGCGAAGTACAAACATTTTCTCTCTGTGGGAAAAACACGAAAGTGTGCACTTATTGCCTGCTGTCATTCTCTAATCATTTATCTCAATAGCTTAACGAAAAAAATAATTCCCCCGGCAGCGTCGCACGCTGCCAGGGGGATTGGGGGCGAGTAGCCCCCATTTGTCTATTTCTGAATTATAGTTGACTCTTTGATTTTTAGGGCTGTGCGGCAGGACGGTCGCTTATTCCCGATCTGCGCCTGCAATGAATTCTTCCAGATCGGGGGATAATTCGTCCTGTGTGTGGATGAGTTCTTCATCGAAGGGGAAGTCGAGTACGCAGGCGTGGAGCGCGTGGCGGGGCAGGAGTAGCCGTGTTTCCAGCTCGGAAGTCCACCCTTTGTGGATGAATTCCAGATAGCAATCCTCGGACGGTCCATAGATCTTGTCTCCGACGATGGGGGATCCCAGTGTCGCTAAATGGACGCGTATTTGGTGCGTGCGTCCTGTGAGCGGGATGCACCGGATGATGGAGAATGGCTCTCCATTCCTTGTGAACCGGCGTAGGACACGGAACTCCGTCCTGCATTTCTTTCCTTGGGGATGGATGCATTGCTTGAGCCAGATGCGTGTTTCCATGACTTCTCCCTGCCGCAGGATCGGCAGTTCGCAGACAGTCTGTTCCCATGCGGGGTGGCCGTACACGATAGCCGTGTATTCTTTGTGCATCTGCCTCCTTTGCATGGCTCGGCCCAATTGGCGTGTAGCGGTAGGAGTTTTGGCAATGAGCGTCAATCCGCTCGTTTCCCGGTCCAATCTGTTGATCAGGGCTGCTTTCATGCCGTTGGCAACCTCGTAGCAAAGCAGAGTCTCAATTCCTTGCAGGAGATTGGGTTCCGACTTTCCATTGGACGGATGGACAATCAGGGGGGCTGCTTTGGAGACGACGATCCACTCCGGAGATTCCGCAACGACTCGGAACCAGGGAACGCAGGCAATGGGGCCGTCCTGATTCATGAAAAAATTTATTTTTCGAACAGGGTCGGATCGATGGGCGTCCAGTGGCCGGCTTCCAATTGCAAGTCGTCCAAATGAAGAGGGCCGATGGAGAGGCGTTTCAAGGTCGATACGGGAGCTCCGACTGCGGCAAGCATGCGGCGCACCTGGTGGTAGCGGCCTTCCGTCAGAGTCAATCTGGCATGCCTCGCCTCTAGAATTTCCAGCCGGGCGGGGTGGCAGGGGGATTTTTCTCCCTCCAGCGTGAAGGTTCCGGAGGCGAAGTCCTCCACGGCATGTTCCGGGATGTCGGCTTCTGTCGTGAGTTCGTACACCTTGTCTACATGATGCTTGGGAGAAGTAAGGCGGTGAACGAACTTGCCGTCGTCTGTGACCAGAAGCAGGCCTTCCGTGTCTTTGTCCAGACGGCCTACCGAGGTGACGGCGGGGTTCCTTTCCGACCATTCGGGGGGGAGAAGGTCGTAAATTGGCGTACCGTCGCGGTCGTCGTGGCTGCAAGTGACATCCAAAGGCTTGTAGAACGCCACATAAATGCCGCGGGGAAATTCGACTGGTGCTCCATCAACCAGAACATCTTCCGGCTCCGCTTTCTGGGATGGAGACGCGACCGGATTCCCCTGGATGGTAACCCGGCCTTTTTTTACCCATCGAGGCGCTTCACTACGGGAACAATAGCCATATCTGGAGAGGAGGGCGTCAATTCGCATGAACGCCATCATTTTCCTGTCTGCGGGGAAAAACAAGGTTGAAATACAAGGCATGGCATGATAAAGGAGAAAAGTTAATAGCGTCGCCTGAAATCATAATTCAGGTGGCGTTGCAATTTCAGCTATTCTTATCTCTATGGAACTCATTACAGAAGCTCAGCTTACACCGCAGCAACAGGATTTGTGGAAGAAGGCCCGCCAGGCCGTGGACATGAACAACTACCAGTATGCCATTAGCCTGTTGAAGGCCCTGGTCAAGCAATTGCCCGGATTCCTCGAAGGGCGTAGAGTCTTGCGTGCCAGCGAAATCAAACTGCATCCCGAACCCAAGAAGAAGGGCCTTTTCGGCGGCATGCGCATGACGACTGTCAAGCGTGATCCTTCCTCCTCTCTCTCATCGGTTGAAGACGAATTGGAAAACGATCCTTTCAACGAAGCTTCCAACGAAATCCTCTTCCATGCGGCCGAAGATGCAGGCCTGCCCGACGTTGCCGCATTCGCCTTGGAAACCGTCCGTGAAGGCCATCCGGAGAACAAGAAACTTCTTCACATGCTGGCTAATCACTATATTGCCCGCAAGATGCCTGCCGAAGCCGCCTCCGTCTACCACGACATCGTCAAGGTGGATCCCTCCGACTCCATTGCCGTGAAGGGAGAAAAGGACTGCACGGCCCAGGCCTCCATGCAGAAGCAAAACTGGGAAAATGCTTCTTCCATGAAGGACGTCATGAAGAGCACCAACGAATCCGCTTCTCTGGAAAAACTCGACAAGCAGGGGATGACCCGTCAGGAAATGGAAGCCCGTCTTGCCCAGTTGTCCGAACGCTATGCTGCCAACCAGACGGACTTGGCTACGGTGCGCGCCATTGCCAGCGTGTACGAACAGATGGAAGACTGGGCTAACGCCTGTTCCTTCTTCAGCTATGCCTTCTCTTTGAGTCACAATGATGTTTCCCTCAGTGCCAAGGCATCTGAAATGAGCGAAAAGGCTCGCAATGCCCAGCTTGACGATCTCAAGAAGCGTGCGGCCGCCGAACCCGACAATCAGGAACTTCAGGATCAGCTTGCCCAGATGACTCAGCAACTCTCCGAAGAAATTGTGGCGGAATGCCGTTCCCGCGTGGAAGGCAACCCGACCGATCCCCAGCTCCGTTTCGACCTTGGTCAGGCTTTGTTCAATGCCGGTAACTTTACGGATGCCATCCCGGAACTTCAGCGCGCCCGTAACAACCCCTATCTGCGCATTAAGGCTATGCTCATGCTGGGTAAGTGCTATGAGTCCAAGAATATGAACGACATGGCTCTCCACCAGCTTGCGGAAGCCAATGCCGAAGTCACCACCATGGACGCAACCAAGCTCGAAATCCTCTACCTCATGGGAACATTGAACGAAAAGCTTGGCAAGAAGCAGGAAGCTCTGGATTGCTTCAAGACGATTTACGATTCCAACTATGGCTACCGCGATGTAGCCAAGCGTGTGGAATCCGCTTACGTCTGATTTCGATCATTTCTTTGTCATTTCCAATAACCGGACCCGGAGGATTCTTTCATGGGATTCTCCGGGCCTTTTTCATTCCTGAGAACTGACTTGTTGCGGATGCATTGAAGCAGTCCCCGTAAGTATGTTATTGGCGGAAACACTCCGGCTGTTCCAGACGGCAGGATTCCAAAAGTTCCCTGTCCCGGAAAATCTCTTCAGTCACCCCGTCGGCAATGATTTGACCTCCGTGCATCAGGATCACGCGGGGGCACAAGTCGAGAACTAGAGGGAGGTCATGCGTTGCAATAATCCGTGTGTGAATGAAGCCTTGCAGGAAGTTGATCATCTGGCGGCGGGAATAAGGGTCCAGATGGGTGCTCGGTTCATCCATGATGAGGATATCCGGTTCCATGGCAAGAACGGAGGCGATGGCCGCTCCTCGTTTTTCTCCGCCGGAAAGGCGGTGGGAGGCCTTGTCCCGGATATCCCAGAGCCCGACTGTGTCCAGAGCCTGGCGTGCATGTTCCTCTGCGTCCTTGCCGGGCATTCCCATATTGAGAGGACCAAAGCAGACATCTTCCATGATTGTCGGCATAAAGAGTTGGTCGTCAGGATTCTGAAATACCATCCCGACTGATTTCCGAATGGAAGGCAGGGTACTTTTAACAACGGGAATGTCACCGATCCGGATTTCTCCGGAATCCGGCATCAAAGCTCCGCACAAGGCAAGGAGCAGGGTGGATTTTCCTGCGCCGTTGCCTCCGACCAAGGCAATGGCTTCTCCATGGCGTGCCTCGAAACTGACGTCGCGAAGCGCTTGGGTCTTGTCCGGATAGGTATAGGAAACGTGGGTTGCTCGGACAATATGGTGGCTCATGATAGAAGACGGTGGGTTTGGGCTCCGATATAAAAGACAGCATCGCTCCATCTCAGGAGGACAAGTATGATGCACCATACTCCTCCATAGATCAAGTCGGCTCTTCTTAGTGAATGCTCGTGGAGTGTATGCAAAGCCCCGGTGAAGCCGCGGGCTTCCATAGCCTTGTGAATGCGTTCCGCCCTGGCCATGCTGCGAATCAGAAGGGAGCCGACCATGGCCCCCCAAAAGCGCAAGGGTGTTCTGTTCGTACCGTAGCTTCGTAGATCCCGTGCCGTCGAGAGACTCGTCGCATCTTCCATCAACAGGAAAATATAGCGGTAAAGCAATAGGCATTGCGTTGTCAGAAGAGTTGGAACCCCCATTCTTCTCATGGCGGAGCATATGGCCGGAAATCCCGTTGTGGCAATGAGAACCAGGCTTGCCAGCACTGTGAACTCTCCCCGGAGCAGGATTGACGCAAAAGAAACCCAGCCGCAGGTGATGACGGTTCCGCCGATGGTGAATGCGTGTTGATGGTCCAGAATTGGATTGAATAGCCCGATCATCACGCAGAAAGGAAGGGCGACGAGAGAGCGGCGCACTAATGGCATGATAGGAATGTTCCCCATGCGGCAGACGACTACCGGGTATGCCAGGAAGGGAACGAGAGCCGGAACATTCAGAAGATCGACGGAGAGGAGGCATACGAGATACACGGCTGTAACGAGGCATTTTACCCGTGCATCAATGCCGTGAACAAAACTGCTCCTTCGGGCATACCTTTCAACGGTATCCATGTCGAACCAGGCTTGTTCCGTCCGTTGCATAGTAGCAGGATGTGTCAGACGGAGGATTTTCCGTGGCGGAAACGGGATGTAGCCCAACCTCCCAGAACGATCAGGACGAAGACGATGCCTGCTCCAAGAAGACCGGAAAGACTTGTTCCTGCCCGTTCCATGGCTGGCGTCGGTTCGGTACTTCCCGAAGCAAAGGAGTAATCGGGGAGAAAAGCCGTTTCTTCCTGGATGACGGCCATGCGATGGTGGGTATCCGTTTCCGGAGCAGGCAATTCTTCCATCATGGATGTTTTAGCCATGGCCCATTCAAGCCCATCGGGATCGGAGGCTGCATACCAGGAGAATACGCCTCCGATGAGGGCGGCGATGAGAGCCAGGACGATGACCAATTTACCAGGACGGGACGATCTGGTTTTCAGGAAGGGTTGGAACACGCCCGGCTGCATGTTGCGAACAAAGAGAATAACGGCTGCTGTTGCCAGACCTTCCACGACGCCGATAGCCAGGTGGATCGGTTGCATCAGCAAGGCGAATTGCCCAAAGGGAAGGGCGGTCACTCCGGATGCTTCCGTTTCTACGACAACGCCGAAAGCTCCCAGCTGCAAGCCGATGACGGCAGCGACGATGGAAGCCAGGGTGATTCTGCCCTTTGTCCATGTCGCGGGATTTCCTCCGGCCAGGGGTTTGAACAAGAAGGGGTAGGCAACCATGCACGACAGGAACCCCATGTTGAAGAGATTGCATCCATAGGCCAGGAGCCCTCCATCGGCAAAAAACAGGCATTGTACCAGCAGGACGGAGGCCATTACGAGGAAGGCCGCATAGGGCCCCAGTATAGAGGCGAGGATCAATCCCCCTCCCAAATGTCCGCTCGATCCGGTTCCAGGAATGGAAAAGTTGATCATTTGGGCTGCGAAAACAAAAGCCCCCATGACTCCCATCAGCGGGATTTTGGCGGTATTATCTTCCCGATTCAAACGGTGGACGCTGTAGGCCGCAACAACTGCGGATACGGCCCACATGGTTCCTCCTACGGATGGAGAGACAAGGGCATCTGCCATGTGCATAATCGTATCGTTTCTAGGTAAGGGGTGATGATTGAAGAAAGGAGATCGTTAGAGAAAAAACTCCCTCTTTACATCATCATAACTCCGAATCACCGGAAAATGCCAGCCGGAATAACTGTCATGATTGGAATTAACGATGATAACCTGCTTTGCTCCAGATGCTTTGGCTGCGCGGATACCGGCATGGGAGTCCTCGAAAATAACGACTTCTTCCGGTTTCATTCCGATGCGTTCGATCCCCCGTAGAAAAATATCCGGAGCGGGTTTCCCCGGGACGGTACCATCGTCATAACTGATGGCCCGGAGATCGAACCAGCGTTCCAACCGGAATTGTTCGATGAAAAAATCGACATTGGTTTTGCCGGAGGCCGTAGCGATATTGCGTGGAATGCCGTGTTCTTTCAGTTCATTGAGCAGGCGCTCCGCCCCCGGTGCCAGATGCATGCCGTGCTTCAGGCAGATGTCCCGGTAGATAGCTTCCTTTTCTTCGGCGAAGGCATTGGCCTGTTCTAATGACGGGGACTCGGGGAACAGATAGGCATAAATATCTTCATTTGTTCGTCCATGGATATTGCGGAAAAGTTCCTCTGCCGTCAGGGTCAGACCGTAGCGCCCCAAAATAATGTCCCAGGATTCGTTGTGATAGGGAGTATCCCAGAAAAGGGTTCCGTTGAAATCGAAAATGAAGCCGTTCCATTTCATATGTATAGCTAATCTTCTTTGCGTATTGTTTGATGTGATTTTGGCTTTTCCTCGATTGGTGCGGAAACATAAAGCTCGTCTGTACATCAAATGGGGATTCTTATTTCATTTTGGACAAGAGATACTTTTTGACTGTTTCGTCTTTGGCATGGTCAGCAGCTGTTTTGCCTTCCTTGTCCTTGATGTTGGGATCGGCACCCAGGGAGAGAACGTAGTCGATGCAATCCAGATCTTGTTCACAAGCCTGTTCTGCCATTTCCATCAAACCTGTTTTGTGCGAATCGGGAACAGTGATTGCATTGATATTAATCCCTTTTTTGATGAGCAGAGACAGAATATTTTGAGCTTCCTGTTTTCTAGCTTCCTGATTTTGTTTTCTATTAAGATCTAAAAAAGTTTTTAGTAACTCGCCCAGCGGATGTCCCACGCCGTTTGGGGCGTCTTGTTCGACTGCCTTGGGATCGGCTCCGCGTTCTAGGAGAAGTTTGACGGCATCTTCGAACCCTCTGTCGGCTCTTGACACGATATGTGTCAGGGCATTTGTTAGCGTGTTCTTACTAACGTCAAGGGAGAGAAGATACTTTAAAACGTCCAAATTGCTGAACATTGCAGCGTCGGTTACTGCGGTAAAGCCCCATTCATTCGGTAGATTGACGTCTGCGCCTTTGGCAATGAGATATTTGACCATCTCCATCTGATTGTAGGCTGCGGCACAAGATAAAGGAGATTGCCCGGAGAAGTTCCCTTCGATCTCAGTTCCTTTTTCGATGAGATATTTGAAAGAAGAAATATTTCCTTTCTCAATGGTCTTGAACAGAGCTTGCTGCAAATCGGGAGCCTTGATAGAAAGCAGATACTCCAGCATTTCCCGGTTGGAGAACTCAACTGCGACAGAAAGCGGCGATGTTCTCTTCTGGGTGAGGGATGCTTCCTTTTTTAGCAGGAACTTCACGGCATCCAGATTACTTGACATGATTGCGCTTTCCAGAGGAGAGTATTCGTATCCGACATCTGTTCTCTTTTCGAATATAACGCCTTTGTTGCTGATGGAAGCTCCCTTTTTCAGAAGAAGTTGCATGAGCTTAACATTTCCATTCCTTGCCGCAAAAATCATCGGAATGCAGAATTTATTACAACCGTTTACATCGGCTCCGTTTTTTAGCAAGAACGAGGCTATTTGAGGTAAATCCATTTTAACTGATAAACTCAATGGAGTGTGTTCTTCCATGAAAACGCCTCCGACTCCTTTCCTTCTTGGTAAGGATACGCACGCATGGTTTCGTTCATTCATGGGACATTTTCCATCCTTGAGCTCTTTCAGGATCTCGATCATTCGTTTGCAACGCTCATACTTATGAACAAGTAACAGGCTGCCATCGTATGAATTTTTGTCCTCTTCGGATTTGTTTTCGAGGGACTTTTCCAAACTATCTATCAATCTGTTGACGACATCCAATGCCTCATCATAGCTTTGGATGGGTATTTGCTCGACGAGCCAGATTTTAAGATCCTCGTTATTCCCGAAATCGATGGCAGTTTTACCTTCCTTGTTTTTCCAGAACGGGTTGGCTCCTTTGGCAAGCAGGTATTCTATGGCGGGTCTGTTGCCGATTTGCATCGCCAGAACCAATGGCGTAATATCTCCCTTGCCCACAATGTTAGGATCTCCACCGGCTTCAATTTTTTTTAAGATGTTGAACAGGATGGGAATATTCCTTTTTTCTTCCTTTTCTGATGATTTTCCTTGCTCCGAGAGAGATGCCTTGATCTGGTAAAGAGAAGGCACTGCCTGAGCATAGATTCCCAGATAGAAAAATAAAATAAAATGGTAAATTTTCATGAATTTTCTATAAAATAAATGATTCCGTTTTCTCAAGAAAGGAAAAAGAGATGTAGTCTCAATTATGGTGAAAGATGGTGTTCCTGCTATCCGTATTCATTAGCATGTCACCTCTTTTTAAATCTTTGCCATCTATCAGGAATGCCGGATTGTGCGGCTTGTCTGCTGCACTCGTGATGCAAACGGCGTTTGCGGCGGAACCTTCCGAAGTGTACAAGGACAAAAATGCTCCTGTCGAAGAGCGGGTTAAGTCCCTTATGGACCAGATGACTCTGGAAGAAAAGGTTGCGCAGATGGACATGTTCAGTTTCTGGAAAGAAAAGGAATTCACTACCGAGGGGCTGGAAAAATCATGCGGGGTTGGCGCCTGGATCGGTGAAGTAACGCCTGAACGTTACAATGAAGTTCAAAAGAAATCGGAATTGTCCCGGTTGAAGATTCCCTTCCTGGTAGGAGTGGATGCTGCTCATGGTCACGCTATTTTGCCGAACAGGACAGTATTCCCGACATCGATTACCATGGCTGCCTCCTTTAATCCCGATTTAGTGCATGAATGTGCCCGGCTGGCTGCCGAAGAGGTTCGCAACAGCGGCAACCATTGGACATTTGCTCCGAGCGTCGATATCGTCCACGATGCCCGCTGGGGGCGTACCGGAGAAACCTATGGTGAAGATCCCTTTCTGGCCTCCCGCCTCGTCGAAGCATCGGTGACGGGTATGCAGGGCAATCTGGACCCCGACAAGAACATTGCTGCCTGCGTGAAGCATTTCGTGGGCGGTGGTGCTTCCATTGGCGGGGTGAACCATGGCAATGCGGAAATTTCGGAACGCATGCTGCGCAGTGATTTTCTACCTCCGTTTCAAGCGGCGATTGATGCGGGAGTGTTGACGATTATGCCGGGGCACAATAATGTGAATGGCGTACCCATGCATGCCAATAAGTGGCTTCTGACGGATATCGTTAAGGATGAATATGGATTCAAGGGGTTCTACATCACGGATATGGGAGATATTGAAAATCTGATGCCGGAACGTCTCCACGGTATAGCGACTGATCAGAAGGATGCTGTCCGGCAAGGGATTAATGCCGGGATCGACATGCACATGTATTCGTGGGACCGCAAGATGTTCATCGATAATCTTCAGGAACTCGTCAAGGAAGGCAAAGTCGACGAATCCCGCATCAACGATGCTGTCAAGCGTATCCTGACAGTCAAATTTAAACTGGGGCTTTTCGAAAACCGCTACATTGACGCGGACAAAAAGAAGGATTCCTACGGAAGCAAGGAAGCCCGTGATGCTGCTCTTGAAGCTGCCCGCCAGAGTATTGTCCTGCTGAAAAATTCCGAAGGTCTGCTTCCTCTGGATGTTTCCAAATATAAAAAAATTCTCGTGACCGGTCCCAATGCCGATAACCAGGCGATCATGGGAGACTGGGCGAATCCCCAGCCCAAGGAGCATGTGATTTCCATCCTGCAGGGACTCAAAAACGAGTGGAAAGGCGCATGTGAAGTCGTCTTTAGCGACAGTGGTCGCATCAAGGGTAAAAAGTCTGATGTAACCGTCGAGACAACGGATCCCGTGACGCAGTCCCGCCAGCTTAAAGAAGGTGGAGAGCTGAATGACTTTGCCATTCAGGATGCCGTCGGCAAGGCGAAGGATTGCGATTTGGTGGTAGCAGTTATCGGAGGCTATGGCCTTCGTTCCGACTGGGGGCTCCGTACGTATGGAGAATCCGCTGACCGTCCGTCGATCGATTTCTACGGCAAGCAGGTAGAACTCGTGCAGAAGCTCCAGGCGACAGGTAAGCCGGTTATCGTTGTGATCGTCAATGGCAAGCCTCTGAACAATCCTTGGATTACGAAGAATATACCCACCATTGTAGATGTGTGGGAACCCGGCCAGTTCGGAGCTCAGGCTTTGGCGGAAATCCTCGTGGGCAAGGTAAATCCCTCTGGCAAATTGCCTATCAGTATTCCCCAGACGGCCGGGCACATTCCGGCGTATTACTATCAGACCTTCTCCCGCACGCGCACAGGCTACGGTCTTGGTTCTTCTCGCGAGGATGATAAACCCGCTTTTGCCTTTGGTCACGGGTTGAGCTACACTACTTTCAAGTACGAAGACATGAAGCTGTCTTCCTCCCGCCTGGAAAAAGACAAGCCCCTCTCCGTTAGCGTGACGGTCAGAAATACGGGAGATCGCGCCGGATATGAAACGGTAATGGTCTTCGTTCGTGATGAAGTCTCCAGTGTTGTAACGCCTATCCGTCGTTTGAAGGGATTCAGCAAAGTCTGGCTTAACCCCGGAGAAGTGCGGACGGTCACTATTGAGATCCCCTTCAAGGAATTCGGTCTTTGGAATCAGGAAATGAAGTATGTGGTGGAACCCGGTACCTTCGAAATCCAGGTTGGTTCTGCGTCGGACGATATCAAGTTGAAGAAGAAGATCGACTACTGAACGCCTTGTTCCATACCTTTTAGATAGGCTGGCCGCATTCCGGATTTGATTTGGGATGCGGCCTTCATTTGAATTGCCGTATCTGAAACTTCCGGTCATCATTCACCTGGGTTCGTCGTATTTTCCAGGTACTGTGACAAATAGGTATTGAGTTCCGGTGGTGAAGGCCTTATATCCCGGCCTTCGTTGATTCAACCGTAATTCCCTACCCATTATTTTCCATGTCTCCGTTTCGTTTTTGCCTGTTGCTGCGATTCCTGTTTGCGGGATGGCTTTTGTGTTGTTCCGAGGCGAGCGCTCTTGACAACGGCAGGATCGTCATGGTGACCGAAGCGACATTTCCTCCGTACGAATTCCGGGAAGGAGATGAAATCGTCGGTATTGACCCGTCTATCATGCGGGAAGTTTCCCGGGCAACGGGACGGGAACTGATCATTGAGGACATGAGTTTCGATTCTGTTATTACGGCGGTTGTGACAGGTAAAGCGGATGTGGCTGCTTCCGGTATTACGGTAACGCCCGAGCGGATGCAGCAGGTAGATTTTTCCATCCCTTATGTGGAAGCCTCCCAAGTGATCATCGTACCGAAGGATTCGCCTGTCACCGGCAAGGATCAGATCAAGGGGCGGAGGATTGGTGTTCAGCACGGTGCGACGGGTGATATTTTTGTGACCCGCAATATCCAGCAACCGGAGCGGTTTCCGAACGGCGCTCTGGCCGTTGCCGCTTTGGCGGCGGGGAAGGTAGATGTCGTTGTCATCGACCAGGATCCTGCACGGATGTACTTGAAACAACATCCCGGCCTTCATATCCTGTCGGAACCGTTGACATCGGAATCCTATGCCATCGCCGTAAGGAAAGGGAATCGAGTGCTTCTGGAACAAATTAACAATGTCATCTCGGAGATGAAGAACTCCGGAACGATGGCCCGGATCCGCGAGGAATACGCAGCCAGGCAGCATGAGAGAGCTGCCGTTTCCCAGATCGGTGATGGTGGACAGGGATGGCTCCGGATCCGTTGGGAAGACTTCAAGGATTCGGTCCATACCAATTTCATTCAGGATGCCCGGTGGAAGTACCTGACGAATGGCTTGCTGGTAACGTTGGAGATTTCCTTTTGTTCCGTACTGCTCGGTATTTTGATGGGGTTTGTGATCGCTGTTATTCGTTCGACCCATGATAAAACCGGTCAATGGCGCTTCTTCAACTTTCTCTGCAAAACGTACCTTACGGTGGTTCGGGGCACCCCTGTAGTCGTTCAATTGCTGATTATTTATTTCGTGATTTTCGGTGCGGTAGATGTGAGTAAGGTTCTGGTTGCCATCGTTGCTTTCGGCTTCAATTCCGGCGCCTATGTGGCAGAAATCATCCGCGGAGGTATCATGTCGATCGACAAGGGACAGCTTGAAGCCGGGCGGAGCCTGGGCCTGAGCTACAACCAGACCATGGCGTATATTATTCTTCCTCAGGCTTTCAAAAACGTTCTTCCCTCTTTGGGAAATGAGTTTATCGTCCTCCTCAAAGAGACGAGTGTTTCAGGCTACATCGCCTTGCAGGACCTCACCAAGGGAGGAGATATTATCCGCAGCCAGACCTATACGGCCTTCATGCCTTTGGTGGCCGTGGCGTTGATTTATCTGGCGATCGTTATGCTCTTCAGCTCCATGCTGGGAAAACTGGAAAGGAAATTGAAACAACATGAATAATCCTCTCTCCGTCGATGTCCCCATGTTCCAGGTGAGAAACCTGGTAAAAGAATTCGGGAACAACCGTGCCGTGGACGAAGTGTCCGTAGACATTGCCCAAGGAGAGGTCGTCTTTATTGTCGGCCCTTCCGGTTCCGGTAAAAGCACGTTTTTGCGGTGCCTGAATCTTCTGGAGATGCCGACATCCGGGGATATTCTCTTCAAGGGAGAATCCGTGACCGGGCAGCATGTCAATGTCAACAAATTCCGAGAGCATGTTGGCATGGTCTTCCAGCATTTCAATCTCTTTCCCCACTTGTCCATTCTGGATAACATTACCATTGCCCCGGTTAAAACGGGACGTGCCACCAGGCAGGAAGCCATAGCTCATGCAGAGGATCTCCTGCACCGTATCGGCCTTTTCGAGAAAAGGCATGCCTATCCTCTTCAGCTTTCGGGAGGCCAGAAACAGCGTATTGCAATCATTCGCTCACTGGTGATGAACCCCGATGCCATCCTTTTTGATGAACCGACTTCTGCTCTTGATCCGGAAATGGTAGGCGAAGTTCTTTCTCTCATGAAAGAACTGGCCGTCAATGGATTGACGATGATAGTTGTAACGCATGAAATAGGTTTTGCCCGCGAAGTCGCTACCCGTGTCCTGTTTATGGACAGGGGGAGGATTGTAGAATCCGGCTCGCCTTCACAAGTAATCGATCATCCGGTTAATCCACGGTTGAAAGAGTTTTTCTCTAAAGTACTGTAAATCAGTAGGAAAATCCTTGGATGACAGGGAAATGAACCCGATTCAGTTTTCTTCTTTCTCCCTTTTTCCTCGGTATCCTGACTTATGAGGCAACACGATGCTGATTCTTTTGTTCTTATTTTCCGTTGATGTTTTAGGGAGAGGTGATAGTATAAAAATCCGGTCGGCACCATAGGGGCAAGGCGCGATTCCACCGAGGATTAACACGGCCGCATGTTCCAAGTAGTCGGGGAGTAGTATCCGAGACATCTGACCGTAGACCCGGAGCCCCGCTCTGGGTAATTTGCTTTATACTCATAATGGGTGATTTTGCCGAAGAGCCAGAATTTTGTGAAATTGGCTGATACCTTAAGTGATTGGTACCTGTCGATCATACGCATGTGGAGATATACAAAAAATAATGGAATAACGAAAGGTTTCCATCGGAAAATGAAACTGATTCAATGAAGAGCCTATGGATACCGAAACCTTGCGAACTATCGTCTCCGAGTCCTCGTTGAATGCTTGGGCTGCACCCTCAAGAATAACGGTTCCCGCTTTTAGAAGCTTCTCAGGGGTACGGGGGGCATGAGGTATAAGAAAAACCCCTAATCCGTTAAGAATAGGGGTTTTATAGATGGTACGCGATAGCAGGTTCGAACTGCTGACCCCTACCGTGTCAAGGTAGTGCTCTACCACTGAGCTAACCGCGCTTTGATGTAGGTGCCGTAAGGCGGAGGAATGTTTACACTCTTTTCCCGGACGAGGCAATGCTTTTTTTTCATTTTACCAAAAAAACTATACCAGTCTTCCTTGGGCCGTAGTCCATTTACCCTTGGTGATAACCTTATCGAAAACAAGACCGTTTTTGTTGGCCGTTTCGCAGGTTTCATCCCATTGACTGGTTAAAATACCGGAAATAACAAGGGACGATCCCGGTTTCATGGCACAAATGATCCTGGGAAATGCTTTTTGAAGGATGGTGGAGAAAAGATTTGCGACTACGATATCTCCCTGCTGGGAGGGAGTGGGTACCCATTCAAAGACATCGGCCTGGAAAATTTCCAGCTTTTGTTCACTGATGTGGTTGCGTTCGGCGTTGGTACGGGAAACGTCTACGGCGATGGGATCAAAGTCGAATGCCGTGGCGTGTTCCGCCCCCAGTGCAATGGCTGCTATGGCGAGAACGGCAGTGCCGCAGCCAATATCGGTTATTGTCCAAGGGGATGTCTTGTGTTCTTTGGCAAAGTCGCTGATGGCTCGAAGGCAAGTGGAGGTTGTGGCGTGGTCCCCTGTACCGAAAGCCATTTCAGCCGGAATGGAGAGGATAGCCCGCTTGGGATATTGTCGGACGAGTTTAGCGAGCTCTTTTGCTTCGACCTGTTCCGTGATAACGAGGTTATCCCGAATTTTGAGGTCAGGACGTTTGGCCCTTGCCTGACTGGCGACCCAGTCGGTCGTTTTGATTTCCCTGATGCTGCCTCCGAAATAGTTTTTCAAGGTAATAGCATCGTCTTCCGTCTCGCAATAAACGGTGATACGGATACTCTTGCCTCCTTTGAACGATTCGATGACAGCATTGGGATTTCCAGAGATGCGTTCGTTCCAGGCATCTTCCCATTTGGCGGCGGATAGTTTGGACCAGCTCCACATAAAAGCGATTAAAAGGCGGTTGTTGTTGAAGGGGGGCGAATTGCGTTTGTAGCGAAAGCCCGGGGAAGTGTCAAAGCCTTCCCGGAGATTCGTTCCGGGAGAAAGGTGATTCGTCCTTTCCGGGGATTTCTTTTTCCTTGCGGAATGCGAAGTCGAGTAGAGCTATTCCCTGCAGAAGAAGCACCAGGATCAGGCAGATCAGGGATATTTTGGTTGTTTTGCTCATAGCGGTTATTGGGGAGGGGAGGGGTGGATACGGTTGATGAGTGAACGCCGTGTCCGTTCGGTGATGTAGGCGAGTCCTAGCAGGGTTAGGCCGCAGATGAGGAGTCCTAGCCCTTTCTGGTTCAATGAGTCCAGCAGGTTGATGGCGAGAGAGGCTGCAACCAGGGCAATGAGAATAACTCCGCAATTGATGATGGATGCCCTTGCCAGGTGAAGTCCGCTGATGATGGATGACGCTCCGCTGAAGACCAGGATGAGCATGACGCCAAAAGGTGGCAGGACGGGAGCAGCGGATGCTGTGGCGATCATGGCAAGGCTGAAGAGAAGTGTTCTCGAATACTCCAGTTTCGGCACCCATTTTTTGAGCTGAACGAATAGAATAATCCCGGGCAGACAGCAGACTGCAATGCTGGATAGCTCGATGTCTCTGTCTCTAACAATGTTTTTGTAACAGCAAAGCTGTGCCAGAAAGAGGCCGATCCCCAACCAGACGATGGCGCTGCGCGACAGGTTCCTGTTTTTTGCGATACAGAAAGAAACCATGAGTTGGGAAGCGCCGATGACCATGGACATGAAGTTACTTCCCATAAGGGGCAGCATCAGGAGGCAAGCAAAGAGAGCGTTGAATAAATTTCTGTGGCTACCGTCCCGAAAGGTGACGAGTATGATGCCTGTGAACCAGAGCCCCAAGGCGATTTCTTGGATGATCTCCAGATTGTTTTGGGGGGATGAAGGCTGCATGATAAGGAAGGCAAGAGGGATGGCCAGAAGGTAGGCCATGCTTCCCCAGGACCGAATGGATCCGGTGCCTTGCTGTATGGCATGCGAGATGAACAGGATGCAGGGAACGAGAAGTGGTACGGCGGCGATTCCAAGATGGTCGTGGCTAGGTCCGGTCTGGGTTCGCGGCGAGAGATGATATTGGAGCCCATGCGTAGCACCCACAGAAGGGGGATGCTGCATGATGTCATGAAGGCGAGGGGGGGAGTTTGGCTGTGGGCTGATGAGACATCCCGAGGATGGTGAGGTTGCCGATGAGAAAAAGGGCAAAAAGGACGATCGGAAGGTATTTTTTACTGTAGGATGCGGGTCGGGTCGATAGATATAGGGCGGTTATCGGAATCAGGGTAAAGAGCAGGACGAAGGGACTTTCATTCATTTGCCCAAGAGTCACGATGATAAGGAAAATAACGGGCAGATGGGCGTACTTGGCAACGGGGCGAAATCCGCATACGACCGGGATACAGAGTGTCAGGAATAGGCCGATGATCACTGTAACAGGCAGCGCGATGAGGCAGATTTGTACTGTTAGTCCGACTAGGCACCAGTTCCATACGGAGCGGTTGCGGAAGAACCAGGAGAGCGCCAGGGCGATACCCCAAAGGCAGATGAGGATCTCGGGACGGTGGACGACAATGGATGAGATGGTTTGCGGGGCGTATAATTGCGAGCAGATGGCAACTGAGACAAGGATGGTTGTCACGATGCCGGGGATGGTTTTCTCCGTGAGAGAGTGTACAGGGGATCTGCGGAAGGCCATGCCGATGCACATGGTCAGAGGAAGAAGCGTCAGGATGAATAGAAAGATTGCTGCCGCCGGATTCCCCTTGATTCCGGAAAAGATAATGCCTGACGATGTGATTCCCATCATGGCCAGCGGCCAGCCGATCTCCTGTTTGCTGGTGAGGGGGCGTATCATGTGTCCCTTGAAAAATACGGAGGGCGGTAGGAGGCTCGCATGCCTTGAGTTGTCGAGGAGGCGGTACCGTACAGCCATTATGGCCCAGCAAACGAGGATGAGAATCGGGGATGCTGTTTGTTCGACGAAGAGGAGGCAGAGGTAAAGCGCCGCGAAAACGAGGGAGAAACTCCATTCTCCCAGTCATGCGGAGATGCTTGCCTGGTTTCCCCGGGGATTCTTATTCGCTTCATAGATGGGTTTGACAATAAAGGGGAGGAGAGGGATTGCCGCGAACAGGAGGCACAGCGGGTGGAATGATTCGATGATGCATGAGCTTCTGCTATTGGTGAGAAGGAGGCAATCCAGGGAAATCAAGGCTAGTGCGATGCTCTGGATCCTTTGGATGAGAAGGCGTTTGCCAATGGTCAGTTCGTCCGTATGCCATAGGCTTGCAACCCCCATGGAGAACGCGGGCAGGATCAGGAGCAGCATGTGCTGGAGGGACAGTGCGGATCCTTCCAGCGCCCGGGAGCTCAGAATGTAGGCCGTAAGAGCGATGGACTGGATTGAAAGTGGAAATTTGTGCCTCCATCCTATGACAAGACAGACGAAAAGCAACAGTGCCAGAATCCCGAAACTACCAGTCGGCATGACTCCCGATTCCAGTGAAGGAGCCAGCAGAGTCAGCAAGATAAATATGAAGGAAAGAGCCAGGGCATAGTTGGGGAAGGATTTTTGTTTACTTCCTATTTTCAGGATGATGGCCGGGAATATCCACAGGATGAGATATTGGAGTATTTGGGGGAAGGTGATGGCATGTTCCAGGTGGAACGATGGAAGTCTGATTCCTGTGGAGATGAATAAGGCGCCGGGATCATGGTGCCATTGGTACTGGAAGGAAGCTATTGCCATGGCTGTGACCACGCCCAGCCAGATGCCTGCGTTCGTGATTCTTCGCAAGTCCTTGTCTTGTGCCGTTTGCAGGAGTTTGATGAAAAGGCCCATGGCGAGCGGCAGGCTCAAGAACAGCAAATGCAGGAGGATGGGAACTCCGGATTGTTCCGGAAGATTATTCTTGAAAGACAGGATGAGGAATATCAGCAGCGACAATAGGGATGCCGCCTGGGTCGATATGTTTTTGCGTATGGATGCCCGGATGAACAGAATGCAGGGAACCAGCATGCAGGCAATACCCCACGGTGTCCATGCCGGGACATAAAATACGCTTAGTGGATAGCCTGCTGCGAAAAACCACGTACCGCAGATATTTGCCAGGGGGGCGTAAAGCCGGTAGGCTCCTCCGGCCAGGCGTGGTTGCTTGAACAGATAGCCCAGTCCGGAATAGGCTATGGACATCCCCGGAATGAGGAAATAGGTCGACGGTGTCCCGGGGTTTTCGTAAATAATGAGCCCTGCCCACAGAAAACATGAGGCGACGAACAGTAGGAATAATCCTCGGAGACGGATGATCCAGGGAAAGGGAAGAATGCCTATCAGGAAGGTCAAAACCCCATTGGATGGCAGAGTGGATACGTGGTACAGATAAGCAAACAATTTGTTGCAGACACCCCACATACAGGCTCCGACCATGCAGCAGGCATACCCGGTTTTAACTGCCGTTTTCCTGAATTCACGGAAGTAGAATCCCACTCCCCAGAAAGCATACATTACGAGGATGGCTCCCAGGAGCTTGATCCATGCCGGGATATCCCACCAATACGTGACGGCAAGAGTTGAGATGCCTCCCAGAGTGAGTAATCCTCCCAGCGTGGCGAAGAGGATTGCCAGGTAATTGACCTGCTTCCGAGGCATGGATTCGGGCTTGGCGAGAGGAATCTGAGGGGAGGAAGGGGACTCTGCCGTTGTTTTTTTCAGGAGCGACTGTGTATCGTCTCTCCGGATGGTTGGGAGGTCGGAGGAAAGGATGGGCTCTGCCTGTTCTGCCTCAGTATCCTTTTCTTGATCAATTGTCGGTTGTGCGGAAACGAAACCGTAAGCTAGGGCAATGTTCCGGGCCTGTTCAGGGGTGATTAACCCTTTGTCCTGAAGTTCCTGGATGTCTTCGGAGGTGATCATGAAGGAGAGTTTGTTTGGAAGGCCATGGAACGAAATTCTTTATTTTTCTCCATCCTATAACAGGAAAAACGGTTTTGTAAAAACAAAGAACAAACCGCCTCCGGTTTTCATGGAGAAGGACCGGAGGCGGTTGGGGCGAGATAGACAAACGTCTCTATCCTATTTTGTTATTTTTCTTCCAGGTCTTCACGGCGCTGCCGGATCCAGCGGGAGAAGATTTTGGCAGTGGCCGGAATGATGATCAGGTTGAGCAGGGTGGCTGTCGTCAATCCGCCGAACTGGACGATGGCCAGGGGGCCGAGCAATTCGCCTCCGGGTTTGTCAATGGCCCAGATTAAAGGAAGCAAGGCAAGAATCGTTGTCAGGGAGGTCATGATGATCGGAACGACACGTTCGAGGGATCCCTTGAAGATGGCTTGATCGATGGTATATCCTGCATGCTCCAGGTCACGGTAACGGTTCAACAGGATCAGACCGCTTCGAATGGCGAAACCAATGACCGTCACAAAGCCCACGATGGATGCGACCGAGAGGATCGGAGGAATGTAGGTGCCGTGGAAGACCGAGGTGATTGTTCCCGGTGAAACGACGAAAACAGCAATGATGCCGCCGACGAGGCACAACGGAACATTTACCAGTGTCAACATGGCGCGGCGGACGCTGCCCAGTGCGGTGGAGAGCAGGAGGACAATTAGCACCATCACGACGATGCCGAGGATCAGAAGGCGCTCCGAGGCGGATTCCCTTGCCTTGATCGTACCGTCATAATCGACCGTACAGCCCAAGGCGTTCATGGCGGGATCCAGCTTGGCCCGGCAAGCCTTGGCCAAGTCTCCGAGGTTGGAGTCCTTGGCGGGGTTGCAGGAGATCATGGCCTTCCGCATGGTATTATCGCGTAGAATGAGATTGGTGACTTCTTCCCGGTATACTTGGGCAACGTTGCGTAGACGGACACTCTTGCCGTTGGGGGCGAGGAGTTCCAGATTCTTGATATCCTCCATGGTTGTTTTGATGGATGGATCAAGACGCATGACGATGTTCCAGTGGTCCTGGTTTTTGATGACTTCGCCGATTTTTTGACCGTTGAGTGCCGTGGAGACTTGTTCGGCGGCATCGGCAACCGTCAAACCGTAGTGTGACAGGGCTTCCTGGTTGTAGTCGATGCGGGCGGTATCTACCATGACTTCGCGGTTCGCGCGGGCATCGGCGACTTCCGGCAATGAATCGAGGATTTCCTTGGCCTTTTTGGCTGCCTGTCGTATCTGGGGGAGGTCTTGTCCGTAGATGTTGATAGCGATGTCCGAGTTGGAGCCAGACAAGGCGGCACTAATGCGGTGTGCCAGCGGGTAGCCGATCATGGCACTGGTACCGGGGATGCCGTCAATAGTCTTTTTGATGTTCTTGTAGAGTTCCTTCTGGTCGAAGCCGAGATCGACACGGACGAGAAGTTCCGATGCGCTGACGGGTTCGGCGTGCTCATCGTTTTCGGCTCGGCCCGTCCGCTGAGTGACGGTAATGACTCCGGGAATCTCTTTGATATCATCCATGACTTTCCCCGAGATGCGTTCCGTTTCAGCCAGCGAGGTGCCCGGTACGGTGTTGACGAAGACGGTGTAGCAGTCTTCGTTGAATGGGGGGAGGAAACTGGTACCGAACGTACTGGCCAGCCACAGGGACAGTATAGTGATGATCGCCATGATGGAACAGACGATTTTGGAGCGTTTCAGGGAGAAGGCCAGAACAGGCTGGTAGATCCTCTTGATAAGTTTGACGCTGATGGTGTCCTCGTTTCCGGATCCTTCCTTCCGGTTCTTGCGGGGTTTGAAGAACATGAGGCACAAGGTGGGAACGAGGGTGATTGCTACGACGAGGGAGGCGATGAGAGCCAGAAGATAGGCGATGCCCAGAGGCTGGAAGAACTGACCTTCCAAGCCGGAGAGGAACAATACCGGAGCGAACACCAGCAGGATGATGAGCGTGGAGTAGTTGATGGAGCCGAGGATTTCCTGTTTGGCTTGCATGACAACTTCGAATTTGCTCTTGCGTTCGGTTTCGGGCAGAGCAGCATTGCGTTCCAGGTAACGCCAGGCGATTTCCACAAAGATGATGGCGTTGTCAACAACATCTCCGACTGCTACGGCCAGGCCGCCCAGGGTCATGATGTTGATGGCCAGGCCACACACCGGGAAGAAGAGCAGGGCAAAGAGGACGGACAACGGCATGGTTATGAGCGTAATCAAGGCTGTCCTAATGTTTAACAAGGTAAGCAGGATGACGATGACTACGACGAGACCGACGGAAAAAAGCGTTTCCGTTCCGTTTTTCAGAGACATATCGATGAAGTCTGCCTGGCGGTAGGCTTCTTCCGTGATGTGCATTCCCGGAGGAAGCTGGCTTTTAGAGAATTCCTGAACTGCCTTGTCGAGGGCTGCCGTCAATTTTAGGGTGTTGGCTCCGGGGACTTTTTGAACGGAGAGGACAACGGCATCCTTCCCCATGAAGCCGGCATTGCCCCGGCGTGGAGCTCCGTCGATGGTGACATCGGCTACGTCTTCAACCTTGAGAACTCCCGATGGGTGGGAAGGGATGAGCGTGCGTCGAATCTGTTCCGGATCGGCAATGCGCGTCTGTTGCTGGATGGGGACTTCCTGCCCGGCTACATCTTCCAGATATCCGGCCGGGATGGATGACTGGGATTGGGCAACGGCTTCTTTGAGATCGTTGACGGTGACTCCTGCCTGTTTCAGACGATCCGGCTTGTACACGACCTGGTATTCGGGCAGGCGTCCGCCAAGGACAGTAACCTGCCCTACTCCCGGGATGGCCAGCAGGCGGTTGCGGAGCTTGTATTCGGCTATCTGGCGTAGATCCAGTTGGGAGACGTCTTTGTCTCCCCACAGGGCAATGAGCATGATTTCCCCTGTGACGGAAACAATGGGGGCCATCTCCGGATCGCATCCTTCGGGGAGTGATGAGCGGATGGCCGCCAGGCGTTCGGCGATGATCTGCCGGGCGAGGTAGATGTCCATGTTCCAGTCAAAGTCAACCCAGACGAAAGAGAGCCCGGCACCGGAGGACGAGCGGACGCTCTTGACTCCGGCGGTGCCATTCATGGCGGATTCGATGGGGATCGTGACGTATTGTTCCACTTCTTCGGCAGAAAGGCCGCCGGCTTCGGTTTGGATGGTGACACGGGGAACTTTCAATTCGGGGAAGACATCTACAGGGATATTCTTGGCCACGAACAGGGAGATGGCAGCCAGGGCTGCCGTCAGGATCAGGACGGTGATTCTGTTGTTAAGGCAAAAAGCAACCAGAGTATTCATGAGCGCGTGCGTTTAGTGTTCGCCTTCATGGAACTTTCCGTCCGCATGGAAGTGGCCGGCCGCCTTTTTGGGACCGTTGCCTTCCGGAAGGACGTACTTGAGTTCATATCCTCCTTGGGTGACGAGCAGCTGGCCTTCCTTGATGCCTTTGACGGGAGTCATGCCGCGGCGGGAAGGAAGCGTTTCTACCTTTACCATGAGGAAGAGATCGTCATCGTCCTTGTCACGGAGAAAAACGACATCGTTGATTCCGACTTTGACAATGGCGCTGTTGGGGACAGATATGAACCCTTCCCGGGCGTCTGCCGGTTCATTCAGTTCCAGACGGGCAACTTGTCCTGCATAAGCTTCCGTCGGTACTTTATCCGGTACGAAGTAGATCGTGCGGGTCTGATTCTCCGGATTGATCTGGGCGGATATACGTGTAGTGCCATTGAGGATGATGGATTTTTTGCCGTCGGGAGAAGTTAGGACCAGGTGTGCCGCCGAGTGGCGGAGAGAGTCGGAAGCATATGCTGTTGCTTTGAATTCCAGTTTGCCGGGTTCCGTCATGACGAGGATGGGGACACCTTGTTCCTCCCAGGCGTTGTGATTGGTATCGACGGATTGGACACTTCCGTCAATGGGGGCCCGGACAACGAGAAGGTTTCCTTCCATGGTACCGCCGGAGGTGGCGATCTGGAATTGGTTGCGGGCGGTTTCCAGAGTGGAACGAAGTCCGGGGATTTCCGCTTCCTTGAAACGGATGCTGGTATCCAGTTCGCTGTTGCGGGTACCGATTTTTTCGAGCTGGTCGCGGCGAGCGGTCAGGGTGAGGAGTTCCGCTTCCGCCCGTTTCAGTGAGGCTTCCGCATCGCGGACTTTACCGGCTAAGTCAACAATGTCGGGTGATTCCAGAGTGTAGAGGACATCTCCTTTTTTTACCTTTTGTGCGGATTGGACATGTGGGATTACACGGCCGGATGAAGGCAGGGAAAATGTTTGTACGGCGGAGGGAGGAATTTCCAATTGTCCGTAGTAGCTTTTAGTGGCTGCATGAGGCTGCGCAACGACTTTTTCAATTTTCATGTCGAGGGCATGGATGGCTTTGGCATCTATGTGAACGGGGACGATGTCGGCTAATCCCTTGCTGGCCTCATGGTCGTGGTCGTCATCCTTAGAGTCGGCTTCATGATCATGGTCGTGGTCGTGGTCGTGGTCGTGGTCGTGGTCTTCTCCATCGATATGCTTGTGCGGTTGTTCCTTGGCGGGAAGCGGTTCGGTTGGATGGTTGTTTTGTGCCTGGACCATGGTGGAGAGGCTGAGGATGCTTGCCATCCCCAGGCAGGAATTGAAGATTAATCTTGAAATGTTCATGGATTGAAATGGGAAAGGTTGATGTTAACGGGCAAGGGAAGACGGGGGTATTAGATAACGAAGGGATGTCTGTGTACGGGTGAGTTTGGAAAGTGAGTCGAGAAAAGAAATCCGGCTTTCATAGACCTGTTGACGGGCTTCGGCGAGGTCGGCCAGGCTTGTTTCTCCGATCTTGTAGAGTTGTTCCAGTTTGACCAGATTGGAGGAGAAGAGGTTCAGACGATTCAATTCATCCTGGCAATGGCTGCGGACAAGTTGTTGTTCCTGGGCGAGTTCCCGGGAGTTTTGCAACAGTTCCCTCCAGAGGGCGATGGTAGCTTGGCGGGAGGAATTGCGCGTGCCTTCCGCTTCGGCGATTGCCTTGCGATTGTGGTTCCAAAGTGGAATGTTGAAACCGATGCTGCCACCCAGTTCTTTTTCTCCGTCATCACGAGTGAAGGCCGGGCCTAACTCCAGCTCGGGGAATTGCCTGCGGATTTCCGTCTTGAGCTGGATTTCGTCAGCTGCATAGGCCGCCATTCCGCTCTTGATTTGCGGGGAAGAGACAAGTTCTCCCGGACTCGGTACGGTTACGGCTTTCGGAACGTTCATTGGGCAGGAAGTATCCAGGCGGAAAACTGAGGCGGCGGCAGGATGAAATCCCGCCTGCTTGATCAGGGACATGCGTTGGGCGAGTTCATCCTGTTCGGCCGTTTGAAGGTCTCTGACAGCTGTGTTGTAGTTTTTCGTGGTAAGCTGCCGGGTAGCCGCATCGATTTCCCCGAGTTTGTAAAGTTGAGAAAACCGGGCGTCCTCATCCTTCATTTCGCGGACTCGTTGTGCAATCAATTCTTTTCGCTTGCGAACTATGCCGAGCTGTTTCCATTCCTGCTCTATGGTGGAGAGGTAGGTAAGTTCTGCCTGACGGAGGGCCCAGTAATCGGATTCCTTGTATTGTTCGGCTGTTTTCTTTTCCAGGGAGGGGATGCCGGTGACGGGAATGGTGAAAGCCAATCCGGCATCCAGATTGATCACGGAAACGTCCTCCAGCGATTGTTTGGCGTCAAAGGATATGGAGGGATCGTTCCACCACCCGGATTGTTGGGCGACATTGCTGCTGTGAGCCAGTTTCAGTCTTGCCTGATTGAGATCGGCATTCAACACGAGACCGATTTTCTGAATTTTCCCAAGATTGAGCGGTTTGGTTCCCTGGACGGCAAGCGACTGTTGCTTCCATGCTTGTTCCTCCCGGACCAGATCAATGGGGGAGTCTTTGTAGGAGACGCATGATCCCAGCAGGGTCATGGCTCCTGCGCCTAGGCATAATAGAGCTGTGTTCATGATATGATGAAGATAGTTGTAGAAGAAAGAAATAAAACGAAAAGAGACATGGTTTTTCCGGATCAGTGGGGGAAACCCTGCACCCGGAGGGATTCTGCAATGCGGCACAAAGCTTCCTCCGATCTTTTGATCAACGGGAGAAGCTTATTCTGCCGGGCAAATGCCCGTATTCCTATGCCAAAACAGGGCGACTGTAGCCTGTATAGGGAGAAATTCCCTGTTCAATAAGAGGCGGCAGAGGAATCTCAAAAACGAATTCCTGCGAAGGAAAAAGGATAATGGACGACCAATTTTGCCATTCCGGCACAATAACGGGCGTCAGAAGAAATTTAGGAATGGAAATTTCTGACACTTGAAGGAGAGGGCCTGATCCTTCAAGCATCTTGTTGGGGCAGGGAGTTTCTCCGATGGCATGGTGCCCCTTGGTGTTTGCTGCATCGACTGCTCCATGAATAGAGGAGAGGCAGGGGGATGCATGCTGGCATCCATGGCATTCCGGACTGACGGCACTGCATGTATTGCAGGGGCAGTCGCCAACAAATAAACCCAGGAAACCCTCGCTGCACGGACATACGCCAAGCCTAGCCACATTACCCGCAAAGGCGAGCAATAGAGCTGCAATCAGGATGATGTGGCGGATGTGCTTGAGCATATGTGCCGTGCAAACGCAGGGGGGGGGAGAAAAATCTGTAATTGCTTACAGTTCTTCAATCTGGACGGAATAAGTCCTTCCTTGGAGGTTGAGGTTTAGAGTAGCTGCTCCCGTTGTCGCTGCAGGGGCCGGAGCGGCGGCAGGTTCCGGTTTTGGACCGGGATTCTTGTGGTATTCTTCAAGCTGCTGTGGGAACATAGCGTAGATGACGCAGTACTCGTCCGTGGTAGGCATGCCTTTTTCAGCGAGTTTTTTGCGGAGGTCTGCCATGCCGGGCTTAATCAGGTCGGCAGGTCGGCAGGTGATCGGATCCTTGCCCATTTTTTCGGCGCAGAGTTTCTGGACTTCCGGATCGACGGGAGCCGTTGTTCTGCCATAGTAGCCGAGAGAAATATCGGCTGCTTGCGGCGTGATGTTTTTCCAACGTCCGAATTTGACGTTGAGCATGGCCTGAACACCGACGATTTGGGAAGTAGGTGTCACCAAGGGAATCCAGCCGAGAGCCTTGCGAACAACGGGAATTTCGGCAAAAACTTCGTCGAATTTGTCGCTCATGCCTTGTTCCTTCAACTGGGTACGGAAGTTGGAGAGCATGCCTCCGGGTACTTGGTAACGCAGGGTATCGGAATCGACGATTTCGTTTTTGTGCGAGGTGTACTTGGACAGGCTGGCGTAGATGGGTTTGAGGAGTTCCTGGATTTCGTGGAGTTTTTCCAGATCGAATTCGGGTTTCCTGGGATTGCCTTCCAGCAAGGCAAGCATGCGGAGGCAGTCCGGCTGACCGGTTCCGTTAGCGAACGGAGAGATGGAAACGTCGGCAGCATCCAGCCCGGCGTCGATGGCGCTGAGGATAGAGGAAGCTCCCAATCCGGCCGTATCGTGCGTATGGAACCAGACGGGGATGGAGATGTTCTTCTTCAGGGAGGAGACGATTTCCGCCGTGACGTGGGGGGGGACTAGCCCTGCCATGTCTTTCAGGACAATTGCGTCGGCTCCCATTTCTGCAAGTTCGCACCCCATTTTGACGAAGCTTTCCGTCGTATGGACCGGGGATGTTGTGTAGCAGATTGTGCCGTGTGCCTGGCAGCCGCAAGCCTTGGCGGTGCGGATGGAGGTTTCCATGTTGCGCGGGTCGTTCACGCAGTCGAAAATACGGAAGATATTCATGCCGTGTTTGGCACTCATTTTGATGAAGGCTTCGACGACGTCGTCGGCATAGTTGGTGTAGCCGACTATGTTCTGGCCGCGCAACAGCATCATATGCGGCGTTTTGGGGGCTGCTTTTTTCAGAGCATCCAATCGGTCGAAGGGAAATTCACCCAGGAATCTCAGCCCGGAATCAATGGTGGCTCCTCCCCAGGTTTCCAGAGCGCTGAAGCCCATGGTATCGAGGATGGAAGCGATAGGCAGCATGACTTCAGTGGGCATGCGGGTTGCTGCCAGGGACTGATGCCCGTCTCGCAGAACGGTACAGTTGAATGTGACTGGTTTCATACAATTATTACTTTATGTTATTTTTACATGTACAGGAAGGCAAGGTCAAGCCGTATGCGGGGAATCAAGCGGATGCGCTTTCTTCCGACTGCCCGGTTTTCTCGAGAAAACGCAGGATATTTTCCTTCCATTGGTTGGCGAAGATTTTGAGGAACCAGCCGACTCCGAAGGCTGCCAGAACAGTCCCTTCCCGGATGCCGTCCAGATAGGTGAAAAAGAAAAGGGACAGGGCTGCCGCGGCTGCTACGGATACGGTGTCGAACATGATTTTACACGTTGAAAGGGGCAGGCCGGTTTTCCGGGATACTGCTTGCATGACTCCTTCTCCCGGCAGGGATAAAATCCCGGCGCTCAAGTAAAACAGAATTCCCAGGGCAACCAGGATCATGCTGATGGCAAGATACAGAGCTTGCAGCCCGTATCCGGTGCATTCGGGAAGCCACGATGTACACAATTGCGCCAGGGAAACGAACGAACCGAACAAGGCAGCACAGATGATTTGAAAAATACTTTGGAGCTTGAACTCTTTCCCCAGAATGAAGAATTGCAGAAGGATGAACCCTATGAATACAACCGTAGTACATATTCCCATCTCCAAGTGCGTAATTCGGCTGATGACATAGGGAACCGTATTGACGGGAGAAACTCCCAGATTGGATGCGATGGAGAACGATACGCCGAGCGCTAATATGAAAAGACCCAGACTATAGACAAATATGCGTTTGATGAGGATAACGTGATCAGAGTTCATGATGGGAAAGAGGGTAGTCCAGAAATGGACAAACCCTCTCCCTTAGTATATCATATTTATTTTACCCAGGCAAGGGGGGATTCTGGGATTGGCTGGAGGGATCGAGTTGCGTCATGAAGCAAAAAACGGAGCAGCCTCACAAAGAATTGAATGATTCGGAAAGTACAGACTCGAAAAAACCCGCATTCCCAAGTTGGAGGAATGCGGGTTTTGAGGAAGTCGTTAACCTTCGAAGAAGGAAAATGACATTAGAGATTGATGAGGAGTTTCTGCCCAGGGACACTCTCGGCGCGTTTTTCTCCTTCGGGAGTCAGCAGACGGGCTACAATTTTTTGAGTAGCGGTCGGGCGTTTGCCTTCTTTGATCTCAGTAGTGACGATAACTCCTTCAGGTGTCTTTTCCGCCGTGTAGGCAGTCAGGCAATAATCTCCGTCCTGGAATCCGTAGCCGTCTCCGGCATCCTGGTAGAGTTCGCCGGAAGCCTTGCCATTTTCATCAAGATTGATGACGAGAGTTGTTGTTTCCAGCATGGGTTCCGCCGTATGCTGTACGACTTTACCAAGAGGGACAATAGCACCGGGCCTCACTTTGACTGTGGCCTGTTTGGGGCTGGCGTCTTCCTGCGTTTCCAGGATGTTTACCGGAAGCCAGTTGCCTTTGGGTAAGGCTGGATTTTCCGCAATGGTCGGAATGACGAGCAAATCACCACCGACGAGGAAGGTAGACTCTTCGGCGCGCAACGATTTGTCGGACGGGTCGGCAAAGAAGGTCGGCTGCATGACGGGACGTCCGTCCTGGGTGGAACGCCAGAACTGAGTGTACATGTAGGGAAGCAGGCGATAACGGCGTTCAATGGCCGTTTTGGCTACTTGTTCCGCTTCAGGTCCATAGGCCCATGGTTCTTTGTTTTGGGTACCTTTACTGGCATGGTTGCGGCAGAACGGGAACATCGTGCCAAAACTGATCCACTGTTCGTACATTTCCTTGGAGGCATTGTTGCCGAATCCCCCCATGTCCGGTCCGTTGAAGGGCTGCCCGGAAAGGCCGAGAGTGAGTGTCATCGGGATGGACATCCGCATATGTCCGGCGTTGGACAGGTTATCTCCGGTCCAGGTGGCGCCATAGCGCTGTCCGCCCATGAAATTGGAGCGGGAAAGCAGGAAGGGCCTCTTCTCCGGATTGGCCTGCATCATGCCGTCTCGCGTGGCGGACATCATGAGCATACCGTAGATATTGTGATATTTAAGATGGGGACCGGGTTGGATGTTCTTGTCGCCCCGGTGGAAATTGTCCACGGGCATGGTATGTCCCGGGAAATTGAAGACAGCCGGTTCGTTCATGTCATTCCAGATGCCGTCAACGCCGTTGTTCCGGATGAAATCGTGGTACAACCCGGCCCACCAGATACGGGTACCTTCACGGGTAAAATCGGGAAATTTGCAATCGCCGGGCCAGACAGGACCGATGAAGTCCGTTTTCTGATCGGGCTTTTTGACCCAGACGTCTTGTTCGTCACCGGATTTGAGAACAGAGTAATTCGGGTCGTTTTTGACTCCCGGATCAATCATCCAGACACCTTTGAAGTTCAGTTCGTGCAGAGCGTCGCTGTAGGCTTTTGGATTGGGGAATCTCTTTTTGCTGAAAGTAAAAACACGGTAGTCATCCATGTAATCGATATCCATCCAGATGACGTCGGCGGGTATTTGGCGCTTGCGGAATTCGCGGGCGATGTTAAGTCCCTTGGATTCGCTTTCGTAGGACCACCTGCATTGCTGGTATCCGAGCGACCACAGGGGGGGCATGGGCGTATGTCCGGTACGATCGGCCAGCTGGCGCAGAACGTCCAGAGGGTTGTTGCCCTCAATGACGAGAACGGGGAAGACTGGGCCTTCCGAGTCGAAAATAATTTCCTTGTCCGTCGTTTCCAGAATAGAACGCCATGTCGTGTCCGCCAGGACGCCGAATGCCGTTCCATCCGGGCGAACTCCCATGACCCAGGGATGGCCTTGGTAGAGGCGCCGTCCGTGGTCGGTACCGTAGCCGTAGTTGTCTGTGTTCCAGACTGCTATTTTGGTGTTGTTGCGGCGCAGTGGGCCGGTGACGAGCCCCTGCCCGTATAGATCGGTCCCTTCGGGAATTTTGACGATTGCCTGTGAGCGACCGTAGGCGACATCAAAATCGACTTTTGTTTTCCAGTCCTTCGGCAAGTCCTTGGAAATAGCCTGTGGTTTTTTGGACCACATGGGAGAGTAATCCCAGCTTTCCCACTTCAGCATGGGAGGGAAGAAGAGAGCCTGGCTTGGGGCAACCAGCGCTGCCGGACCGGGATTGTTGACGATCAATTGATC
The DNA here is from genome assembly GCF_029854675.1 of Akkermansia sp. N21169. NCBI lineage: Bacteria > Pseudomonadati > Verrucomicrobiota > Verrucomicrobiia > Verrucomicrobiales > Akkermansiaceae > Akkermansia > Akkermansia sp. N21169. The sequence continues at coordinate 45,049 of NZ_JARWNC010000027.1, read as the reverse complement.
ATTGAGCGTGGCTTCTTTTTCCGCATGTGCTGCAGGAATGAGCCCTGTCAACGAGGTTGCGACCATGACGCTCATGGCCAGTCGTGTCAGAGAATAGTATCGCATAACACGAAGAAATACGAAAAGAACGGGAAATTCTTTCACCTTCAAGGAATTTCCGAGGAGTAAGTGAGATCCTGGGAAATTGGGAGTCCTTAAACTTCCGCGTCTTCCGGAATGGCGTCGATGGTCTGCTTCCTCTTCATGTAAAACTTGGCGGAGATGGCAAAAAAGCCGCTGACTAGGGCAGCCATGGCTGCATATGTCATGAATCCCTCGACGGATACCGCATGACTATCCGTCACAAAGGCGATGATATACGTGATGATGAAGACGAGCATGTTGCCGGCAAAAGTCGTCAGATTCCAGAAACTGGAGATGATGCTTTTGACTCGAGCCGGCGCCTGGGTATAGGCGAATTCGAGTCCGGTCGTACTCAGGAGAATTTCCGAAACGGTCAGGATGACATAGGGAAGAAGCTGCCAGGCGATGGAGAGCTGTTCTCCCTGATCGAGGCGACTTTGAATCCATGCAACAATGACGAAGGAAATGGAGGAAAGAAAAATGCCGCTCCCCATGCGGAACAGCGGGCGCACCCATTTGCCGATGTAGGGGTAGATCAACGTTGAAATGACCGGAACAAGGATCATGACGATCAACGGATTGGCGGATTGGATCTGCTCCGGACCTACGGACCAGGTACCCCATGGCAAGGGAATGTGCATGGGGGTCATATTACTTCCCTGAATGACCCAGGAAGATGCTGTTTGGTCGAACAGGGACCAGAACGGAATCACGAAAATGAAAATGGTCAGGATATTGAGAATCTGCCGTAAGTCCTTGACCGGTGTTGGTCCGAAGGTGGTGATGGCCGAATTCCAACCTCTATGGGAAATGGCATGGAAGAGTACTTTCCACATGCTTGTACGGCTGGCTCCTTCTCTCTGTTTGGTAGGCGGATACATGACGTAGTGCTTCCGCCCGCTCCAGAAACAGAATGTAGCCAAGGCCATGAAAATGCCGGGGATGGCGAAAGCCCAGCTCCAGCCGAATTCGTCTTTGACTGCCGGGACGACAATGAAGGAAAACAGGGAACCCAGATTGATAGACCAGTAGAAGACATTGTAAGCACGGGTCATCATTTTTGGCGACTTGTCCGTGATCTGGTCGCCGATGAAGGCGGAAACGCAGGGTTTGATGCCTCCTGCTCCCAAGCCAATGATAATCAGTCCTATGTAAAGAATCATCCGGCGGGATTCAATGTCCGGGAAAAGATCGGCCATGGCAAGTACGCCGTGGCCGATGCAGTAAAGCAGGGAGATGGTGAGAATGGTTTTATAACGTCCCAGCAGGTTGTCGGCAATCCAGGCTCCGATCAAAGGCGTCAAATAAACGATGGCGACGAACAAATGGACCGTCGCGATGGAATATTCCTCGGAAAGAGCCAGAGCACCGACCATGTACAGGGCCAGAATGCTCTTGAGTCCGTAAAAACTGAAACGTTCACAAGCTTCCGTTCCGACGATAAAGCGTGCTTGGTAGGGAAGGAAGCTCATGATGGGGGGCAAATGGTGTTGACGGGTTTAATAATTCCCTCTGGCTTGGAAGGTGACCTTGTAGCGTGTATAGCAGTTGGCGAGCCAGTCCATGAGGATCATTCTTTTAATGACGTCATTGAAGCCATGGGTCATGTAAGTTTCAATGGCTTTGTTTTCCGGGGTATCCGTGATTGTCTTCTTGGTTAACTGGGCAATAATGACGGAACCTCCCACTGTAACGGGTTCCGTGGATTCTCCGACATTGACCTTACGAACGGCATCGAAAATGGTAAGACCGTCAGGCATATTGTCGGGAATATGTTGTTTGTTGTATGGCCCCCAGAAAGAGAGTTTGGCTCCGGCTGCGGTAGCGGCAGCTTTGAACTTTTCAATGTCGGTCCCTTCCTGATCAAGTTTTTCCTTCAAGGCTTTGCCCGCGTTTTCCATGGTTGTTGTCGTGAGTTGGTCCAAGTAGTCGGCGCGGGCGGCGGCACGGGCCTGATTGTAGGGCAGGGGGGCTATCGGAACAATCTTGTTGACGCAGACGAGGGCGATACGACCGTCGTCAAGAACAAGGGTGTTGGAAATGCGTTCGGCCGTAATACCTTCTGCGTCCGGCTTTTTCTTTTTGATAATGGCAGGCGCTCCGGAAGCATCGTTTGCGATGGGAGTGGGCGGTTCCGCGTCAATGTGCTTGTCGATGGAGAACGCCGTTTCGATAAGGCTCTTTTGCATGGCTCCGGCAGCCGGATTCAGGGGCAGTTTGAGTGAGTCGGGGGCATTGTCCATCGTGATGTTGTCGAATTGTTCACGAGAGACCGTCATCAGGGATTCGAAATCCTTGGTCGCGGAGGTTATGACTTCATCGAGATTTTTGCCATTGGCGTCAGTGATCTTTTCCCAGAGGGGTTCGACCACATTGAGTACTTCCAGTGTTGCCGCTGGAATTTTGGTATCGGCCTTGTCCACGATTTTGGCCTTGGGTGTGAAGATGTACACGGTCAGATCGCGAATTTCGTCGCTGAGGTAATTTTTGCTGCGCTTTTCCCAAAAGGCTTTGATCTCTTCTTCGCCTGGTTCGGTCTTGGGACGGAAGTCTTCCTTGTTGAGAGTGGCGACGTTGACGGTGATGTCCTGGGTCATGGACTGGATGTAGTCTTTGACGAATTCTTCGTTCATGGAGATTCCATCCGTCAGGATGCTTTCCAGGCGGTTGAAACGAATCCATGTGGCAACGACTTCCCGCAGGGATTCTTCCACTTCGCCGATGGCGTTTTTACCGCGCATAGAGACAAGTTCCCGGTAGGCTTCGGGGTTGAAAGTTCCATCTTCCTTGCAGAATTCCGGCATGCCCTTGATCGTTTCGTCGATTTCCTCGGAGCTGGGGTAGATGCCGTAGCGTTCCGCTTCCTGTTTAATAATGCCGTAGTTGGCAAGGAAAGCGAGTGATGCATCGTAAGCCCCGGTTTCATTGCTGGGAGCCGCCGCCAGGAGCTGGATGAAATTGAATAGGCTGGGAACCTGACTGGCAACCCGAATGCCCATCTCGGCAATTCTGTTCAAATCCTTGTCAGTATAGGAGATATTGCCAACCTTGACGCGAGCGGGTCCTCCGGTGGAAAATGTAGTGTTCGTGCGGGATTCGATAAAGACCAGTCCAAAAAAGACCAGAACCATGGCGCCCATGACGACGAGCGTGTGTTTTCTTAAAAATTCGAGCATGGTTGAGTTGGTGGGAGGATAGTTTCTTGTGCGAGGTAGTGCCCGGATTGTGGACGGGGTAACATTCTTTACACCTTGACGGGTGGAGGTGGCAAGTAAGAAGAACGCAACTTTTCTTTCAATTGGATCATAACTCGCTTGAATAGTCGTCCATTTTAAGCTCCAATGGAAAAAATCGAACTTTTACAGAACTCAACTATGGCATCCAACCGAATCGTATGGCTCAACGGGGAAATTCTTTCCGAAGACGAAGCGCGTATCTCTCCTTTTGACCTGGGGTTTTCCGTTGGCGACGGCTGTTTTGAATCCTTGGTGACGTATGACCGGATGCCGTTCGCTTTTTCCCGTCATCACGCGCGATTGATGGCTTCCGCCGAGGCGATGGGCATGAATGTGGATAGTATCCCGTCCAAGGAGGAACTTTTCCAGGCTGTCCGTACGGTGATTGAGAGGAACAAATTGGCTGATCCCATGTGTATCCGTATTGCGGTGACTTCCGGTCTTTCTCTGCTGGGACTCTTGCGCTGCGGGGCTCCCTGTACCGTTATGGTGGCCGCTGTTCCCGGAGGACGCCAGGGCGATACGTGTTCCGTAATGACTTCTTCCTATATGCGCAATGACAAGAGTCCCTTCAAGGGGATCAAGACTCTTTCCTATATTGAAAACATGATGATTCTTGCCGAAGCTGTCGGGAAGGGCATGGGGGAAGCTTTGCTGGCGAATACTTCCGGACAGATTTGTTCCGGTACCATCTCCAACGTGTTCTGGGTGCAGGACGGGGTGGTGAAGACATGCCCGCTGGAGGGAGGGGCCTTTCCGGGGGTGACGCGGGGGCTTGTCATGGAATTATGCCGGTCTTTGGGGATTGCATGCGTAGAGGCATATGAACCCTTTTCCTCTCTCCAATCATTGGAAGAAGTCTTTCTGACCTCGTCGTTGTGCGAGGTTCAACCGGTGGCCATGATTGATGGCCGTCGGCTCTTTCCGGGCGCGACGACGATGCGTCTTCGCAAGGCGTTTGCCGACTTGATTGATGACAGTCTGGATCCGTAATACGGAGAAGACCGGGGTGATATGAGGCATCTCATCCCTTCCTCTCCCTGTTTTTTCATTAACTTCGGGGGCTTTTGGGGCGTCGTAGAGGTTGCCACTCCAGGCGCGTACCCGATCTCCAAAGCCATTCCAAAGGGCCGTACAGATAATATTTGAACCATACGCGGAAAAAAAGGCATTGGATGGCAAAGACTGCTGCTCCGGCACACATGGATTCCAGTGCATTCCATCGGGGAGCCAACCCGAGACCCCATCCGAACATGAAGAACGTCAGGATGAGTGTCTGGCTGACGTAGCAGGTGAGGGTGGCTTTGCCGATGGGAGCCAGCAGACGTATCATGCGGGTAGTCTTTCCAAGGCCGCTCAAGCAGGCCAGGGAACAGACGAATCCGGCCGAGTAGAGCAGGTTGGCCCAACTTGTCGTCAAATCGACAAGGTACCTATCTATTTCGGTAGATGTCACATGGGGCATGGGTATTACGGTAAGGAAAATCCAGCATGCCAGGAAGATGCAGGCGGCATTGCGGAACATGCGTGTGCGTGTTCCCAGGTTTTCGAAAAATCTCATTTTACCACACCAAAGTCCCAGAATGAACATGGCGATGGTTTGAATGCCGCGAGGACTATTGACGAGAAAGGCCCATTTGCCCTCTTGTCCGTAGATGAAATTCCACTTGATGGTTGCGATTAGGGAATTTCCGGCATACACGCTTTCCCGGGAGGGGGCGGTCATATGGTCATGGAGCAGAAAGAATCCGTTGTAGGTGTGTTCCGGTGTCCAGTCCGGAGAGATCAATCCATGAATGATATCTAATATGAGGGGTAACCTGGCTGTAAGGACGAGTACCAGAGCAAGCAGAATCCATGATCTGACGGAATACAATGGGATGAGCAGAAGCCCCAGAACGGCGAAGACGGTCAGGATGTCTCCGTCGTAGAACAGACAGTGAACCAGACCGATGCAGAACAGCAGGGCCAATCGCCAGATAAATTTACTCCGGAAGTCCACACCGGCTTTTCCGGCTCGGTCCAGTTGCAGAAAAAAACTCATCCCGAACAGGAAGGCGAAGAGGAGAAATGCTTTGCTGACCAGAAAGGTGGAATAGACGAACTCGGCCCAGCGGTTGACTTCCCCAAGCCATCCGTCCGGACAGGGCGGATAGACGTAAAGGTTGAAGTGGTCGTGCGCATGAACGAGTACGATACCCAGCAGGGCCAGCCCCCGGAGTGCGTCCAAAAAATCAATGCGTGGCAGACGTCCGTCCGGAGAGTTCATGGAAGAGCAGTGTTCAGACGCTGGATGTGGCAAGTGAGGCGCAGATGCCGGCAGCGGTGGAGCGAGCCCAGGCATCGGCTTTCAGGATCGGTTCCAGGCGTCCCATGGGGTCAATTGGATCATGGGCGTTCATGACCTGGCCGACGACGTCCCAGATTTGAGTGAATCCGAGACGGCGGTTCATGAAGGCTTCGACGGCGATTTCGTTGGCTGCGTTCATGACGGCCGGCATGGTTCCGCTGAGTTCCCCCGCCCGGCGGGCGAGTGTCAGCGCCGGGAAAGCGTCTTCTCGTGGTGCTTCGAAAACGAGGCTGCCAAGTTGGCGGAAATCCAGCGGAGTGAGGGTATTGGAGACTCGATCCGGCCAGGTGACGGCATACTGGATCGGGAAACACATATCGGATTCGCTCATTTGGGCGATGACGGAGCCATCGACGTATTCTACCATGGAGTGAACGATGCTTTGGGGATGGACGATGACGTCCACGCGGTCCATTGGAATATCGAAAAGCCAGCGGGCTTCGATCATTTCCAGCCCCTTGTTGAACATGGTGGCGGAGTCGATGGTTATTTTGCGTCCCATGTTCCAGGTGGGATGTTGCAATGCCTGTTCCAGAGTGACGGAGGCAAGGGCGTTTTTATCCCAAGTGCGGAATGGTCCTCCGGATGCCGTCAGAATGAGGCGCGACACCTGGTCGGGGCCTCTGTGATCCACCTGCAGGCACTGGTAGATGGCATTGTGTTCGCTGTCTACGGGCAAGACGTTGATACCGGCCTTGCGAGCGGCGGTCATGACTACTTCTCCAGCCATTACCAGGATTTCCTTACTGGCGATGGCAAGATCTTTGCCGGCTTCAATGGCGGTTAGTGCAGGTTGTAATCCTGCTGTGCCGATAATGGAGATCAGCACCATATCGGCTTCTTCTGTACGAGCCAGTTCACAGAGTCCTTCTTCCCCTGTGAAAATCGTGACGTCCGGGGAGATTAATGCCGCCAGTTCCTCTTTTTTGGTAGCATCGAAAAGGGCTACCCTCTTGACTCCCGTTTCATGAATTTGTTCTGCCAGGGCTTTGACGCTTGAACAGGCGGCAAGCCCGACGACTTCCATGCGGTCGGGGATGTCGCGGGCGACTTTGAGGGCACTGGTCCCGATGGATCCTGTCGATCCTAAGATGACTACTCGTCGTTTGCGCATGACTGGGGGCATCCTGCCCGAATGCATCCGGTTTGACAAGTAGCCATACGGAAATTCTGCCCTCTTCCGGTATTTATATGTGCTGTATCGCATGGACGGGGGTAAAGATAGCTCCGTGAACGGACCGACAACTTAGTGTCAATTTACCCGAGTCCCCAAAAAATGATTTTTTACTGAAAGGTGTCGGTGTTCACATTCGTAAATTACCTTAATATGAATATTAAACATGTAACAATGACCGTTTTGGCGGTTCTTTGCCTGGGGAGTGTTTCCATGGCGGCTCCGACTCCTGTTATCCTGATCGGTGTTGATGGCTTCAGTGCCGAAATGTATAACAAGTACAAGAAAGATCTGCCCAATCTGACGGCGTTGGAGAAGAGCGGTGCATCTACCACGGAGATGCGGAGCGTGTTGCCTTCTTCAAGTGCCATCAACTGGAAGTCGATGCTTTCCGGTTCGCCGACGGAACTCCATGGTTTTACGAAATGGGGTAGTAAGTCTCCTGAACTTCCTTCTCGGGAAATTGGCAATTACGGACAGTACCCAGGTATTTTCGGTATTCTTCGTGACCAGCGGCCAACCGCCGTGACTGGATGTTTCTACGATTGGGAAGGTATCAAGTATTTGATGGAAGAGGATGCTATTTCCGAATCCAAGAACGCCAAACCTGATGAAATTGTCAAGTTGACGGAGTCGTTCCTGAAGCGGAACCCTCAGTTTATTTTTATCCATCTGGACATTACCGATGGCGCCGGGCACAAGTATGGCTGGGAAAGCAAGGAGTATGAAGAAGCCTGCAAGACGGCGGACAAGGTAGTGGGAGAGCTGGTTCAAGCTGTCAAAAAAAGTCCGATGAACGGGAAAATGGCTATCTTTTTCGCTTCCGACCATGGCGGTAAAGGCAAAAACCATGGAGGAATTACATTGAGCGAAGTCAGAACTCCCTTCATCATGGCTGGCCCCGGGATTAAGAGAAATGAAAAGATCACGGACAGTACGATGGTATATGATATCACTGCGACGATTGCCAAATTGCTTGAACTCAAGCAGCCTCAAGTCTGGACGGGCCGCCCGATCGAACAGGGCCTCTTGAAGAAATAACGCCTTATTTTTTCTCCCTCTGCTTCGGACAGTCCTCTAATCGGCTTGTCCGGAGCGGGGGGACATGCTAGGTTTCCCTCCGGATGGATCTGTTCAGTTTGAATGATGAGCCGGAGGAGCAAGAGAGCAAGCCCGGCGATGCTTTGCCCCCGATGCCTCTTGCTGCGAGGATGCGTCCCCGTACCTTGGAGGAAGTGGCGGGGCAGAGGCACGTATTGGCCCCGGGTAAGTTGCTTCGGAGGGCGATTGAAACGGACAGATTTACATCTCTGATCCTGTACGGCCCTCCCGGTGTGGGGAAGACGACTCTGGCTTCGGTTATTGCCAGAACGACGGATTCGTTTTTCGTCATGCTCAACGGTGTGGAGTCCAATGTGGCCGAAGTGAGGGAGCGCATTGCCCAGGCGCAAATGCGGATGAGTGTCCAGGGAAAGAAAACGATTCTTTTTGTAGATGAGCTTCATCGCTTTAACAAAGCTCAGCAGGATGTCCTCCTTCCTTATTTGGAAAAGGGAACTGTGCGTTTTATTGGAGCGACGACGGAAAATCCTTATTTTGCGATCAATTCCCCTCTTTTGTCTCGCTCGCAGGTGTTCCCCTTGGAATCCGTTCCCTCCGATGATCTGAAAGCCTTGCTCGTTCGTGCCTTGAGTGACAAGGAACGAGGACTGGCTTCGTTCAACCCGGTTGTGGATACTGATGCTCTCGAACACTTGGCTGCAATGGCGGATGGCGATGTCCGCAAGGCGTTGACGGCACTGGAAGTCGCTGTTCTATCGACGTCACCCGGGCCGGATGGTACGGTTCATGTCGATTTGGTTGCAGCCGAAGAATCCATCCAACGGAAGGCGATTAAATACGATCGTGCAGGAGACGGGCATTACGATACGATTTCGGCTTTTATCAAATCCATGCGTGGCTCCGATCCCGATGCCGCCCTGTATTGGCTGGCAACAATGCTGGAAGCCGGAGAAGATGTCCGGTTTATTGCCCGGCGTATCGTCATTGCCGCCTCGGAAGATGTAGGTCTGGCGGATTCGAATGCTTTGCGCGTTGCCATTGATGCCGCCCGGGCTGCAGAGATGCTCGGCATGCCGGAAGCCCGCATTCCTCTGGCCCATGCCGCCGTTTATCTGGCGACCGCCCCCAAGAGTAACTCTGCCTACATGGGCATTGCCGCCGCTCTGGAGGATGTGAGACATGGGGCGACTCTGGCCGTCCCGGAACATTTGAGGACGCCGACTCGAAAAAAACTGGCTGCAGCCGGAGGAACCGATGAAGTAAAAATGCAATATCTTTACGCCCACGACTTTCCGGAAGGTTATGTCCCACAGGCTTATTTGCCTGAAGGCCGCCACTATTATACGCCAACGACCAACGGGCTTGAACAGCGGATTGCCGAACGGATGGAACACCGCCGCAAACTCGCGGAGGAAGCTTTGAAAAACATGAACGCCGGCAGAAAGAAGTGAATGCCGGAGAGGAGAGCTCTGCCGGGCAGGGGAAACCGGGTATTGCTTTTGCCTCCGAAATGAGGTAATGACAACGACTTCCCCGGATTACCTTCCGGTTGTGGTTTCCGGGAATAGCTCCTTCGATTTTATCACATATGTCCTTTACTCTTCTAGCGCGGGATCCCTCCAGTTCAGCCAGGTGCGGTCGCCTGGTCCTTCCCCATGGCGTTGTGGAAACTCCCATTTTCATGCCGGTAGGAACGCAAGGTTCCGTCAAAACCCTGCATCCCGATGATCTGGAGGCTCTGGGAGCGCAGATTATCCTTGGCAATACCTACCATCTTTGTCTTCGTCCAGGGGATGTCCTTGTTCGCGAAATGGGGGGGCTGCATCGGTTTATCGACTGGAACAAGCCTATCTTGACGGATTCCGGAGGGTTCCAGGTCTGGTCCCTGGCCAAGCTTCGCAAGATTACCGAAGAAGGAGTCCGGTTTTCCAACCATCTGGACGGTGCATACATGATGCTTAGCCCGGAGAAATCCATGGAAATCCAGGCCAACCTCGGCAGCGATATCGCGATGCTTTTCGACGAGTGTCCCCCTTATCCCTGTGACCGTAAATACGCTGAAAAATCCTTGGGCTATACGCTTCGCTGGGCCAGACGATGCAAGGCGTGGATTGAGGAATATAAACCGCGTTCGGGTGATGGACGCCAGCACCATTTCGGAATTGTCCAGGGATCTATCTATGAGGACTTGCGCCGGCAGTGCGCCGAGGAATTGGCTGCCATGAACTTCGACGGTTACGCGATCGGAGGGGTTTCGGTCGGCGAGCCGGAAGAAGAAATGCTCCGTGCCATTGATCATGCGGTCCCCTGGTTGCCGGAGGACAAACCCCGTTATGCGATGGGGCTGGGCACGCCTCCTCAGATTTTGGAAATGATCTCCCGCGGGGTGGACATGTTCGACTGCGTGATGCCAACTCGTTTGGCACGGCACGGTGTTGCCCTGACTCCCGATGGTCCCATGCATATCAAGAACCAGAGATGGGCTGCGGATACCCGCCCGATCGACCCGGAAGGACACCCGTCGGTGGCTCGTTTTTCCCGGGCGTATGTCAGGCATTTGTTCAAAGCGGGTGAAATACTCGCTTTAAGGTTGCTTTCTTTCCAAAATCTTGAATTCTATCTGCGGATGATGGCGCAGGCGCGTGCTGCCATAGTGTCCGGAACCTTCGGCTCCTTCAAGGATGCCTTTATCGCGCGCTACAAAAATAACGAAATCTCATGAATCATATCTTAGCACAAGCCGCTGTCCTGGCACAGGCCTCAGCTTCGGAACAAGCATCTAGTGGTGGTATCCATCCGGTTATTCTTATCGTAGTCATGGCCTTGTTGTTCTGGGTACTCCTGATCCGTCCCCAGCGCAAAGCCCAGAAGGAACAGCAGGAACGTCAGAACAGTCTGAGAAAAGGCGACAAAGTCATTACCAGTGCCGGTATCCATGGCTCCGTCATTTACGTGGATACCAATACGGTGACTGTCCAGGTGGCCGAAGGGGTGAACATGAAGTTTGAAAAGAGCGCTATCGTTCACGTCATCAAGAAGGACGCCGAACTTAAGCAGGATGACAAGAAGTAATCCTCCAGCAATCATTTAATCAATCTTGAGGCCGGTTCGCATGGGCGAGACCGGCCTTTTTCATTTGATGCTTCGGCTGGCGGAATTGCACGGATAGGATAGGAACAAATTTTGCTTTTTATGCAACCCTCCTTCAATTACGGTGTTTACGAAAACAAGAGCATGAGGAATCAACTGATGAAAAATCGTGTCGTCCGGAGGCTGTCTGTTGTCATCCTGGCTTGTTGCGGGCTTTTGCCGGCTCTGGGGGATGACGTTCCTGGCCCTCCGCCGCCGCCCTCCCGTGCCGACCGATTGGCCCAGTTGTTGATGATCAGGGATATCATCTTGAAAAAATACGATACTAATGGCGATGACGTTATTGATGCCGGGGAAAAGAAAATCCTGCTCAAGGATGCGGAGGAGAATCGCCAGGAAGCTCGCAGGAAGTTCATTGAAAAATTTGATTTAGACAAAGACGGCAAACTTTCCGTTGAAGAGAAGAAGAAACTGCACGATCAATTTAAACAACAAAGACAGGCAGCCGAGGTGCATTTTCGCCAGGAAGACCGGAATGAAGCGGGAACAGCCGGGAAAAAGACTCATCCCCGTCCCGTCGGAGAAAATGGCCGGGATGTGTTGCCTCCGCCCCCTATTCCCCGGATTGTTGTAGAAAATTCGCACAAGAAAAAGTTTTTGGTCAGGCCTTCCTTGTTTTTACTGGCTCAATCGTTGATTCTGAAGAAGTATGATTCCGATGGCGATGGTGTGTTGTCCCGGGATGAAGTGGATGTCGTGATTAGAGATTCTCGCAAATTGTACGCTGACAAGGCGAAAGCCATGCTAGCCCTGTATGATAAGGACGGTGATGGCCTTTTGAGCGATGAAGAACGAAAAGCGGCTCTTGAGTCCATTCGCCGGATTCGTGAGAAACAGGAGGATGATAGTGCCGATATGGATGACATTGACCTGTTTATTCAAGAAACCTACGATACGGAGTTGATGGAAAGCTTGGAGGAAGGTTATACCTTGCTTCAAACGGAAGAAGAGGGAAACGAGTAAATTCCCGGTTGCCTTTCCTGAGAAGGGATTGCATAGTAATGTCCATGTCTCGGGAAGAGGAAGAGTTTCTTCGGTATCTGCTGGTGGAAAAGCAGGCTAGTTCGCATACGCACGAAACGTATACCCGGTCTTTGCGATTGTTCCGGGAATGGATGGGGGAACGTTTTTCCTCCTGGCAGGCATGTTCGGCAGATGACTTCCGAGGATGGCTGATGACTGGTTTGATGGGGGAAAAATCGTCTGCAACGTTGCGATTGCGTTTTTCCGCTTTGCGCTCGTTATTCCGTTTCCTGTTGAGAAGAGGGTATGTGGAGACCAACCCGATGGCTGAAGTGTCCCTGCCTAAAAAACACGTCCAGTTGCCGGTTTTCCTTTCCATCGACCAGATGCTGGAATTGTTGGAATTGCCTTACCGTCTGCCTCTGTCTCCGTCGTCTCCCGACTGGCTGCCCTATCGTGATGCGGCAGTGCTTGAATTGTTTTATTCCTGTGGTTTGCGGCTCAGCGAGCTGGTGTCCCTTGATGTCAGAAGCGTCAATCACAACCGGAAAATTCTGCGAGTGACAGGCAAGGGAAACAAGCAGCGTATCCTCCCCGTCGGAGATCCCGCCTTGGCGGCGTTGGATGAATATGTCCGTCGCGCCCATTTGCCGGAAACATCCCCCCTCTTCATCTCCCGGCTCGGGAAAAGGCTGAGTGGTCGTTCTGTGGAACTTCTTTTGAAAAAGTACGTTAAGGCATCATCAATTCCCTTTGATATCTCTCCTCACAAACTGAGACACACATTTGCGACGCATATGCTGGATGCCGGGGCGGACTTGCGCTCCGTTCAAGAACTTCTGGGGCATGCATCTCTCTCTACAACGCAAATCTATACCCATGTGACGCGATCCCGGCTGGCGGATGCGTATCGTATGGCGCATCCTCGTGCATCCATATGAATTTCATCCCTGAATTGACATTTGTAGCCTATCTTCTGATGTCTCAGGCGAGTCCAGGGCCGGATCAAACGCTGGTAACCCGGACGAGTCTTGCCCATGGTCTGAAGGCAGGAGTGGCTGTTTCGCTCGGTATTGCTACGGGAGCCATTTTTCAGGCTGCCTTGGCTTGTACGGTCGGCTCGGCTCTTTTACAGAGTGCATGGGGCAGTTTGTTTTACTATTTGGCCGGCTGCTGGATGGTGTATCTTGCATGGAAAATTTGGCCGAAGAAAGGAGCCTTTGTTGGCGGCGATGCGACGGAAGAAGCGGAAGAGCCGTCCCTTTCCCGCTGGGGGGTGTACCGCGATGCCATGATTTGCAATGTGACTAATCCCAAGTGCACATTGTTTTTCATGTCCCTCTCCGCTCCCTTGCTGAATGTCCCCCATAGTGCGGGGTATACCGTGTTTGTCGTGGCTCTGACCGTTGTGACGTGTGCCATTGGATGGATTTTGTGGGCCTGGGCTTTCCAGTGGGCGCCTGTTCGGTGCTTGTATGCGAAGTATACGGTGGCGATCGACCGGATATTTGCTTTGGCTCTGCTTCTTTTCGGTCTTTTGTTATTTACTTCAAAGTTGTTTATGGACAACAACTAATGCTTATTTTGAAGCTGAGGTCAGGAAAAAACAAAAACTCAGCTATTGACAAAGCTCCGAGAATAGACGATACATTCGCACCCGCTCAGGAACTGAACACTTGTGTTGCAATTGCTGTAACATGGGTGGGCGGACAACATCTTTCACTATAATTGATATGGCAGTAGCAATCAGACTCACCCGTCAGGGCTCCAAGGATCGCCCGTACTACAAAATCGTCGTCACGGATAGCCGCGCTCGTCGCGATGGTCGTTTCATCGAACAGGTCGGATCTTACGATCCGATGAAAGAAGGCATTAACTATACTATTGATCTTGCCAAGGTTGATTCTTGGATTTCTAAGGGTGCCCAACCTTCTGAAACGGTGGCATCCATTATTGACAAGACCCGCAAGCAGGGTTGAGTCAAGTTTATTATGTTATTTTGATTTTTTGTGTAAACAAGCCTGCTCGGGAAACCGTCGCAGGCTTGTTTGCATTTTCCTCTTATGGGAAATTGAATAGTTGAGGAAAGATGGCTTTTTGACGAGTTGCCGAAAAAAAGCAAGGGCGAACTACAGGCCGTAAAACTCTAGAAGATATTCTTTGATACCGTTTGTTTCCGGTGTTTCGGGGAGAGTTGAATGTTCAAATGCTTCAATCATTTCTTCGTTCTTATCGTCGATCATTTTCAGAAGTTCTTCGTATTTGTATTGTCCGTTCCTGATGGATAGAAGGAAATCTCGATCTTGGGATCGATTGACGAAAATTCTGCCTTCCCGGGCGATTTCGATAGCGGTTTCCATGATGCGGAATGTATGCATCATGTTCTTGGTATCATAATATGTTCCCGAAACAATGGTATTGCAGTTGGTAATGAAGCGCTTTTCATTCCGTTTTGCCAGCCATTCCTGATACTCCCGATATTCCCGGCAGTGTCTGGCATATTCCTGAAAGTTGATGGAGATATATCCGACGATTTTGCTTTCGGAGGGTACGGATGTCAGGATAACATTATCCCTTGTCTTGGAAAAAATACCCTTGGAAGGGTATTCATAGATGCAATACATGTTTTCCGCATGATCAAGCTTGCATAGTGCCAGAGTCTCTTGAGTTGCTTCGGGATGAGTGTGTCTATATTCCTCAAACCATTGGCGGAAAGGATAGGTATATTGTCTGTCCAGAACATATGAGAATTCATCCAATCCTTTGCATCTCTCGACTGGATGAACTGCTTTTTTGTTGATACTAGTTGCTTTTTTGACCTGCATGTAAGCATATTGTCCATAAGTGTACCGGCATTTTTTAGAGAGGATGGCTATGTTGTTCATCATCTCGTCAAACAAGGGATGCCTGTATTTGGTGCAATCTTTCTCCGTGTACAGCAGTTCCAGAGCGGAAGGCGTGTTGTCGCAGAGTTGGCTGAGGTATTTTCCCAATTCCGTAAACAGGATGTCGGACTTCTGATCTTGAACGACCTCCCGATATTGTCGCATCAAATAATTCTTGATGGGAGCCTGATAAACTCCTCGAATATCAAGATCGGAATCACGGGTATTCAATCCATAGGCATGGCTTCCGCCTATACAGTGTAGGAGTGTATGATCGCTTATGTTGGATAGAGTAATGTTAGATAGAATATTCTTCATGCCTGCTATGGGCGTGATTTCATGCTTCTCGGCGGGAGCTTCCGCTGAAGGCGAATAGGGTCAGAAGTCCCCAAAATCCGCAGATGATGTAAGTCCATGTCTTGATATTGGCGAGTTTGGCCTCTTTTTCTTCAAGTGCCTTCTGCATTTTGTAATTAGCCTCGCGATTGAGGATATCATATTTATTTTGGAGCTTTTTCTGCTGGAGGGCGAGGTCGGTTCGTTTCTGCAGGAGGGGAGAGCTGACTGAGGGAACTGGGTTTTTTGTATGTTGGAAAGAGGTTGTTTCGTCCGCCTCCTGTTGGATGGAAGAGAGATTGTCGATCTCTCTGGAGATCTCCTGCTGGTTTCTGTTGTTTTTTGCCTGGAATGCCCTGTAGGTCTTTTCGGCTTGTTCGAGTTGGAAGATCAGTTTGTTTTCCTCTTTTTCCTGAATCTTCTTCAATCGGTCATGTTTTGCGTTCATATTGGCGACGAGCCTGGCTTTCTGTGCCGGCCAGTTTGGATTTACCTTGCTGGCATGGGAGACATTGTTTTCCCTGCGTTCCCGGTTGAAGATGGCTTCTCTGTCTTTGGCTATAGTAGCATCCAGTTCGCCGCGGAGGGATTGGATCTTGTCATTGAGGTTTTCCTGAAGCTTTTTGTATTTTTTGTCGACGAGGAGGCGATGTTCGTCCAGAGACTTTTGTTTTTGGATGAGTTTTCCCCGTTTGCCCTGGATGGCTATCTCCTGAATATTGCGTTGTTCGACGAATTCTTCTTTTTTTTCGGCCAATGCTTTGTCGAGTTTCAGGATTTCATCGTGGACGCGTTTCATATCGGAATCGATGCGTTCCAGGTCGCTTCCTGCTTGTCGGATTTTTAGTTGAAGCTCGGGAATGCCCGCTTCTTTCCTGTAGGATTCGTGGAACCAATAGCCAAGTCCCCCGGAGATGAGCAACAGGAGAAGGAGTATAAATCTCATATCGTCCTCATTAAAGGACTAATGAGGCTCAGGATTCAAGCTGAAACCCTGAAGATAGCGGCATTTTTGTATTTTATCGGGAAAATGCGAGGCTGTTTACGCATTGACACAGGCGGCAACTTTGTTGCGATCCGTTTCGACGGTTTCAAATTCGGAGGTAACGGCGCAACTGCCCATGGGAACATTTTCATTGCGGAATTCCATTTTGCTGAAAATTGTACTGCGAGCCGAAGTGTGGAATTCCCTGGCTCCCGTTTCCGATTCAATTTGAGCGATGTTGGTCTCCCTGACTCCGCATCCCGGCATGACGATGATGCGGTCTCCTGCTTGCTGTACGAGGCGGGAGATCATGGGAATGCCTTTGACTGCGTCGGGTTGCTGGCCCGAAGTCAGTACTCTGTCGCATCCCAGATCAATGAGTTGTTCCAGAGCCTGGAATGGATCCCGGCAAACGTCGAAGGCACGGTGGCAGGTGACGGAGAGGGGGCCGGCTGCTTCCTTGAGGCGTTTCATCAGGGGCATGTCGAGATCTCCCTCTTTGGTGAGGCAACCGAACACGACTCCTTGGATGCAGAGCTGGCGGCATATTTCGATATCGTGCAGCATGGAGCGGATTTCAGCCTCTGTATACAGGAAATCTCCTCCACGCGGACGGATGATCACATGGATAGCGATATGGTTGACCAGTTCCCGGGTTGTCAGGATTTCACCATAACTGGGCGTTGTCCCGCCTTCCGGGATTCCGGCGCAGAGTTCGACGCGAGCGGCTCCTCCCAATTCGGCTTCCAGACAACTTTGGGCGGAATTGGCGCAGATTTCGATGATTCTTGGCATGGCTCTTGATAGCGTTCGTGTGATTTTCAGGGACGGAGAGAGGAATAATAAGCAAGGATGGCAGATTCTCCAATTGCAGGATGGCGAAATGATTCCGAGGAATGAATGGTGATGTCCCATGGAGTACCGGGGCGGGTGGAGGCCCGGGCTAACTGGCGTGCTGTGTACTTGTCGTATTTGTTCCAGATACTTTCAAGGAAAGCCTCTATTTGATCGTCATGTTCGAGGGGCGATTGCCGACGGCTGGTATGTTCGATAGGATGGCAGAATCCTTGTTCCTTGTATTCGTGATAGAGGGTAGGCAGAACGGGCCCGTTTTCCCATGCTTCGGTGGATTCGTTCATAAGGGGGATACCGAAGTCGCGCAGATATTCGTGGCAGGCCAGTACTGACAGGTGAATTAACTTGGCTGGCGTCAGGGGCCTGTCAATGGACTCTGCCTTGGTGATGAACCAATAGGCGAGTTTTTGAGATGTGATGTTCATACGGGAAGAAGAAACTTGGGAAGATAATTGCCCTGCCTGTCGGAATCGAGGGGAAGGGCTTTTGGAATTTTCTATCATGAATATCTTCAGGATGATTGCCATTTCTCAGACATAATCGTTCTGGCGCATTTCTGCCCGGAAAAGAATACGAAGGAAGAAAGAGCAGGCGTTGAACGACCGGAGAGGTGGATATGTCTATTCCGTCAAGATAACCGGAGAAAGAAAAATGACGATGGAATGGTTCAATCAAATCTTGTTCGGAAATATGGAATCAGTAGGGCAACTCGTTTTGAGGATTACTCTTGCAGTTGTATTGTGGCCTCATGGCGCCCAGAAAGTGTTGGGCGCGTTCGGCGGTGGCGGATGGAGCGGCACCTATGAGGCATTTACCCGGAATATGGGCATTCCTGCTCCATTGGCTGTTGTGGCCATGCTGACGGAATTTTTGGCTCCTGCAGCTCTTGTTCTGGGATTAATGACACGTCTTGCCGCCCTGGGGTGTGCTATTCTGATGCTGACGGCCATGCGTCTTCATGTCCGGAATGGATTTTTCAGCAATTGGTCCGGCAAGCAGGCTGGGGAAGGAATCGAGTATCACATCCTTTTTGCAGGAGCTGCACTTGCCTTGTGCCTGACTGGTCCGGGAGCTTATTCTTTGGATGCATGGCTTGCGTCATTGTAAGAAGCAGGGGCAGGACTTAGGGTTTCGTGATATTTATGGAAGCTTTGTCCGGCCACGGTACCGGGGTTCCGGCTGGAACCCCGAATGCATTTCCGGCCTTATAGGTGGGCATTTGAGCATTGCGCTCTTTGAGCAGTTTCGTCATGGTCGATGCCATGGAGCGCACGCGATCGGGATATTTCTCTGCCAGATTGTTGGTTTCGCTGATGTCTTCTTCAATGTTGAATAGTTCGAACTTCTGGGTCGGATGCCAGTAGATCAGTTTCCAATCCCCTTGCCGGATGGCGGAGAAGGGTGAATAACAACTGTGGTTTGAGGCTCCTTCTCCCCAGATGTTGGGAGTATGGAAGAGCAGGGGGCGGTTCTGGGCGGTTTTTTGTCCCTTCAAGAGCGGCACGAAACTGATACCGTCTATCTTTTGTTCCGTGCGGGGATTCCTGACCCCTGCCATTTCCAGAATGCTCGGGAAGAAGTCTTCTACAATGACGGGAGTATCGGTTCGGGAACCGGCTTTGGTGACACCTGGCCAAGAGACGATCATCGGTTCTCGGATGCCTCCTTCCCTTCCGGAGCCTTTACCGAATGAAAGAGGGAAGTTGGCGAGCTGGTTGCCCAGTCGTCCGCTGATGGCAAGGCCGCCGTTGTCTCCCATGAAGAGGATGATGGTGTTCTTGTCCAGATTGTTGGCCCGGAGGTAGTCCATGATGTCTCCCAGGCTCTTGTCCATGCCTTCGATGAGGCCGGCATACCGTTTTTCATTGTCCGACCAGGGTTTGCCGTCCTTGGGATCCTTATAGTTGTCGGCAAAGCGTTTGTCATACCCTCTTTGATCGAATGGAGCATGGATGGCGTAATGCGACATGTAGAGGTAGAAGGGTTTCTTGGCAGTATTCGGATCCTTGCGGATGGCATCCAGCCTGCTGAGTGCTTCCCGGGTGAGTGCTTCCGTGAGGAAGGTATCGTTTTCGTAATAATTATTTTCGTCGAGTCCGCAAACGTGGAAGGGCCCTTTCCCGTATTTCTGGGAGCCTCTGTAGTCGGCGGGGCCACCGATTTCCGTGCCGGCGATGTTGAAGTCAAAGCCGAAGTTGAGCGGATCCGCCCCGGGGGTGTCGCGCGTACCCCAGTGGGCCTTGCCGCAGTGGATGGTTGTATAGCCCTGTTGCTTGAGGAGGAAGGGGAGACCGGTTGCTGCCACATAGGGCTTTTTCATTGTGTAGGAAATAGGCTCTCCCGTGAGTGGCTTTTTGGTTTTTCCGCTGGGTTTGGTGCCGGCGGGCTGGATGCCGTTGATATTCCAATCACCGGGGGGAAGTACGACCGGACTGGAAGCATCCGTACTGACGTCGCGCTGAAGAGTCCAGTTGGTGACTCGGTGGCGGGCTGCATTCATACCGGACATCAGGCTGACACGTGTGGGAGAACAGACGGGTTGTGCGTAGGCATTGGTGAAGACCATGCCCTGCTGCCCTAGTTTTTCCATATTGGGGGTTCTGTACCGTTTGTTGAGGAAAGTCTTTTTGGGCTTCCCCTGCTTGTCGTACCAGAAAGGGAGCGATGTATCCTGCCATCCCATGTCGTCAACGAGGAAGAAAATGATATTGGGCTTTTGCCGTGTAGATGAGGAATCCCGGGCTTGTGCGAGGGAGGGGAAATTTGCAAAGACGAGTACAAATGTCAGGAGGGAGGTAAATAATTTCATGACGACGTCGGGAACGGTTACTAAGGAAACATATCAATTGAAAAATGGGATGGAAAGGAGTTTTTGACGTATTATTTCGGTTCTGCATTTATTGCTGAAGGCACGGAATGGACTTGGTGGATGGAGACTGGATTGTATAAGATTATATCGATGTCTTTTGTCCGCTTGATCATGGTTATCCTCTCAGGTGTTTTGTTGACGTCTGTCCAGTTACAGGCGGCTCCTCGCGTGGAGACTTCTTCAAGAACCGCAACTGCCGCATCCAAACCTGTTCCGCGTGTGAATCTGAATGCAATGGTACTCAAGGCGGTGGCATCCATGCCCCGGGGAGGAGGCTACTCCACTTCCCGGGAAGCTCTGGAACGGATGTGTACGGAGGCGGTCTCATGGAATGCCCGTGCGGAGAATCTTCGCCTGAATCCCCGGAAGGCGACTCCGTCGTTTTGCTCGGAGGCCGCTTATTTTGTTTTTCTGCTGACTCTGCAGCATTGGGAAAAGGCGATCGGGATGCGTTTACCCGGCAATGTGTGGCAATATTTGGCCCCGAGGTTTCCCCAACCGGATGGTTGCGGCGCCTGGGGAAGGATGAATGCCAATGGTCCGGGAATGGCGAAATGGGCTAGAGATTTGGGATTCGGCGTGAATTTTACGGATGTATCCAAAGCTTTTCCGGGAGATTTCCTCAAGATTTTCTGGACAGATGAAATAGGATCCCGGGAATTTGGGCATTTTGTCGTTTTCCTCGGTTTGGAACGGGATAAGGCAGGGAAACCGACTCTCCGGTTCTGGTCTTCCAATCAGGGTATGGGATATGGAGTGAAGAGCGTTTCTTTGGATTCCTGTAAACGACTTTTGTTTACACGGTTGACGAATCCGGCAGCATTGGTGAAATACAATCGTCTTCCGGAAACGGATGAATGGCTGGCTTCTTTACTGCAGAAACGAGTGAGTGTCAAAGAAATGAATCGCATGTGCAATCTGCCTGAGAAAGGAAGCCGGTGAAAAACGTTTCCTCCGGAGGGAACCGGAGGAAACGTTGTGATAAGATATCGGTTTATTGAGCCAATAGTTCCTTGTACGGGAATTTGAGGAAATAGATGAACCCATTATTGCCTTCATATAAAACTCCGATGTGCTGGGAGTCTACCGGGCAGAGGGCGGAGTAACCAAAGCCGGGGCGTTCGTCGTAAAGATGGCTGAATTTCTCCGGCCAAGTAGCGCCTTCGTTCATGGATGCTTTGATCGTCATATGGTTGCGCCCACTATGGCTGGCGGGGTTGGAGAAGAAAAAGGCATCTTTGGCCGGGCCGTTGTCGAAGACGCGTTCGATGCTGGCCTGGCATGCCCCCGGTTCCATGAGTCCCTTGCCGTTTTTGTTTTGCGAGGACGGGTGTTCTGTCCACGTTTTCCCGAGATCTTTCGTGACGTACACGACCCTGTACCCGCTGCGGGATTCATCGCGGGCATTGATCATGATGGAACCGTCCTTAAGTTCGACTACCTGGCATTCGGATGTGTTGGGACGGAAGCCCGTTCCGCAGTGCCAGGTCTTGCCGTGATCTTGGGAATAAACGATGGTGGAGTGTCCTCGGCGTGCCGTTTTGTTTTCGCCGACTTTGTCTACGGCCCAGTATTGGGCGGGGAAGACGAGAGTGCCGTCTTTCAGGCAAATGCCATTACCGGGGCCTTGGAACAGGGCGCCCCAGTCGGAATCGGTACCGGTTTCGATGTTTTTAACTTGTTCGGTAATATTGATTGGATCAGACCATGTCTTCCCGTCGTCGTCACTGTATGCCAGAACAAATTGTCCACAATCGTCTGGGGCTGTAGATCCGGGTTTACTGTTCCAGATGGGATGGAACCCCCGGCTCCAGACTCCGGCGACCCAGATACGGCCGGTTTTGCGATCGACGAGGATGGATGGATCTCCGCATCCGTCGCTTGTTTTTTTACCCGTTAGAGTTTTGCAGGAAAGGGCGATTTGAAGGGGTGACCATGTTTGTCCCCCGTCTTCGGAACGACGGATGCCTACGTCAATATCTGCCGGAAGATCACCATGGTGGTTGTAGCGAATGTCGTAGACGGCAATGAGTGTTCCTTGATTGGTACGGACGAGGCCCGGGATACGGAATGACTTGGAGACTCTATTTCCAGGTGTGACTTTGTCTCCCGGTTGGGCGACCGTGTAGCCGATCCTTTGGTTGGCTACTGCCGGTTCTTGGATCTTAGCGGGTTTGCGGCCTACGATAGCACCTGTTGCCTTGAGTGAAATATGGTGGCCTATATTGGCTGTATCCTTGAGCAGGACATTGACCCAGAAACTGTTGATACCCGATTCCAATGGCATTTTGCCGGTTAGACGCAGATCTTTGGATGATCCGTTGGGGGTGACGGGCGCGCCGAAAGGTTCACCGGCCTGATCGCCGGGTTTTTCATTTCCGCGGACGAGTTGGACGGATTTAATGTCTTTCATGTCGGTTGTTCCGTCGAATTTGAGATAGACATCCGTCAATTCCAAAGGCTTCAAACCGCCTTCTGTAGCAATGTCGATCCGAAGTACCGGGTTAAAGTCTCTTCTGATCATGGCGGGAATGACCGGGGCATTGCTTGAGATCTCCTTGAATACCATTGGAGAGGAAGGAACAATATACAGGTCATCCATGATCATGCCTCCGTTATCAGCAGAATTCAGGCTGAATGTAAGGGACTTGGTTCCTGCGGGAATCTGGGCCTCGATTTTGGAATTGAGCCCTCCGGTTTTGATGGAGTCGCTGTTCTGGTAAATGGTTTTCTCGCCGGATGGCGTTTCTGCCGTGATAGTCAGTTGAAACGGAGGTTTGGATGTCCAGCGTTCGGCCCAGGCATTCATGGAAACATCGACTTTGGGAGAGTCCTTCAAGTCGAGTTTGATGCTTTTCCCTGTGCCTCCCAGAATGCGGAGGCCATTCTTGCCGGATTTTGCCTTGCCGATGATAGCGGCATTATCCGGAGCGCTGGTTATGGTCCCATATTGCGACTGGAAACTGGATAGCGCTCCTTGCGGAGCGGTTTCGAAGCTTTCCGAGGAACGGGCAAGCTGGGAGAATCCCAGGAAGGCCGCCATTCCGGCAAGAGGTAAAATGAGTTTTGTGAAGGGAGTCTTTTTCATGCGGAGTATTTACAATGCTCAAATATGATGATGGAGTAGATGCGGACGGTCAATCAAGAAACGCCGGTAAAGCCGTTCTTCGGTGTCAGTGGACTTGACGCAGAGTGCTTCATGATGCATGGATATGCGTATGGAAACCCGGATTTATGAGGTAGATTCCCTGGAGGACAACCGCAAGCTTTACGTTCTTGCCGCTGAAACTTTGGGGAAAGGCGAACTTGTCGCCCTTCCAACGGAAACCGTGTATGGCCTCGGAGCGGATGCCCTGAATCCTGATGCGGTGGCTAAAGTGTTCGATACGAAGGAGCGTCCGAAGTTCGATCCGTTAATTGTACATCTGGCGAGTGCCCGCGATTTGCCGCGCGTGGCAAATATTCCTGATGCTCTCAAGGAAGTTGTCGAAAAATTGTCCCGCGAGTTTTGGCCGGGACCGTTTACCATGGTTCTTCCCAAGACGGATGCAGTGCCGGATATTGTGACGGGCGGGCTGGATACGGTGGCCGTCCGCGTATCGGCCCATCCCGTGATGCGTGGTGTAGCCAAGGCATTGGGAAATCCTATTGCAGCGCCGAGCGCCAACAGATTCGGCCGTATCAGTCCGACGAGTGCTGCTGCCGTCATCAAGGAACTGGGTGGCAGGATAGAAATGGTCCTTG
Source organism: Akkermansia sp. N21169 (assembly GCF_029854675.1). Classification (NCBI taxonomy): domain Bacteria; kingdom Pseudomonadati; phylum Verrucomicrobiota; class Verrucomicrobiia; order Verrucomicrobiales; family Akkermansiaceae; genus Akkermansia; species Akkermansia sp. N21169. Next base: position 21,317 of record NZ_JARWNC010000027.1, on the reverse strand, counting down.
ATGCCGGAGCTTGTTCAGAAGGGCTGGAAAGTACGATCGTTAAACCCGTTCTTGATGAAAAAGGCAAACCTGCCGTGGAACTTCTTCGTGAAGGGCCTGTAACGAGAGAACAGTTTAGGAACCTGGTTAAGGTCATTCGCAAGAAACCCTCCAAGAAGAAGGAAAATCCTGAAAATCAAGTCGTGTTGAATGCACCGGGGCAGTTGTCCAGCCATTATGCCCCGGGTAAAAAGATGATCCTTTTGCCGAAGGACGAAGCTTTTGAGCCCGAAGAAGGTGTCAGATACGGTTTATTGACTTTCGAGGGGGACTCTCCCCTGGTGGATTCCTGTTCATGGGACAAGGTTTACGTATTAAGCCCGGGCAGCGGTCGATTGTCGGAAGCTGCCGTGCGCCTGTTTGCACTGATGCGTCAGATGGATGAAGACGAATCAATAGACATTATTGTGGCGGAATCCCTGCCCGAGAACGGTCTCGGTGCGGCGATGATGGATCGCCTGAGACGTGCCTCCTTCTCCCGGAAGTAACGAGCTGTATATTCTGAAACAATTTATTATGAGCGAAAAAACATTATTTGAAAAAATCTACGATGGGGAGATTCCTGCTTCCATCGTATATCAGGACGACATGTGCTGTTGCTTCCGGGACATTGATCCGAAAGCGCCGACTCATCTCCTCCTCGTCCCTCGCAAACCGATTGCCCGTATCGAGAAAGCTACGGCTGACGATGCGGTGATTTTAGGGCATCTGATGCTCAAGGTAGGAGATATAGCCCGTCAGGAAGGACTTGACGAAGGTGGTTTCCGGGTTGTGATCAACAACGGTCCCGATGCCGGAGAAGCTGTTCCTCATCTTCACCTGCACATTCTGGGAGGTCGTTCTCTTCAATGGCCTCCGGGCTAGGAAGATGTTTCGGCTGGATTGTTGGCGGGCCGATTGTTTCTTTATGACCGCGGATTGCAGGCAAATCCGCGGTCATATTCGTTTACAAGGCCAGCCGGGTCAGGGCGGCGCCCGCCAGAGTAGCGAACAAGCCGATGCCGACATTGCCGAACAAATTCAACCCGGCTTTGAGAATCTGGCCGTTTTGAAACAAGTAAAGCGTCTCGTAACTGAAGGAGCCGAACGTGGTCAATCCTCCCAGGAAACCGACTCCGACAATGAGTTTGGCATACGGGCTCGCAATGAATCGTTCCGTAGAAAGAACCATGAACACCCCCATGATGAAACATCCGGCAATGTTGACAATGAATGTTCCGTACGGAAATCCCGTGCCAATTTTCGAGACGGCCCAGATGGAGATCAGATAGCGAGCCAGTACGCCAATGGCGCCGCTGATCATCACACACAGAATTTCTTGAATGGAAAGCATGGAACGGAAGGACAGGGAATTGCTGTAACCTATGCTGGTGCAGATAGACTTCGTCAAGAGCAATTTTCCCCCTCATGATTATACTCGGATTGAGTTTATGTTGACGGGATTCTTCCCATGGTAGCTCTCTGAGCCATGATCCCTTCTTGCCAAGTTCTCTATCTTGGTGTACCCAGCAGGTATGAAAAGACTTCGTATCGATTTAGAAACTCTTCCGGAAGAAGGCAAGGTATTTTCCGGTGAGCTGGATGGAGAAATCTTCGGCATTGATGACGATGAAGTCCATTCAATCGGCAATTTGAGCTTTAACCTGACAGCCCGTCGGTTTGAGGGGGAACTTTTCCTCCAAGGTAAAATTTCGGCTCCGTTTGAATTTCGTTGTGTCAGGTGTCTTGAGTATTTCCCAATGACTCTGCCCCTGAATGATTTTGCAACGAGTATAGAAATTGATAATCAAAATATTGTGGACGTTTCAGATGCCTTGAGGGAAGAGATTATACTTGAGTTCCCAGCCTACCCGCATTGTGAAGATTCCGATACATCCAAAGCCTGTGTCATGAAAAATGAGCATTTTGGAGTGGACAAACAGGGGGAAACAGGTGTAAACACTTCTGCCCCGAACGGTGAAAGAGGCGTATGGGACGCCCTTGATGCCCTCGGTGACCAGTAAATTCACCAACTAACGATTTAAAGTCATGGCAGCACCCAAACGCAGAACGTCCAAGATGAAGCAGAGATCCCGCCTTGCCGCTCAGGCTTGGCGTGCTCCCAAGCTCCGCCAGTGCCCCAAGTGTGGCAGTAGCGTCCCCGGTCACACCGCATGTCCTGTTTGCGGCACTTATACGACCCGCGGAGGCAAGGAAATCACGGTTAAGGCGGAAGCCTGATCGTACTGTCTGTTACCTATTCGGCGGGATCCGGGAGATTCCGTCGCTTCTTTTTCATCTCTCCGGCCGTTTTGCTTTGCATAGCGGCCTGTTTTTTTGCTATACGTCCGCGAACAAAGAGGATTATTGGCTGAATGAAAATAGCACTCGACGTGATGGGGGGAGACCACGCCCCCGGTATCAATATTGAAGGCGCCCAACGAGCTTTGGACGCATTCCCCAAGATCGATAAAATCTACATGGTTGGTCGGGAGGAGGTTGTTCGTGCAGCTTGCGATGCGGCAGGCTTGTCCGGTCCTCGCATCGAAATCGTGCCAGCCATGGAAGTGGTGGAGATGAACGAATCCGGTCTCCTAGCCGTCCGGCAGAAGAAAAATTCATCTATGTCGGTAGCTGTGGACCTGGTGAAGTCGGGTGAGGCGGAAGCCGTTGTCAGCGCTGGTAATACAGGGGCTGCCGTTGCTGCCTCAACTATTAAACTGCGTTTGCTTAAAGGTGTCGAACGCGCCGGCATCGTCTCCCAGTTGCCGAATGACTACGGAGTCTGCAATGTAACGGACACGGGGGCAAATCCCGACGCCAAGCCGCGCCATGTGGTCGGCTATGCCGTGATGGCCAGCGTTCTTGCCAACAAGATTTACAAAAAGCCTCGTCCCAAGGTAGGTCTGATGAGCAACGGTTCGGAAGACGAGAAGGGTAATGAATTTGCCAAGGCGACATTCCACCTTCTCAAGCATATGGAAGAACAGGGACGCCTGCCTTTCGACTTCCTCGGCAATGTGGAAGGCCATGATTTGTTTGAACACGAAGTGGATGTCGTTCTGACGGACGGTTTCACAGGAAACGTTCTTCTCAAAACCTGCGAAGCAACTGCCAAAGCTTTCTCTAACTGGCTGAAGAGGGAAATCAAGAAATCTCCTATCCGTATGGCCGGCGCCGCCATATGCTCCGGTGCCTTCCGGGCCATGAAGGATCGTCTTTCCTACGAAAGTGTGGGAGGAAGCCCTCTTTTGGGTGTTAATGGTGTGTCTATCATCGCCCATGGTGGATCGTCCGGCCTGGCTGTTAGTAATGCCTTGCGGGTTGCCAAAGAAATGCTGGAGTGCGGTGTCAATCCCATGATCGAAGAGGAAATGGATCGACTGGGGAAGATACCCGATCTTAACGAGGATTCTCATTGAGCGTCCCGTTGAACGGAATGCGAATGGAGCGTCTCTCTCTGCAATGGAGTATTGACCTTCCTTTTGCCGAACTTATAAAACCATGTTTCACCAAAGTCCAATGATCAAAGGAGGAAATGACCCCGTGGAAACAAGATCCGTTTCCTCTCCCCATACTGCCACTGCGTATGGGGACAGCTGGGCTGAGCGCATGAACCAGAATAAAATTCTGCTTTTTGCCCAGATTTTCTTCATGATGGCTTTTCTGCTCATCATTTTTACAGGAAGTCCCATTAACAAGGACTTGACGACCTGGGGGGTGATTCGTTCCGATTTGTGGCTGCTCGGCATGTCTGTAGCATTGCTGCCCGTGTACTGGATTGCGTCCGGTTCCCGTTTTTGGAGTAACAAGGTCTTTACTGTTACATGGGGAAGTATTCTTATTCATTTGGGCTTGATTGTTCTCATACGGAGTTTGATGGACAATGACGAAAGTTCTCTGGCTATCTCCCGGATGATCTTGCCGTACATCCTGGCTCCTATGGTAGCCACTGTCCTGGTTGGTCCGGCCATGGGATCATTTGCCACTTTTGCCGTCTCACTCCTCGGTTTTGCCTTTGTCTCCGACGAATACCGGATGAACTATATGGCTGTGAGTATGCTCAGCGGAATGCTTACCGTGCTCCTTTCCCGTAATCTACGCAGCCGGGCTCAGTTGTTGAGGGCCGGGTTGTTGTCGGGAGTCGTCGTCTTTCTGATGGGCTCCATGTTGAATACAATCAACTTCAATGTCGCAAGGTCTGAGATAGATATTCTGGCATATGAAATTTTTGCTTCCTTCGGGGTCAGCATTATTCTGGCCATTTTGATTAGTGGTGTTCTGCCCGTCATGGAAGCTCTTTTCAAGATTGTTACACCTATTTCATGGCTGGAACTTTCCGACATGAATCACAAACTGCTCAAGGAAATGCAATTAACGGCTCCTGGGACTTTCCACCACTGCCTCATGGTGGCCCAGCTGGCCGAAGCGGCTGCGGAAGCGATTGGAGCCAATGCCAACTACTGCCGTGTTGCATCCTATTACCATGATATCGGGAAACTAAAATATCCTCAGTATTTCATCGAAAATATTTCCGATGGGGAACCCAATCCACACGATGAACTGACACCGAACATGAGTGCCAGAATTATTATGGGACATGTCTCCGAAGGGGTTGCCTTAGCCCAGGAAAACAAACTCAATCGCCAGATTATCGATGTCATCCAGCAGCACCATGGTACCACTCTTGCCTATTTCTTCTACAGGAAGGCTATGGAATACCGAAAGGAAATGCTCGAAAAAGTAGAGAAAGGTCAAGCCAATGCCGATGATGTCCCCGAAGTGCTGGAAGAAAACTTCCGCTATTCCGGTCCCAGTCCCCAGACGCGTGAAATTGGTATCGTCAGCCTTGCTGATGTCGTGGAAAGTGCGACTCGTTCCTTGCATGAGCCGACGATGGAAGCCCTTCGCGAGATGATTGACAAGGTCATCAAGGCGCGGATTGTGGATGGTCATCTGGATGCCAGCGGACTGACCTTCGGCGATTTGAAAACCGTGCGAGATGTTTTCCTCTCCACAATCAAAAACATGCGCCACAGCCGCATTGCCTATCCTCAGGAAGAAAAGAAAGGCAGCCAGAAGCAAGAATCCCAGACATTATCTGTGGAAGATTCTCCCGACAAAGAGGATGGTGCATCGGAAAAAGCAGAAGAACAATCCGATTCTCCCTCCAATGCTTCTCCCTCGACAGAAAAATCCGTTGATCCTGATATCGCGCTGGAGGAAAAACGGCAGGACGAGGTTTCTCCTGACTCAGACAAGACTCCGGACTGTCTCGAAAAATTGAATGCAGAAGATGGGAAGGGAAATACCTCGGAACCGTCGGAAGATGAGGGGAAAGAGTCTCTTGCTATCCCTGCTGCGGAGTCTAAGTCGGAGACCGTAGAATCCTCCGTACCTCCGGGAAAGAGCGATCCTTCCATTTTGGCCAACTACCCGATACCGGGAGGTAAATCCGAATGATGAAACCAGCTCTGGAACTTTATTCCCACGTTGAAAATTCTTGCTTGTCCGGTGACTTGCTGCGGGATTTGGCGCGAGCTTTAGAGCATTGCCTGGATGATATTCTCAAAATACCTCGTGGACCGGATCATGTTCTGGGCGAATTGGAAACAGTGGAAATATCCATCGTTGACGATCAGACCATTGCCGATATTCATGCCAGATTCCTGAACGATCCTTCCGCAACCGACGTTATTACTTTCCCCCATGGGGATGGAATGGGAGAGCTCATCATCAGTCTCGATACTGCCTTTCGTCAGGCCGCAACTTTCGGAGAACCCTGGGAGCGGGAATTGTTCCGTTACATGGTCCACGGCCTTCTTCATCTCCAAGGATATCTGGATGCCACCCCCGAAGAGCGTTCCCTCATGTTCTCCTATCAAGAACCCCTGGTTCTTCTCTATTCGCCTTGGACGACTGCATAAAATACGAAACTTCATGCCCCTGGCTTCAGACTTGCCATCCGACTTTCTCTTCTGTATATTGTCTCCCGTTCAACGTCTCCTTAGCTCAGTTGGATAGAGCAACTGCCTTCTAAGCAGTGGGTCGCTGGTTCGAATCCAGCAGGAGATGCCATCATAAAGCCCGTAAGTACAAAAACTTACGGGCTTTTCCTTTTCGGGGAATTTGGCTAGGTGTTACAGCTAGGTATTACAGTTTGCGGAGTATGTGATGTAAAAATTGTTGGGTGGTTTACAAAAACCGAAAGAGCTGCCTCTCCGAGGATGGGAGGGGCAGCTCTTGTGGATGAGAGTGGAAGTGTGAGACTGTGAAGTCGTTACTTCTTGATGTTCGATTCTTCGGGTGTGACTGTTTTAGTTTCGCCGTTGACGGTGAGTTTGACAGGACGGCGAAGAGGGGACGTGAGTTTGTAGGTGGTCACTTTTCCATCCTTCCAATCGAAGTCGACGGTGATGTTTCCGCGGGCTTTGAGGCCTTTGACTGAACCACTTGGCCATGATTTGGCTGGGGAGGGCAAGAGGGATATTTCAGGCATTTTAGTGAAATCTCCCGTGTGGGACTGGACGAGCATTTCGCACATGGCTCCGGTGATACCATAGGTACCGTCCATTTGCATGGGGGCGTGGTTAGCCAGCATGTTGGGAAGAATATTGTGATGGAGGAGGCCTGCGACCATATCGTGGGCGCGGTCGCCTTCTTTGAAACGAGCCCAGAGGGCTGTTCTCCATGGCCAGGTCCAGGAACGGCGGGAGTCGCCGGTCGTACCGCGCCATTCGAGGGAATTGCGGGCTGCTTTGGCGAGTTCGGGCGTTTTTTCCATACTGATTTCGTTGCCGGGATAAACAGCGTACAGATGGGATGTGTGGCGGTGGTCGGTTCTGGCGATGCGGTCGATCATCCATTCCTGAAGATTGCCTTCCTTGCCGATTTTTGGCTTGGCAAGGCGGTCGCGTTTTTCAGCGAGTTCTTTGGAGAAAGCCTGGTTTCCTCCGAGGACATTGCCGGCGGTGATAGTATTGGTGAAGACATCCCAAATGAGTTGCTGGTCGTGGGAGACTCCATCTTCACGCGGCCCGTGTTCCGGAGACCATGCCTTCGGAGCGACGAGAGTGCCTTTTTTGATGTCGGCAAGTTCTTCTCGATTGATATTTTTTTCGGCACTGAAGAAACCTTCACCCTTGTCTCCGAGTTCTTTGAGATTGTCTTCCCAGAATTCGGAAACTTCCTTCATGATAGGATAGGCGACATTTTTAAGGTAGTTTTTGTCGCAGGTGAAGGCGAAATGATCCCAGAGGTGGCGAGCGTACCATGCGTTACTGGGAATATTCCATTGCCAGGCATGTCCTCCGAAGATGTTTTGGGAGGTACGGACGGTCCATCCGCGCGTTTCTTTGCCGTTTTCAGGCTTGAATTGCTTTTTGGTGAAGTTGCGGAGCGGATCCTGCATCGCGTTGATGTAGTTGACAAGCGGGATATGGCATTCGGAGAGGTTTGCCGGTTCTGCTCCCCAATAGCACATTTGGACGTTGATGTTATTGTGATAGTCACTGGCCCATGGAGGCGAGACCATATCGTTCCAAAGACCTTGCAGGTTGACGGGGAGGTTTCCGGGACGAGAACCGGAGATGAGCATGTAGCGTCCGTACTGGAAGAGAGTTTCCTCTAGTTCCGGATCGTTGGTTTCCACCGTATAGAGGCGTTCTTGACCAGCTCCCTTCGTGGTGTTGTTATCCAGGCGGGTTTTGTAAGCTTTCAGGCGCTTGTCGGTGGGAAGAGAGGCAAGTTCGGCGTCGGTTTTGCCGAGGTTAAGTTTGACGCGGTCGAAGAGAGCTTTGTAGTTGTCGATGTGGGCTTTCTTTAGCTCGGCAATAGGGGTTCGCAGAGCTTTTGCCATATAAAAGTTATTTTTCTTCTGGGGCGATTCGCCTTTCCAGTTTTTGGAATGGTCCATGACGTAGTCGGTTGCCATGGAAAGAATAACGATGCATTCGCTGCCGTTTTTGACGACAAGTTTGGGGATGGTATCCAGATTGCATTCGGCGTAACGTTTTTCGTATGTGACGGAAACGTTTTTGGATCCGCCGGTAGCAGTAACGGTACCTCCTTTGGGGATAATGCTGACGACTCCTTCAAATTCTTCTCCGTTTGCCAGGGTTCCGGAGATGGTGAGCTTGTTGTTTTGCCCGGAGCTGACGGCTGTGACTTTGGCGTCGTGAGCGGGTTTGAGGATGAAGTCGGCGTTGAGCTGACCGGGTTTATCGGCTTTACAGGTCATGACGATGACCTGGTGGGGATAGCTGGCGAAGACTTCGCGGGTGTAATTGACTCCGTTGCTGGTGTAACTTGTTTTTGCGATGCCGGTGGTAAGGTCGAGGCTGCGTTCGTAGTTTTCGGTGGGCTGGTCGTTATGGAAAGTGATGAGCAGGTCTCCGAAGGGTTGGTAAGCACCAAAATCTTCCTTTCCGGACTTGGGACCATAGTTGTAAGCATCCGTGGATACGCTTCCGCCGGTCCATAGACTGATTTCGTTGAGGGCGAGCCGTTCGATTTTATCGCCTCCAAAGACCATGGCTCCGATGCGCCCGTTTCCAATAGGCAGGGCTTCGGATTCCCATGGATTCCCGTTGTTGTTACCGGCAGTCTTTAAATTTTCCCGTCCCATGGGAGAATGTCCGTAAAGCTTGGCGGGTTGCTCGTACCAAAGGTAGTTGGAAGTGGGATGGTCGGATGAGGCGGTTGCCTGCGATGCGATGGAGCACGAGGCAAGCAGTGTGAGTGTAAATAGGGAGTTTTTCATTGTAAGGGGCAAGATACGGATGTCTCTTCTTGTTATTAGCACATGAACTGGGCTCGGGCCAAACAAATCTTGCATGGATACCTCGAAACTGCGTCATGGGTATGTCCCCATGTTTTAAAACTTCCTGAGTTTCGGCGCGATGAGCGTGGTCATGAAGCCGATGACAGCAATCAGGACAAAGGACCAGCGGAGGCTGGAGGCATGGGCGATGAAGCCAATGATGGGGGGGCCGATCAGGAATCCCAGGAAACCGATGCTGGATACGGTTGCGATGGCGACGCTGGGGATCATGGCTTTGGAACGTCCGGCCAGACTGTAACACATGGGAATAATGGATGACGTGCCGAAGCCGACGAGGGCAAATCCGAGCGACGAGACAATGATGTGAGGATAAAGGACGGAAAGAATGAGACCGGCGGCTATGGTGACGCCGCTGATCTGGAGGATGGGGATGACGCCGAAACGGATGATCAGGCGGTCGGCTGTAAAGCGCCCTATAGCCATGGTACACATGAAGGCAATGTAACCGAGGCGGACAAGGTCGGGGCCGGGATTGATGACGCTTTCGAAGTAAACGCCGCTCCAGTCGAACATGGTTCCTTCGGAGACCATGCTGCCGAAAGCAATGACTCCCAGAAGGAAGACGTATTTGTCCGGTTTGGTGAAGATTTTCTTTTTGCCGTTTGGTGTTGTTGCTCCGTTTGTTTTAGGGTCCCGGGGGAGCATGAAGGGATGCATGGCGAGAAGGAGGACGATACAGAAGGCAAAGATGAAACAGAAGTGTTCCAGAGGCTTAAGATGACAACTGACCATCCAGGTACTGATGAGACCGCCTATAAATCCGGCCAGACTCCACAATCCGTGAAATCTTGCCATGATGCTGCGTTTGTAGAGACGTTCGACGCCGACGCCCTGTGTATTGATGGAAATGTTGCTAAGGTTGGCCGCCATCCCGAAGAGGAAGAGAGCTGCCGTCAATTCAGTGACATTTCGTGCCAGCCCCAGTAGAATGAGGGTACCCGGGTAAAGGATCGCGGCGAGGGTGACCATTTTCCGGCTGCCGTATTTACCGACGGCATAACCTGAAAAGGCCATGGCTGTCATTTGTCCTAAAGGGATAATGAAGAGGAGGCTGCCCAGTGCGGCATCGTTGAGATGAAGGGCTTGTTTGATGTCGGGAATGCGGCTTGCCCAGCTGGCGAAGACGAGACCCTGAATAAAGTAGAAGGCGCAGGCAGAAAGACGATAGTACCCGGGAACGGTGTGTGGAAGGGGAGTATTCATGTCCTCGACCAGGGAAAGCTACGGTTCCCGGATGGTTGGAACAAGTCCAAAATGAGGCCTTATGTCATGCGATGGGACGGAGTGTTTTCCGGCATGTCGGAAGGCGGTTGGGCTCCCTGGCTGACAGGAATGAGTTCGGCAATGTTGTATCCGGAGTTTCTGGCGATTTCCACCATGGTGTCCCAGGTTTCGGAGGAAACAGATGGCATTCTGGAGAGAAACCACAGATAATCGGACCTCCCCCCCGAGATGACGGCCCATTTGTAGTCCTTGTCGAGTCCGAGGATGCGATATGCCCCTCCGATGAGGGGGACGAAATATACGCGGAAGTAGTTCGACGGTTTTTGTTGGATGGCGGTAGCCTGGTTTTCCTTCCAGCATTTTTGAACAGGGTCGTATCCTCGGTTGATGACGAGTATTTTGCCGTCTTCCCTCCGGGTGTAATTGGCAGTGACTCGTGCCAGTCCGCGTTCGAAGAAATGATCCAGGCGGGCGATTTCGTACCAATGCCCTGTATAACGGTTCAGGTCGAAGTCCGGCATGGGCGGGACATGAATGTCGATGACGCCTGCCCGGCGGATGGAAGAACGGATGGTGGAGAACAGTTTCATGACGATCGGCTTCTATCGATAATTTCCCAGTCGCAGACGGAACCCTCTATAATGTAGAACAAAGGATGCGGTTGTACAACGGATATTTCCCTGAGTTTAAACCATTGGTGCGGGGTGCGAAATTTCAGTTTGTCCATGAGATGCCGGAATTCGTAGTCCAACTGCCCGCCGGGTAGCGGGATGTGCCGGGTGAGGTCATGGCAGTGGATTTTATCCTTGTTGAAACGGAATCCTCGGCGGATGGCTTCTTCGTAAACGCAGGTGAGGTACCCGTCGAGGAGATCGACGGGATCGGGGTGGTGTTTGAACCGTTCCAATTGAGGATGGTTGCGGTAGCCTCGTGTATTTCCGGAGAGGACTTTCCTGGCGAGAAGCCCCTCCCTCCATAGGGCGACAAGTCCTGCGGAATCAAGGTATGATGGATGGAGGGACCAGAGTCTCATGGAAATGAGACAATGGTAGACGACTTTCTGTTAGGCTGTATGAAATACTTTTGCTTCTCGGAAGATGCTGTGGGATAGTCGCTCCGCAATGACCGGCAGTCCAGTAATTCGCAAAACGATGGTTTTTGTCCTGATCGCTTTATTTTTGGGTCAGTACGGAGCGGGAATGTACGATTTGGTGTTTAGTAATTTCTTGCGTGACGCTCATCATTTGAATGCCGAGGAACGTGGTTTTCTGGAGTTGCCCCGTGAGTTGCCGGGCATTTTGACTCTATTTGTGACAAGTGCCCTGTTTTTTATGAATGAGGTACGCATAGCTTCCGTGGCGTGTCTGTTGATGACGGCGGGTATGCTGGTACTTTCCCGGCTGGATGATGCGTGCAGCATGTGGACGTTGTCGGCATGGATCATGCTGGTGAGTCTTGGTCAGCATATTCTGATGGGGACGATTGATTCCATCGTCATGCACACGGCACGTCCGGAAAACAGGAGCCTCAGACTGGGGCAGATGAAGGCGCTGGGAACGGCTGCCTCATTGCTGGGGGCTCTGGTGGTGTGGATTAAATGGAAATTCAACACTTCGTTCGGGGTTGATTTTACGGTGACGGCTTTGGTGTGCCTGGTTGCCGCATTGTTTCTTTCCCGCGTGAAAACTCCTGTGTTTCCGAAGCGCAGGGGATGGCGGGAGTGTTTTATGTTCCGCAAGCGCTACAAGGTGTATTATTCACTGGAAATTCTGCACGGTATCCGCAAACAATTGTATCTGACATTCGGATTCTGGCTGATGGTCAGTACTCTGCAACAGAGCCCAACTCAGATGGGACGTACGCTTTTGCTGGCCGGGGTCATCGGGTTGGTGACTCAACCGTTGATTGGTTGGAGTATCAAGAAGTATGGTGAGCGCAATGTGACGATTTTCGATAGCATTGCTCTTTCCCTTCTTTGCCTGGCATATGCTTTTGCCCCGTCTGTTCTTTCCCATCAGTGGGCAGTTGGGGTGGTGACTGCTTGTTTCGTTCTGGACAACCTCTTGTTTGCCATGGGGATGGCCCGCAGTACCTATGTGGCCCGCATCAGTGAAAAACCAGAGGATATCAGCTCTTGCATTTACACGGGAATCGCCGTGAACCATGTGGCATCTATTGCCTACGGCATTATCGGCGGGCTGATTTGGACGTATACGGGGGGGCCCCAGGCCGTGTTCCTGATCGGTGGACTGGCAACGGTCGGAGCCGGTTTGGTGGCTCGGAAGATGGAAAAAGGGACGATTCTGCCGACTCCGGCTGCTTAAAAACATCCCCGGATCCTTGCCGGACTCCGGGGATGATTGGAAGCAGTTCTGTTTTCGTCTGTTTCGGTTGGGCGGGAATGTATGACGACTTATTTGCCGAGGACAGCTCTAAGTACCTCCAGGCACTTGGTATTTTCCTGCGGCAAGCCGATGGTGATGCGGATCCATTCCGGTAGGCCGTATCCGTCCTGGGCACGTGTGATGACGCCTTGTCGGAGCATGTCCTGGAAGACCTTGCGACCTTCTCCCACTTTGACGAGGACGAAGTTGCCCTGGCTCGGGATCCATTCCAGCCCCATGTCGGCAAAAGCCTGTTCGTAGCGCTTCATTTCTTTACGGTTATTGTCAACTGTCCTGCGGATATGCTCTTGGTCTTCCAGAGCGGCGAGAGCCGCTTCCTGGGCGACGATATGAGCGTTGAAGGGCGTTCTTGTCTTGTGCAGGAGGGAACAGATGGATTGGGGAGCCAGCCCGAAACCGATGCGGAGACCAGCGAGGCCGTATACCTTGGAGAAAGTGCGCAGGACAACGACGTTGCGACCTTCTCGGACATATTTCAACGTGTCTGCGGGAGAGTCGCAGAACTCGTGGTAGGCTTCGTCAAAACAAACGACGACATGATCGGGGACTTTGACCATGAAATCGTCGATTTCTTGTTGGGTGACGACTGTGCCGATGGGATTGGTCGGATTGGTGATGAAGACGATACGCGTTTTGTCCGTGATTGCATGGAGGAAACCCTGCAGATCGTGGGTCCAATCCGGTTTGTTGGGGACTTCTACATAGGAGGCTCCGAACAATTTGGCCATGATGGGATACATGGAAAAAGCGTGACGGGCGGCAACGACCTCCGTGTCTTTGTTCAAGAAGGCATGGCAGACGAGTTCGATGATTTCGCTGCTGCCGCTGCCGACAGCCGTTTCCTCAAAGCGGACGCCGTAACGGTCGGCGATGGCGGAGCGGAGTCTGAATGCGGCGCCATCGGGGTAGATATGGACTTGCCCGGCAATTTTTCGAATGGCTTCGATAGCCTTCGGAGACGGCCCCAGAGGGTTCTCATTGGAAGCCAGTTTGACGATATCTTCGGGTTTTAGACCCAGTTCGCGGGCTGTTTCTTCGATCGGTTTTCCCGGTTCATACGCCACGAGATCCAGCACTTGCGGATTGGCATATTGTTCGATTCTGCTCATACAGGCAAGAACTCTATGCTTCCTGTGCATCTATCTCAATACTAATGTCCTGAAAATATGGCAGCAACCCAGGCAGGGAAACAGAGATTGTGTAAGGTGGGAGTTTTGCTTTTTATGAGATGCACCAACGCCGCTTCACGAATTTATTCCGTGAAGCGGCGTTGGTAGTTGGAAACAAGTAAAATCAGTGGCCTTGACTTTTATGGCTGAACACTGAGGTTGTACACTTTGCCTTGGAAGGAGGAACCGAGAACCTGCAGAGGCAGGATAAAGGTAGAACGCAGTCCTTTGGTCCGAGGTGCAAAGTTTTCATCCGGATTGCGGAAGCTTTTAAGCACCATGGTGCCGGCAGGCTGGCCGTCAATCAGGAGCTGGGTCTTCTCCGGCTCTCCGATGAGTTCCAGTTTGACTTTTTTCCCGACGGGTAATTTGGCCCCGAAGGAAAATTCCAGGGAATCATCACGTCTGAAACCGATGGTACCGTCCTTCATGACAGCCAGTAACTCGCCTTCCGGAGCGGATAACAGGACTTGTTCCTTGCCTTGCGGAGCAGAGGCCAGCTCAAGCTCCATGGTAAGGTGGTAATTGGGGCCGAGAGAGGGTCGGGCTAGTTTTTGGGGTAATTTTCCGGGAGTAATGGAGAACGGTTGTGCGTTCTTCCATTTATAGAGTGGATTGGTACGGGGAGCATTTCCGATGGCAGACACAAGTTCCCGATGCTGTTCGAAAGAGTCCGGAGTTTTGGCTTTTCCCCACATCTTTTGGCTGAGTACATCGATGGAACCGGAAATCGTGTTCCAGATATCATAGGGGGCATATCCCGAATGCTTCAGATCTGTTTCATCATTCCAGATGGCAAAGGTGGAACCGATAAGCTGAGGGTGGCCGGAGGGCAGTGTTTCATTACCGATGCGATTGGGAATCCAGTTTTCGTAGATTCCCTTGTGGTTTCTGTCCATGCGGTAATAGTTGGCGTAGGGGACGATGTAGAGTGCGCCGTCGTTGGTATTAATAACGTTGTAACCGAGGTTGACTGCTTCCCATGCCTTCATCCATCCCGCACTCCAGAGGTTCATTTGAACGCCCTTGACTACGACGGGCGTCTTGCCGGGTTTGGCGCTGAGGCTTCCCCAGATACGCGGGGTATAACCGCGCTTGAGAGCATGATTGAGCACGAAATCGGCGAAGTGGCGGTAGTCTTCCTTGTCTCCGTAGAATTCGTCTGCTCCTACGTGTACTACATCGCACCCGGCAAACACCGGACGTCCCAGTTTGGGATCTTTCATCAAATACTCGTCAAATACCTTGCCTACAAAATCGAGAGTCTCCGGATTGGCTGCATCCAACATCTCGCAGCGGCGCTTTTCATGGTTCATAGGGCCTTTGTAAATGAGATCCGGACGCACCCGTGTGAAGGAGAGGGCGTGTCCGGGAGTATCGAATTCCGGTACGATATGGACGCCGTGCCGCTTGGCGTAAGCAATCAGCTCTGCGAAATCCTTTTTGGTGTAGAACAGGTCTTTTGCCGTGAGGGGCGTTCCGTCTTTCCCTTTCATATTGGATTCCAGACGAAAGGCGGAGTAGCTTTCCTTGAATGGATCAAGTCCCTTGTCTACGTATTGTTCATGAAAGATGTAGTTGTTGTTGATGACCAGGTGAAGATCGTTCATCTTGTACCAGGACATGGTGCGGATTACTTCCTTGATATAGCTGAGAGGGTAGGGAGTGCGAGCTATATCAAGCATGAATCCGCGTACCTGGTACCGGGGGAAATCCACGGCTTCGCCACAAGGCACGCTTTCAGGATTCTGGCGTAGCATTTGCAGAAGAGTGCGTGTTCCCCAGTACAGACCGGTTATGGAAACCGCTTCAATACGGATACCGTTGGCAGTTACAAAAAGTTTATAGCCTTCCTGGCCGATATTGCTTCCTTTCAACAGGGAAAAAGAAATGTCCGCTTTGGATCCTGGGGAAACGAGCTTGACCTTACGGCCCAGCACGTCTTCCATATCGGCTGCAACAAGTTTCGAAAACTCATTTTCCCGGCAGGCGATGGTGATGGTATCGCCCGGTTTATATTCTCCCTGGCCTCCCTTCCATTGCAAAATCTCCGGAATGACATGGGGTTTGGGGTTGCCCTGTTCGGCTTCGGGGGCCTTGAGTATGATTTCATAGTCTTTGCTGATGGCCTCTTTGCCGTCCTTGGTTACTTTGAAGCTGATATTGACCGGTGTATCTGAAATGACGGGTGATATATCACCCTTGCTGTTAATGATTTGCTCATAGTCAGCTCCCAAAATTTTAATCTGGGCACCGGGAGCTACTGGCATAGGAAATCGCTTTGTTCCGGCTTTGATCTGCGGAATGGAAAGAGTATCTGCAATTTGCTGAACATCCTGTCCCATTAGCGGAGAAACGGCCCATGCGGCAAGCATGATGATGAATATGTTTTTTTTCATTTTTTTGTGTCGTTTCAGAGGAGAGAAAGATCCGTTTTGTTTTTTAATTACGCGATGTTAATGTATTTCTTACATAGAAAGCAACTAAAAGTTCATCCAGTATCCGTTACGGTAGAGGGCTTCCTGGTTGACCGTCGTGTCCGGTATTTCCTCAATGCCGTCAAACGGGTCAGTCCCTTTTTTGTCCTAAGATTGATGATTTAAGCGCACTAAACGATGAATTCTTAATGTAGAAGAGTCTGTCGGAATGCAAGGCATGCCATGTTGTTTTTGGGATCTCCAAGGGAGCAAAACGACTTGCTGTTTTTATTGACCTGTCTCGCTTTTTTTCTATATTGATAATAAGTCATGGTGAATTTCAAATTCCTTATATTAGCCTGTTGCGCTTTGGTTGCCGCTTTCCCTGGGGAGTCAGCTCCGGAGAAGGTAGCTACGTTGGAATCTCAATTTATCGGACGGTGTGCTTCCGTCTGTGCCCGGGCGGATGCAGACCATGTACGCAAACTGCAGGCTCTTCAGGAGAAGTATGTAGCTCTTGGAATGATGGATCGGGCGGTTAAGATTAAGGAACTGCTTGATAAACGGACGGCAGATCCTATCAATCCCGTTTATTGGAATGTGGCTGCCGGTCCCGGCTTTTTCGGCGGAGACTGGGTGGAGCATCATAATAACCGCTTACATAGGCTCGGCTCTGACCGGATGCATTATGATTATTGGGCATGGTCTTCCGATGTGCGTCCGGATTTTGGGCTGGATCCTTTCTTGTCGGTGGGCGATATTCTGGTCTCTGAAAAGGGATCGTGTGTTTGGATCAGGTTTGAAACGGATCGCTCGGTCATGTTCGGGAATGATCGGATTACCCGCTTGAATCGCAAAGCGGGTTCGGTGTCTCCCGAGGCGATGCTGGGAGATATGGCTGATATAGACGGTTTGCTGTCATCCCACTATTCCATTTGCACCCGTCTGTGCGCTCCATTGGCCTCCAAATTCACTCAGTTATTGCAAAAGATGCAGAAGGAACTTACGGTCCGGGGGGATATCGACGGAGCTATGGAACTTTCCCGGTATATGGAGAATTTGCCGAAGACGAATCGATATATGGCTTATGTCCCGGCTCTTTCCGATGCGGAAAGGTTTCGTAAAACTTTCCCAGGTGTATGGAGGGAAACAACCAGCGATTGGTATTACAAACTGGATAACAGGGGAAATATGGTGGCACATACCAAGGACGGAAAGACGCAATTGACGTTGACTTTGGATGGCGTATCTCCCCATGGCAACGTGTTTCGGGTTCGGTCGAACCTGTATGAACCTGTCCGTTATATTGCCCGTGTAGGGAACAAGATGTATATGTTCGAGCCTAACAATACCTTCTGGCAGAGAATTGCCATGTATTCCGCTTCCTGATTACCGATTGTGTTCATTGGATAATGAAATCGATATCATGAAATCCTTCCTGTTTCTTTTCATGTTCCTGTTTTGCTTTTGTTGTGCCTCCCGAGGCGCTGAAGGGGATGTCCCTTCGTCCGCTTCTCGGTTGTCGGAATCGTTCAATCGGGAATATGATGAAGTGGGAGCCAGGATTACTGCCGATTATCGGGCGAAACTCCAGGCTTCGCTTCAGAAGTGCATAGCGATGTCGGATATCGACTTGGCTCGCCAGATCAAGGATGAATTGGAGAATACCGCAAAGGATCCCCATTTTTTGATGAAGGCTTCAGCGTGTGCTTTTACAGGGCGATGGAACGAAGAGCGGCTGAATATCAAACACTGGGTGGATGCGGAGGGAACTCATTACCAGATTCGAGGGAACGGACAGGAAATGACGACGAACGAGTCTGTGGATACCGCCAAATCATCGTCTGAAATTCTCGTTTTTACGGGAAATTATCACCGGGTGTGGCTGTTGTACGGGGATCAGTCCGTCGCTCAATTTTGCGGGAATAGCTTTTCCACTCTACAACGGATTGAAGATGAAAATGAAAGACAGAAATCCAGAGGAATTGAAGAAAGCAGTCCGTTGACCTCTCTTCGTTGCGAATATGTGGAAAAGTACAACCGCCAGTGTGTTCCCTTGCAGGAAAAATACATTCAAGATCTGTTACAGATACAGGAAAAAGAGTCGCAGGCGGGCCATGGCGATCAAGCCTTGAAGCTTCATACATATATTGAATCGCTGAAAAAGGCTTGGGGCATTCGTTTCGAAGGGGCAGGGAAGCCCGGTTTCTCGTGGCCGGACAAACGTTTGCTTGGTACGTGGAAAGAAAAGAGTGGTTGGTCCTATCAATTTGACAATAAAGGGAATCTGGTGGTCAAAAATGCCCAGGACAAGTATGTCAGAGCATATGCCTACCAAAAATCAAGTCCTGCCGGGGACTTGCATTTTTTCCAGCACCGGGTAATGGGAACGCTCATTGCCGGGGTTGCGGATGGCAATGTGCACATGTTTACTCCCGGTGCGTCTGGCTGGCATGCAACGGCAACGAAATGTTTGGATTAAAGTGAGTAGGATGGAATGTTTTTCTTGAAATATGCTGTAAAAAATTCATATTTCTTGAGTTACGTCAACATTTAAATAACATTTTCCTTTAATTTTTGCAGTTACTCCAGCCAGTGTCAAATTTTTTTCTTTAACTTTCATCATAAATCTACAACCTTCAAATGTAAGAGCAGAAAAAGATCAAGTCCATGCCCCTGATAATTCGAATAACTCATAAGGATCCAATTGAGTACCGACATGGTACTGAGGGCCACAGTTAATATTACCGGAAAAGGCAGGATCCCAATTTGCAGATGTATTCCATACGGTTGTAGTAAGTTCGCCTGTAGCTGTACCAATCCATTTCCAGGTGGCAGCCTGAACAGTCGAATAGCAGGCCCCAAGCGAGGATGGAAGGATGAGAGAGAGTCGTAATCTCGTAGATTTAGGGAGTAATACGAATTTCTATCCCTCTATCAGATTTTTCAAATTCGTTCGTTTTTCCTGTTGAAATAAAAAATTTCCGCATGATTGACAAATTTCAAAAAACACTTATATTCAGTGACTAATAAAATCGTCCAAAGAGCAAAAAACAAGAGCGCCCTTCCTGTGAAGAAAGGACAGCTCAGTAAAAAAGATCTCTTGATGACTCTTACGGCTGATTCTTGAGCGACTGAATCGCCAATCCGTGGTCAGGCGATATCCTCAGTATTCACTTGGAAAGAGTTGAACCAAGATTATACGTTTGATTACTCTTCCCTTTTGCCTTTCCCATTCCCGCCTCCATGAGCTTTTTGAGTTCCTCCAGGTGCGAATTGTATACCTCGCGGGGAAAAGTTTTGTGTTTGTTGCAAATAGAGGCTGCCATTCCGACAACTTCGCCCATCATGGCGGTTGTTCTCATTACGCGAACAGTTCCGAGGGCAACGTGGGTAACGCTGATATTGCGGCCTGCCATGAAGAGGTTTTTCACATTTCTGGAATAGAAACAGCGATAAGGAATCGGATAATAGTGAATCACGGCATGCTTTGCCACCGATTTGAAGGCAGAAAAGGGAAATTTTTTCAGATTGTTTGTATCAGGATAGTGCAAGTCAACGCTCCAGGAAGAGGAAGCAGTCCCGTCCGGATAGGGTACCCGCTTTGTCAAATCGTTTTCTGTCAGAATGATATCGCCCAGAAGGCGGCGGGATTCCCGTTTCCCGGCCACATAGGCCACCCAGGAGAGATCACGGTTCCTGTAGGCTTCCTTGTTGCTGAAGTCATTTTTCAGGAACGACCAGTTGGAATAGACGATCATCAGCCCGTAGTCACGGATTTGCTCCGCATCCTGCAACTGATCCATGTTCATCCCGGTTTCCCAATTCCATTCGCCCATCGTCACCTTCTCGGCATTGTCTTCATTCACATCAACTCCGTATGAAAAACGCGGGAACTCAACTGTTCCCTTACCCGTTGTGGAATACCACTGCACGGAGGTACCCATCGTCATCTTGTCCGCTTTGGAGGGAGCGGTAACTTCCTTGAACTCATTTTCTCCTTCGCGTCCCGTACGGTAATCCGCGCCCGCGAGATATCCGACAGTGCCATCGCCGGTGCAATCGGCGAAAAGTGGAGCCAGGAAACGTATCTTTTCTCCGGTTTCAATGTGCTGAGCCGTCACGGAAGTAATGACGCCGCCTTCGGTAGAGGCCTGATTGACGCGGCAGGAGGGGAAGAGAGTCACATTTTTTTCCTGCTCGATCCACTTCTGCTTCTTTTCGTCCTCATAATATTCAGCCGGTTTGGCATTGCCTGCCCTCATGGGAGCAAATTCACGGATCATGTTCCCCAGACGAGGGTATTGCCCGATTTCGATACGACCTCCAAGATGAACCCTGACTTCCGAGCTGTTATTCCCTCCGAGGACGGGTCTATCGTTGATCAAGGCAGTTTTCAGCCCCAGCCTTGCTGCCGAAACGGCCGCACACATGCCTGCCAAACCACCACCACACACGACAAAGTCGAAGCGTTCCTCCTTCTTCAGGGCTCCAACACCCAACGCCTTGCGGAAATTCGCCAGTTCATCGGCAGATTCCGGCGGAGCTTCATCACTATCGGTAAAGAACAAGGCATCGCAACGGCCATCAAAACCCGTCATATCCTTCAGCACGATTTTAACACGAGGGTTATTGATCTTGATCTGACCGACCTTTTGCCACATCCAGTCATCTCCTGTCATGCCCAATGTAGCTTGTACCGGTTTCCCATCCACAGAAACGGTAAATTTTCCCGGCCCTTCCCCTTTGTACCAGGGTGAAGTCCAATTATAGGTACGCACATACAATGTATAGTTTCCCGTTGTGGGGAACTGGGCATAAGTCGTCGCATCAGCGACGGGTTTTCCCAGACCGTGTGCCAGCAGATAGGGAGATCCCATGATGTCCATGAACTGTTGATCCACTTTCCAACCGCCTTTGTCAGAAAAGCTTTCCGCTTCAACAAGAACACTCGCCCCACTGGCAAGTCCATGAATGGTAAAGGCAAATAGGATCAGTAATCGTTTCATCTTCATTGTCATCTATTTTAAATACTAAATAGAGAATTAGATTTTATCAGTTAATAATGCGTTAATATTTTACCGGAACAAGATTAGAGTCCGCCTTCCCCACACAGGAAAGACGGACTCCTGTTTTCTTGTCTTCCGACTTCCAATCAGAAGTTGTACCGGTAACCCAGCGAGCCGCTCGCCCAGGTCGCTCCGCTGCGGAGTTCCGTGTTCGCCTCCGCAAAGATTGTGCC
>NZ_JARWNC010000028.1:0-90691 GCF_029854675.1 Akkermansia sp. N21169 | reverse complement strand
GGTGCCGAGAAATCTACATGAATCCCGGAAAACGTCAACATCTTTTGAAAGTTTTTTCTCCACCAAATCTTCAATCACCGCAAAATACTCTCGATATCAATCAGATATAAAAAAATTATTTTTCTCCGACTGGTAAGATATCGTCAATAAAAGGCAGCGTTTCTTCCGGCTGTTCCCCCAACCACTGAAGACCGGAAACATTCTCGTAGGTCTTACGCACTCCTCCGAATTCTGTTACGATTGTAGCAGGTTGCTTCAGATTGATATGCAGTTTATTGACCAGTTTTTCCCGAGTTGTGACAGTCAGCACATGGCCGGATTTATCGATCGAGCAATTCAACGATGACAACAAACCGTTTTCATGTTCGACAATGTAGGCACTGGTCAGGGCAATTTCGCTCATGCATTTGAAAACTTCATGGACGAAGTTATCGATACCCCATTTCTTGCGCCAGGCAACATGAGGTGCTTTGAGCCAGCTACTCGTCTGGGACAAATATTGTTCTCCTACGACAACCCTTTTCGGCATCGGTTTTCCACTTCCGACGGGACTTTCCAAATACTGGCAGGCATCAAGATAGGGATCGGAAACGAAACCAAAGCGGAGTTCTCCCGTGTCTCGATCCAGAAGCTGGACACAAGTTCCCAAGGCATTGAATGCCCGGCGCAGGTAGTCGTATTCCCCCGTCAGAAGATAAAGATACCAATCCCCATAAATTTTCCAGGCCGACCATCCGCAGGGAGAATTCATCCCATTGGTCATAAGATTGATCGTATACTGGTATTCCCAAAATCGGAGAGTAGCGCCATTCATTCGACAATCCGGGATGAGTGACTGAGTGAGGCAACGGTGTTTTGCCGCCAATTTGACTGCTTTTTCCGTCAGATAGGCACGGCGTTCCGGTTCTCTTTCCTTAAGGGCGGCAAGAGCCAATTGATTGACCGAGCAAGAGATCATGCCGTCTTCGAAAGTCATTTGTCCTTCAGTCTGGATATCGTCTTCCTTCAGGGCAAGATTGTCCACAGCCCGGCGAACGGATTGGAGCAGTCGTGCATAAGCATGCTTCCAGTGTTGATCCCCGGCGGCAAGAGGAGCTATTTCATCCATGAGTTCCATCAGGGATTTTGCAATATAAATAACCGACGTATAATGAACATTATGTTCCGGATTGTAATAAGCGCCATCCTCACGCTGGCAGGAAATCAGGGAATCAGCCAACTTCAATGCCCGCTCCATATCCCGCATATCCCGACTGACATGGTAACGATCCGCCAGAATCCCGACCATGGTGGCCGAATCCTGAATCCTGTAAATCCCGTTTCTCATCGTCCCTTTATCAGCATTGTATAATTCGGGGAAGATTTCTTGAAAAACGGTTTCCGTCCGGTCATCAAGCTCTTGATCGGGGATGTAGCGTTTCGCCAGAAAATAGGTATAGAACGGATAGAAACACTCAGCATGGTGTGTGGCCGTAGGAAGGCTTCTCAACGCTTCCTTGCGGGCGCCTTGAAGATAAAAGTCCCAACCGGGACGGACATAGAACATCGCTTCGGACACCTTGCCACCGGCTCCATACGCCATCATGGTGTATAATCCAGAACCGGATCCGGGAAACCATATCCAGGAAAACCGATGAACCCCATCCTCGGAACTCATCGGGGAAAGCGATACTCGGATTATCTCATTCCTGGGAGTACGAACCTCCACACGGGGTTCCTCAAGGGCACATAAAGTACCGAAAAACGGTACTCCTTCGCCCACGGTATAGAATTCAGCGTCAATCATAGAGGCACCCGTATACCGGGCAGCCGTACTTTTCACTTTTTCCAACCCGGAGACAGAAACAAACCGAAAACGGGTTTCCAGCTTCTGCCCCGGCATGAGCTTGTCCAAATGCTGGGGATGGCGAGCCGGCAGAGGAAGACGATGAAGAAGATCCGCCGCTGTCGTAAAGATCCTGTGTTGTCCCCAGTAGCCCATTTCCGAGCCAAATTTTCCAGGACTTTGCTGGTAAATATTCGCCCATGAGGCAACAGGATCCGGAGATACGCATGCGACAATTTTTCCACACGGCGTCATATAATAACTCCAGAAGTGGGTTCGTTCCGACCGCTGCAACGTAGGGAAATAAACGGTGTCCCAATCCGGAAATCGAACCATGCAAGTATCGATGCCCAACAGAAGCCTGGCACGTTCCGGCATCCACATTTTACCGGACATATTCTCCAGACCGGCGACAACTTCTACAGCTTCCCCGGTGGATTGATATTGCAACGAGTATTTGATCCCATCCTTGACTCCCTCATACCTGCCCGGAGCAGTCTTTTCCAGAGACACTCCTTCAAAAGCCGGGCCCTTCCAACAATCACGGCGGAAAACAATATCCGAACCATCCGTCTTGTCCTTCATCGCAAGAATACTGCCGTCGTCGCACACAGTAACGGAATTACGTTCCGCATCCCACTGCTCGTCCGCATACGCCACGCAACACCAGACCATAGAGGCCATAATTCCCCATCGTTTCAAGCAAGAATACATAGACTGGTAATACGTCAAAACACACCAGGCTTGTCAATGCGATTCAATTGCAGAGCCAGCAATAAGCTACGAAGACAAAACAAAGTCATCCGGAAACAACGTCAATAATCCGGCATCCGTCATGCTCTGGCTCGACAGAATGGAAAAGCAAGCTATATTGATTGTCGGAATCCCCCCTTCAGTTTTCCGACATTTTCTCATGAAAATCTACTATACCCTCGATGATCTGGAACAAGACGGACTCCCCACGGAAGACGGAATCTCTCCCCGTCTTGCCGTAATCGGCCACCCGATCATGCATTCCAAATCCCCCCAAATGCATCAGGCAGCCCTTGACTCCGCGGGCATCCGCTGCAAATACATTAAGATTGAAGCACAACCGGAGGAATTCACGCAAGTCATCGAACTTCTGAAATCCCTGGACTTTATCGGAGTCAATGTCACGGTTCCCTACAAATCGGCAGCAGCAGCCCTGGCGGAGGACTGCGACCGACTGGTTATCGCCACCGGAGCCGCCAACACCCTCGTCTTCCCGAGGGACGGTAATCCGATGGCAGCCTTTAATACAGATGGTCCGGGATTCGTCCGGGCCATCCGCGAATGTTTTTCCGTCGATATCCGGGATCTTAAAATCGTTCTTCTGGGGGCCAACGGAGGAGCCGGTACGGCACTGGCACACACATGCGCCATGAACCGTTGCGAACGCTTGACGCTCGTCGCCAGATCCTTGGAAAAAATAACTCCGTTGCAGAAAGACCTCTCTCCTTTCTTCACCGACGAACATCGTCTAGAAGGAGCAGCCGACCGTCTGCGCACCATCGCCATGAATTCTCCCTATCTGGAAGAAACCATCAGCGATGCCGACCTGATCGTCAACGCAACCACTCTTGGGCTAAAACAGACGGACGCATCCCCCATACCATCGTCCTACATTCAACCCCATCACCTGGTTTACGACCTCATCACCCATTCCGATTCCCTGCAGCAGGAAGCCCGGGAACAGGGAGCCCGCACCGCAGACGGCCTTTCCATGCTCCTGCACCAGGGAGCCTTGTCCTTCGAACGCTGGTTCGGCTATTCCCCGGACATGCAGGCTATGAGAAAGGCGCTCCACATCTGATGCCACATCCCATGCCCGCATTCTCTATTCAAGACTTTCGAAAAACCCTGCTCACTTGGTTCCGCCGGGACGGGAAAACCTATCCGTGGAGAGAAACGGAAGATCCCTGGCACATCCTCGTTTCTGAGATCATGCTCCAGCAAACAACGATACCGACCGTACTGGCCAGGTATTCCGAATGGATGCATCGTTTTCCCTCCCCTCTGGAGCTCGCACAAGCTACGGAAGAACAAGCCC
Source organism: Akkermansia sp. N21169 (assembly GCF_029854675.1). Taxonomy (NCBI): domain Bacteria; kingdom Pseudomonadati; phylum Verrucomicrobiota; class Verrucomicrobiia; order Verrucomicrobiales; family Akkermansiaceae; genus Akkermansia; species Akkermansia sp. N21169. The sequence continues at coordinate 86,795 of NZ_JARWNC010000028.1, read as the reverse complement.
TCCGCTCATGGGAAGGACTCGGTTACTACCGCCGCGTCCGATCCCTCCAGGCCACCGCCCGGGCAGTCGTCGAACAATACGACGGTATCTTCCCCCGGGATAAAAACCTCCTGATGCAACTGCCGGGTATCGGTGAATACACCGCTGGGGCCGTCCTTTCCTTCGCGTTCAACATCCCCGCTCCCATCGTGGATGCCAATGTTTCGCGCGTCATCGCCCGGCTGGACAACTACCGGGAAAGCGTCGATTCCACCCCCGGCAAAAAATACATGTGGAAGCGCGCGGAGGAACTCGTTGACCGGGACGACCCCCGAAGATTCAACTCTGCCATCATGGAACTGGGACAAACCTATTGCAAACCACAAGGGCCGGACTGCCTTTTGTGCCCGGTTCGCCCCTTCTGCTCTGCCGAGAATCCCGACGCACTCCCCGTCAAAACGCCACGCCCGGAGACAACCCGCCTCGTCCACCACGACATCATCTGCATAAATGGAGAAACCATCCTCATGGAAAAACAGGAAGACGGCAAACGCCATGAGGGCATGTACCGATTCCCCCAGCGTACGGAACAGGAAACCTCCTCCTTCCCCATCGTCATGAAGCAGAACTATAGTGTTACCCGGTATAAAATCACCCGTTTCCTGCACTTGGTCCCTCCTGCCGGAATCCGTCCTGAAAAAGGGGAATCATTTGTCAGTCTGGACGCCATCGAAGACCTCCCTCTGGCATCTCCTGATCGCAAGGTATTGAGTTCTCAATCATTCAGGAAGATTCTGCGCGAAAGAAAATCCTCTTGATCATCTGTCCATCAATCCTGTATCTTATACTGGAAATGAACGATACCTCTCTCACGGATTTGACAACTCAAGCCCAAAACGGCACATGGGATGATACAACGCTTGCCAACAAAGCCGTCGAATTGGCAGAACACATACTCAGGTTGTCAAACCAGGGTATGCGCTGGAGCGAGAAAAAACAGGCCAGACAAATGGCCCGTATGATGAACGATCCGGCAGGCAAGGCCTTCACCATCACTATGGCTGACCGCATCTTCCGCCCGTCAGCTCCTGAGAAAGCAGCCGAAGAATTCCGCTATCTTCTGGACGGTTACGGCGTACCGCACTACCTCAGCAAGCCGGAGCAGCTTGCCATGAGCATTGCCAAGAAAGCTTCGGAATTCTTTCCAGGGCTCGTCATTCCGTCCGTCAAAGGAGAAATCCGCAATCAGAGTCGCACCGTCATTCTGCCATCCGAAGACGGTAAACTCAATGCTCATATCAAACGCCGCAAAAAAGATGGCATTCGGCTCAATATCAACCAGCTAGGCGAAGCCGTCCTCGGTGAAACGGAAGCCCATCACCGCCTCCAGCAAATCGTGGAGTTGCTCTGCAATCCGCTTTGCAACTACATTTCTGTCAAGCTCTCTTCCGTATATAGCCAGATCAGCCTGCTCAACCGGGAAGAAACAATCAAACAGCTCCAAGACCGTCTGAGGGTTCTGTTCAGGACTGCCATCGAACACGGAATCCCGGGATCCGACGGACATAAAAAGCCCAAGTTCGTCAACCTGGACATGGAGGAATACCGCGATCTTCACCTTACGTGTGAAGCTTTCAAGCGTACCCTCATGGAAGAAGAGTTCATGAATCTGGAGGCCGGTATCGTCCTTCAAGCCTATCTCCCCGACTCGTGGGAAGAACAGAAAAAACTCTGCGACTGGACCAAAGAACGCGTTCAGGCAGGAGGAGCCCGCATCAAGATCCGCATCGTCAAGGGAGCCAATCTTGCCATGGAACAAGCCGAAGCCTCCATCCACGGATGGCCGCAAGCTCCTTATGAAAGCAAGGAAATGACGGATGCCAATTACAAGCGCATGCTTCATTACGGTTGTCAAAAGGAACACGCCCAATACGTCCGTCTTGGTATTGCCTCCCACAACATCTTCGATCTCAGCTACGCCATTCTCCTCCGGGAACAAAACGGAGTCCGCGAATCAGTGGAACTGGAAATGCTCGAAGGCATGGCCAACCAGCAGGCCCGCATTCTCATCAACATCGCCGGAGACCTTCTCCTCTACGCCCCTGTCGTACGCAAACAGGATTTTCCGAACGCCATTTCTTATCTCGTACGTCGCCTTGATGAAAACACGGGTGAAGAGAATTTCCTCCACGATGTCTTCGGAATGACCCCCGGTTCCCAGGAATGGGAAAACCAGAAAAAGCGCTTTCTCAAAGCCTGCGCGTCCTACGAAAAAGTCAAATACGGCCCCAATCGCAAACAAAACCGGGCCTTGGACGCTCCGCTTCCCTTTGCCCCCGGCGACGATTTTTTCAATGAACCGGATACCGATTGGGCTCTTCCCCACCACCAGGACTGGCTCCTCCACTGGCTCGAAGAAGAAAAGAAAACAGCACCTTCCGAAATTCCCCTCGTCATCGACGGTCAAGAATGTACCTCACACCTTTGGGGAGTCGGACGTAATCCTTCCGACGCCGACAACGAATTCTATAAATTCGCCTACGCTGACTACGATCTCGTCGAAAAAGCTGTCACTGTCGCTCAAAATGTCCAGGCATCGTGGGCCTCGACACCGGTCGAAGAACGCCAAGCCATCTTGTGCCGTACCGCCGAGGAAATTTCCAACATGCGAGGATTAGCTATCGCCGCCATGACGAGGGATGCCGGGAAAGCCCCCTTCGAAGGAGACGTCGAGGTCAGCGAAGCTATCGACTTCTGCCGTTACTATGCCGAAGGACTCACCCAGCCCGGCATGACTGACGGATTGACCCAGAAACCTTTGGGAACCGTTTGTATTACCGCCCCGTGGAATTTCCCATTCGCCATTCCGACAGGAAGCGTCGCCGCCGCCCTCATGGCGGGTAACACCGTTATTTTCAAACCTGCACCGCAATCGGTCTACACAGCTTTCCTCATTGCCCAGGCATTCTGGAAAGCCGGAGTTCCGAAAAACGTTCTTCAATTCGTCCCCGCACCACCTAACGAAATCGGTCAGAAACTCGTCACCCATCCCGACATTTCATGCGTCATGCTGACAGGGTCCTACGCCACCGGGCGCAAGTTCAAAACCTGGAGGCCCGACCTCCATCTTCTGGCGGAAACCAGCGGTAAGAACGCCATCATCATCACTGCCACGGCAGACCTCGACCTCGCCGTCAAAGATCTCGTTAAAAGCGCATTCGGCCACTCCGGACAAAAATGCTCCGCGGCCAGCCTTGCCATTATCGAAGCTTCCGTGTACGACAATCCCGCTTTCCTGCGACAGCTCCGCGATGCGGCCGCCAGCCTCAAAGTAGGCCCGTCCACCGAACCGGACAGCATCGTCATCCCCGTCATCCGTGAACCGGAAGGTCATCTCCTCCGGGCTCTGACGGAATTGGAACCCGGCGAAGAATGGCTGCTCAAGCCGGAACGCGTCCGTGACAATCCCAATCTTTGGACTCCCGGCATCCGCATCGGCGTCAAACCCGGCTCATGGTTCCACAGGACGGAATGCTTCGGGCCAGTCCTCGGCCTCATCCGCGCGGAAAGCTTGGAGGAAGCGATTCTCATCCAGAATGACTCCAACTTTGGCCTCACCGGCGGTATCCACTCCCTCGACGAACGTGAAATCGCCGAATGGAAAAGTAAAATTCAGGTCGGCAACGCTTATATCAACCGTCCGATCACAGGAGCCATCGTCCGCCGTCAATCCTTTGGCGGCTGGAAGAATTCCTGCATGGGCCCCGGAGCCAAAACAGGCGGTCCCAATTACCTCGTCGCCCTCGGGACGTGGGAAGAAAACGAACTTCCCCAGCACCTCAGCACCCCCGGAGAACGCATCGCCAACCTGGTGGAAAAACTTTGCCGCGATCTTCCGGACGATGCCAAGCGCATCCGCGCTGCAGCCGGTTCCCAAGCCAAATGGTGGAATGAGGAATTCGGCATCGAACACGATCCCTCCAAAATTCAAGGAGAAGACAACATTTTCCGTTACATCCCGGAAAAATCCCTTGTTGTCCGCATGAAGGAAGATGCAACCAACTGTGACATCGCCCTCCTTATCCTCGCCGCCAAGCTCACCGGAGTCGCCACCGAACTTAGCATGAATCAAAAACGTTCCTGGATCTCCGGCTACGGGGATCATAACGTCACGGTCATCGAAGAATCCGAGGAAACCTTGCGATCGCGTATCCCCGCCATCGCTAAAAACACGCGTATCCTCCGCAGTCCGGAATGTCCCGTCGCCCTCCGTAAAGCGGCCGAAGATGCCGGTATGACCGTACTGGACATGCCCGTACTCGCCAATGGCCGGCTCGAACTTCTCAACTGGTTCCACGAACAGGCGATTTCGGAAACCATCCACCGCTACGGCAACATTGTTCCCCGCCCGGGAACACTATAACTCCACTCAGAAGAACCTTCTTCCAATTCCCTCCCCCCCTTTTTCCGTTTTACACGCAGAAAAAGGGGGATTTTTTTGCAACACGGTTTTTCGGAACATCCCGGACGGACAAACAGTACCGATTCCAGGTATCACGACAAGAAACGATCATATGAAATCAATGCCTCTCAATTACTTTGACATTGATCCGGAGGGACTCCATGCTATACTCTTTTTTCCAATCTCGTAACTACGCATGAATCAGAATTCATCCAGCACTGTCCAGTTTTATAACGGAGAACAAATCCCTCTTGAATTGCACAAAGTCCGCGTCGTGCAAAAGCTTCACCTCGTTCCAGTCGAACGCCGATTGGAAGCCATCGGAGAAGCCGGCTACAATACATTCCAATTGAGTACCTATGATGTCTTTCTGGACATGCTTACGGACTCCGGTGTCAACGCCATGAGCGACAACCAGATCGCCGCCATGTTCCGCGCCGACGATGCCTACGCCGGTTCCCAAAGCTTCGGTCGTCTCGCCGAAGCCGTCAAAGAAGTCTTCGGCAAAGAATACCTCCTGCCCGTCCACCAGGGACGCGCTGCGGAAAACATCATCTCCCGTGCGTTCGTCAAACCCGGAGATGTCGTCCCCATGAACTACCACTTCACGACGACGCATGCCCATATCGACCTCAACGGCGGTACTATTGAAGAGCTCGTCGCCGACGAAGCCCTGGAACTCACCAGCACCAATCCCTTCAAAGGCAACATGGACATTGCCAAACTCCGCGATTGCATCAAGCGCAACGGAGTCGACAAAATCCCCTTCATTCGCATGGAGGCATCCACCAACCTCATCGGAGGCCAGCCTTTCTCCATCGCCAACCTGAGAGAAGTGCGTTCCGTCTGCGACGAATACGGCATCATGCTCGTTCTCGATGCCTCCCTCATCGGAGAAAACGCCTACTTCATCAAGAAGCGCGAAGAAGAATTCCAGAACTCCACCTGCGGAGAAATCCTGCTTGCCATGTGCGATCTGGCGGATCTCGTGTATTTCTCCGCCCGCAAAGTATCCTCTTCCCGCGGCGGCGGCATTTGCTCCAATAACAAGGAGATCATCAACAAGATGCAGCATCTCGTCCCCCTGTTCGAAGGATTCCTTACCTACGGCGGCATCTCTGTCCGTGAAATCGAAGCCATGGCCGTCGGTCTGCGCGAAACGACCGATGAAACAGTCATTTCGCAGAGCCCGTCCTTCATCGAATACTTCATCGGCGAAATGGTTCGTCTCGGCATCCCCTGCGTCACACCAGCCGGCGGTCTCGGTGCTCATATCGACGCCGGCTCCTTCCTGCCGCACATCCCGCAAAGCGAATACCCGGCCGGAGCTCTGGCCGCCGCCTTCTTCATCGCCTCCGGCGTACGCGGCATGGAACGCGGTACCCTCTCCAGCGTGCGCGACAAGGACGGCAATGATATCCTCGCCGATGTCGAATTGCTCCGTCTCGCCTTCCCTCGCCGCGTGTTCACTCTCTCCCAGGTCCGTTACGTCGCCGACCGCATGAAGTGGCTCTATGACAACCGCGATCTGATCGGAGGACTTGAATTCGTCGAAGAACCGCCCGTTCTGCGTTTCTTCATGGGGCGTCTTCGTGCCAAGTCCGACTGGCCACAGAAGCTCGCCGCCAAATTCCGCCAGGACTTCGGCGAAAGCCTCTAATTCATCTACCGGAGAGAAATCTCCGGTTTTTCTCTCTCACGAAAGGCAGTCTCTCCCTCCAGGGAAAGACTGCTTTTTCTATCATTCATTCCCTGGAATTCCAGGCCATCCCTGGGTAGTGGATAAATCCAGTAATCCTGCTCCGCAAACGAAAAAGCCCCGGGACGTGAATCCCGAGGCCTTTTGATTGATGAAATACGCTCTCAGATTTGCTTACAGCAGTGTAATCGCAATATTCACACCGGCGGTCACGATAGAGACCATGCTCATCAGTTTAATGAGAATGTTCAAGGAAGGACCTGAGGTATCCTTGAAGGGGTCACCAACGGTATCGCCGATGACGGAAGCCTTATGAGCTTCAGACCCCTTGCCTCCGTGATTTCCCTGTTCGATATACTTTTTAGCATTGTCCCAGGCGCCACCGGAGTTGGCCATGAAAATAGCCAGCACGAAGCCGGAGGCAAGACCTCCCGCCAAAAGTCCGAACACGCCGGGAACCCCGAGGACTACTCCCGTCAGAATCGGGGTGATCACAGCCAAGACGGACGGCCAAATCATTTCATGCTGGGCTCCGGCCGTCGATATTTCCACACAGCGGACATAGTCCGGTTCGGCGTCTCCCGTCAGAATACCTTTGATTTCGCGGAACTGGCGGCGAACTTCCGTGACCATCTTCTCGGCAGCACGACCAACGGCATTCATCGTCAACCCGCAGAACAGGAAGGACATCATAGCTCCAATGAAAAGCCCCATCAACACCTTGGGATTCATCAGCGTTACCTGGAAGTAATCCATGAATTTGCCCAGGGAACAATTGGTAATTTCAGAGACAGGAACGCTCAACGCTTCATTAATCTTATACACCGTCTCACCGGTGGATTCGGACCAGTGCTTGATGGCGATCTTGAGTTCTTCAATATAGGAAGCCAGAAGCGCCAGCGCCGTCAATGCGGCGGAACCGATGGCAAACCCCTTGCCGGTAGCAGCCGTCGTATTGCCCAAGGCATCCAGGGCATCCGTACGGCGGCGAACTTCTTCTTCAAGACCGCTCATTTCGGCATTGCCGCCGGCATTGTCGGAAATGGGACCGTAGGCATCCGTAGCCAAGGTTAATCCCAGGGTAGAAAGCATCCCGACGGCAGCCATGCCAATGCCGTAGAGGCCGCTGCTGATGTCTTCTCCCGTAAAGTGCCAGTCACCGGAGGCAAGGCCATAGGCAAGAATCGTTCCGATCACGATCGTAATCACCGGAATGCAAGTGGAAACCATGCCAATACCGATGCCGGAGATAATCACGGTAGCCGGGCCGGTCTGGGCGCTTTCGGCGATCTTGCGGCATGGGCGGCTATCGTGGGAAGTGTAGTGTTCCGTCGCCTTGCCGATAATAATGCCGACGACGAGGCCGGTTACGATTGCTCCCCAGATACCGGCCCAGTTGTTCAAGCCAATCAATTTGAGGAGGAACGCGGAGGCAATGGCAATCAGGAAGGAGCTGAGGTTGATGCCACGGTTCAAGGCTGCCATCAGTTCCGTCTGCGTCGCACCGCGCTTCACGCGGACGACATACACGCCGATAATGGAAAGTACGGTGCCGAGGGCAGCCACCAGCATCGGAGCAAGTACAGCTTTAATCGCTTCGTCGGGAACCGTATAATAAGCGGCGGCGCCCAAAGCGGCGGAAGCCAGGATGGAACCGCAATAGGATTCGTACAAATCGGCGCCCATACCGGCCACGTCCCCCACGTTGTCACCCACGTTATCGGCGATCGTAGCAGGATTGCGGGGGTCGTCTTCCGGGATACCGGCCTCAACCTTACCGACAAGGTCGGCGCCAACATCGGCGGCCTTCGTGAAAATACCTCCGCCCACGCGGGCAAAGAGAGCTTGGAGGGATGCCCCCATACCAAACGTCAACATGGTTGTCGTAATAATGACCAAGCGTTCATTCTGAACCATGTCGCTATAGAAATAGTTCAATATATAATACCATGCGCCGATGTCGAGCATGGCCAGGCCGACTACCGTCAATCCGAGAACGGCTCCCGAACGGAAAGCGATCTGCAAACCGGCATCAAGAGAATTACGGCAGGCATTTGCTACGCGGTTGGACGCATAAGTAGCCGTCTTCATCCCGATATACCCGGCAAGGCCTGAGAAAAAACCACCGGAAATGAATGCGAAGGGAACCCACACGTTTTGAATGTGAAGTCCATAGGCCAACCAGGCGAAAATAAGCGTGATCAATACAAAAAAGATAGCGACAATCTTGTATTGCTGCTTCAGGTAGGCCATTGCCCCCACGCGGACATGCTGGGCAATTTTCTGCATGGTTTCAGTCCCCTCTCCCTCGCGTTTCATCTTCCAGAAGAAGATAAATGCAAACAAGAGCGCACACACTGAGGCAAATGGAATTGCCCAAAAGAGTTGTTCGTTAGTTAACATAGAATGAAATAGTTGGTAGTAGTCGAAAACAGGCCATACTCCACCTATGAAATACGGAAAAGACTCCTCTTCCCAGGTCGATGCATGCTTCATCCCGACCCGCATGATATGCAAAGTATCACCTGCAGGTTGCGGGAAAGCCCACTTTCAACGACTACGGAGTATGTCAAAATATCCTCCCCGCGCAACCAAAATGTTGCATCGGTTGAGAGTTTTATCGAAATTTCCATGCAAACAACTTATTATAAAAAATATACGACATACACAATCAATCCAGAAATCTAGAGAATACCCTCTTGGACAAGAGAAAGACAAACGAGACTTGCCCGTAATTCTCAAGATACCATGTCAGCATTCGAAAGCTTTTGCTTTCCAAAGCGATCGATTTTTCGTAGTCTTCGGTAAAATGTCATTCAATTTTCCCATTCAAGATACCGAGCCGGACGACAAAATGCTTTCCGAATTTGCGGAACGCACGCGGAAGACGTTGATTGCCAGGCTTGAAAATTGGGAAGACCAGAAGACGTGGGACGAATTCTACCGAACCTACTGGCGCCTCATCTACTCTGTCGCCCTGAAAGCCGGGCTTCGTGAAGACGAAGCCTGGGATGTTGTTCAGGAAACGATTCTTTCCATCGCCAAGCAGAGTAAAAAAAATATGTACGATCCCTCCCAGGGTTCATTCAAGCTCTGGCTCTGGAACATGACCCGCTGGCGTATCAACGATCAGTTCAGACGCCGTAAAAAAGATACGGCCATGCTCATTTCCCCCCGCCAGGAAGAATCCGACGAGCATCCGATCGAAACGATTCCCGATGAAGGCAAAAACAGCTTCGAACAACTCTGGGAGCAGGAATGGCAGAAGAATCTCATCAAAGCGGCCATTGACCGCGTCAAGGCAGTCGTCTCCCCCAAACAGTTCCAAGTATTCGACTACTATGTCCTCAGGGAATGGAATGTTTCCAAAGTTTGCAGTCATCTCGGAGTCAGCATCGCCCAGGTATACCTGGCTAAACACCGGGTCGGTGCAGCTCTAAAAAAAGAACTGAACTATCTGATGGATCAAGCTAAAGACCCATCCGATCCCAAGCATAGCAAGAAGAAGTAACGCGCCTTTTACCGCGTCCTTCCATCTCTTTTCCTTCCGGGTGGGCAGGAAACGCCTTTTGCGTTTTTCTCTTGATCGGATTCCACTTTTTTCGTTTGCCCTCGTTCTCTCACGTACCAGGGAGGAATCCCTGTTTACACCTCTCGGCGTTCCGAGACTCTGTTACTCGTATGTTACTGAATGTTACTGCCATGTTACTTAACAAAACGGCCGAATTATGGGATAAAATGATCGAATAGATCAACCCCGACAAAAGCCATGAGTTTACATATCGATATGACAAACGAAGCTGCCCATGCCATGCATATCCAAAAAATACGCAACATGGTTACCGCAATTTCCACAGCAGTCCTCTCCACCATTCTGGGAGGACTCCTGCTTTACACAGTTGCCATCGTCATCAGGCAGCAGGACCCACCCAGTCTGGAAGCCATAACCGTCAACAATGAGCAACTCCCCCCTACTCCGGCTCCCGTAATCGCAGAACGGGCCGTCATCCGGCCCGCATCGGCCGCAGCCAATCCTCCCTCCATCATTTCATCCACCGCCTATTCTCCTGAAATAACTATTCCGTACAACGAGATCCAGAATACAGATGTCCATGATTTCAATGAATCCCTGCCCTTGTCCGCTGAAGACATGGGAGACGGCGTCGGAGTCGATACCAACTGGCAGCAAACCAGAGAATTCGGTTCCGACGTACCCGGTGGCAGCACATTGACCGGTACTTTCTACGACTTTAAACAAACCGCTGCCGGTTCCCCTACCAACATCACGCCCGACCAGGCTGCCCTTCTCATGAAGGACTTTATCACCAGCGGATGGCACGAAAGCAAGTTCGCCAAATACTACAAATCTCCGACCAAACTGTACAATTCCCACATCTTCATCACACGGCGTGCGGCAACGGAAGCCCCCAAAGCCTTCAAGTGCGAAGGCAAGGTCAAGGACAGCCGCTGGTGCGCCATTTACAGGGGCAAAGTCGCCGCTCCCAAATCGGGAACGTTCCGCTTCGTCGGCGCCGGTGACGATGCCATCGTCGTACGATTCGACGGCAAGAACGTCTTCGACTACGGGTGGTACCAGCTCACCGTTACCAAAGGCGGCGCCACTGCCGGAGGCGAATATTACAAGTACATGACCGGCCAGTCCAAGAACGACGTCATCAAAAAGGAATTACGGAAAGCCGGCATTTACAAAAACTTCCCCGTTCCCATGTACAAGTACACCGGCATGAACCACTGGAACAACGCTTTGGGCGGTCTCGCCACCGGGGCGGAATTCACCGTGGAAGCCAACAAGGTGTACCCCATCGAAATCCTCGTCTCGGAAATCCCCGGCGGAGAAATGGGAGCCATTCTCCTGATCGAAGAAATCGGAGCCAAGGACGTTAAAAAGGACAAGCAATTCGGCAGTCCCATCCTCCCCTTGTTCCGCACCAATTACGCTTTGCCGGAACCCGCCAAAGGCGAAGCGCCTCCTTTCGATCCGGTCGGCATCATCTGGAAAGCAGTCAAATCATGATATCTCAACCGAATCCCATCTGCGCAAATAATACATCCAATACGAAAAATTCAGTCTCCGGTATCAATTGTTACCCTGTTGTTACTTTTCAAATGTCCGGATATATGCGATAAAAATGTCAGTAACACTATCACCCCGCAATAAGCTATGAGTCTACACATCAGCATGACGGACGACGCGGACAAGGCGCTACGCACCCAAAAGACGCGGAACATGCTTACCGCTCTTCTGACGGCAGTGCTTTCCACCGTGCTAGGCGGTCTTCTGCTTTACGCAGTTGCCATCGTCGTCTCTTCTCCGGAACAGCCCGAAGTCGTCGCCTATGTCGCCTCTAACGAGGAAGGCCCCCCCAACGACAATCCGGTTACGCCCGAACGCGTTACAACACGCCCCTCGGCCTCCGTACAAAACCATGCCAGTATCATTACATCCAATGCCGTCAGCGATGTAGCCATCGCCACGGTGGATATTGATACGCCCGATGTGGCCGATCTCGGTCAAAGCCTTGAACTGGGTGTCGATTTTGGCGCCGGTGTCGGTGACGATCTCGGTACGGAAGGCGGTAACTTCGGTAGCGACAAACCCGGAGGCAGCATGTTGACCGGTACTTTCTACGACTTCAAACAAACCGCTGCCGGTTCCCCCACCAATATCACGCCCGACCAGGCTGCCCTTCTCATGAAGGACTTCATCACCGGCGGATGGCACGAAAGCAAGTTCGCCAAATACTACAAATCTCCGGCTAAACTGTACAATCCCCACATCTTCATCACACGGCGTGCGGCAACGGAAGCCCCCAAAGCCTTCAAGTGCGAAGGCAAGGTCAAGGACAGCCGCTGGTGCGCCATTTACAGGGGCAAAGTCGCCGCTCCCAAATCGGGAACGTTCCGCTTTGTCGGCGCCGGTGACGATGCCATCGTCGTACGATTCGACGGCAAGAACGTCTTCGACTACGGGTGGTACCAGCTCACCGTTACCAAAGGCGGCGCTACTGCCGGAGGCGAATATTACAAGTACATGACCGGCCAGTCCAAGAACGACGTCATCAAAAAGGAATTACGGAAAGCCGGCATTTACAAAAACTTCCCCGTTCCCATGTACAAGTACACCGGCATGAACCACTGGAACAACGCTTTGGGCGGTCTCGCCACCGGGGCGGAATTCACCGTGGAAGCCAACAAGGTGTACCCCATCGAAATCCTCGTCTCGGAAATCCCCGGCGGAGAAATGGGAGCCATTCTCCTGATCGAAGAAATCGGAGCCAAGGACGTCAAAAAGGACAAGCAATTCGGCAGTCCCATCCTCCCCTTGTTCCGTACCAATTACGCTTTGCCGGAACCAGCCAAAGGCGAAGCGCCTCCCTTCGACCCGGTCGGCCTCGTTTGGCCGGTGGTCAAATAAAGCCTGATCACATATAAAATCTTAACAATCTGCTGTTCGTTTACTTGAGACGAACAGCAGATTTTTTTTGCTCAATCATAATCGTTTGTCTTCTGTCCATCCGGAAGGAAAAGGTTAACTCTGTTGTACCGAACCATAAAAATTGCCCGTTGGATTATTCAGATAAACCAGCCTTTCCTCTCCTCGTCATTAAGCTTCGGATTGGGGCTGAAGCCCTCATTCATAAGCTCCTCTCCTTGATACGGAAACGGAAGAAAACTTTAGGGCATCTTCCCATAGTCAATGTAAATCCGTTCGTCCTTCCGTACTTCCTTTCCCGCCAAATCCGGCCTGAAAAACACCTGTCCCTCAAACCTTGAGGAACATTTCATCCCAAGGGAACTTCCCTCTGTATGGAGTATAGAAAAGCACCGCAGGAAAACCTGCGGTGCTGAAATGCTATTGATGTGTCTGCCTTGAGGCAAACCCTGTGCCAGCGAAAAGAATTACTTCTCTTCGGAGGGGCTCCATTCTTCGCCGTTCTGCTGGAGGGCGGCAAGATTGAAGGCCTGTTCGAGGCCGACCATGTCGCTGCTCGGGCGGAGAGCTTCGAAGGAAGCGGTTTCGCGGCGGAGCTGTTCGGCGTCGTAATCCACAGCCTTGATGGAAAGGCCGATACGGCGTTCGATGCTGTCCACCTTGATCACACGGGCCTTGATTTCGTCGCCAACCTTGATGACGTCCTTGACGCGTTCCACATGTTCTTCGCTGAGCTGGGAGATGTGGATCAGACCGTCGATGTCGCCGTCGAGGTTCACGAACGCACCGAAGCTGGCAATCTTGGCAACCTGACCGGTCACCATGTCGCCAACCTTGAAGCGGTCATTGATGGATTCCCACGGATCACTTTCAAGCTGCTTGATACCGAGAGAGACACGCTGTTCGTCCTTCTTGATTTCGAGAACAACGGCTTCCACTTCGTCGCCCTTCTTGAGGACTTCGGAGGGGTGGTTGATCTTGCGGGTCCAGCTCATGTCGGAAACGTGGATCATGCCGTCGATGCCTTCTTCCAGGCCGACGAAAGCACCATAAGGAGTCAGGTTGCGCACCTGGCCCTTGATAACCGTACCGATCGGGAAACGCTTTTCGATATCGTCCCACGGATTGGCTTCGAGCTGACGCACGCCGAGGGAGATCTTCTGTTCCTTCTGGGAGATCGAGAGCACGACGGCTTCGATTTCCTGATCGAGCTTCAACACGTCGCTCGGACGCGTAATACGCTTCACCCAGGAAAGTTCGGAAACGTGCACAAGGCCTTCCACTCCCTTTTCCAGTTCGACAAATGCGCCGTAAGGAAGAAGTTTGGTCACACGGCCGCTCACTTGGGAACCGATCGGGAACTTGCGTTCGATATCGGCCCAGGGGTTTTCGGACATCTGCTTGAGACCGAGGGAAACGCGTTCCTTGTCGCGGTCGACTTCGAGGATGATGACTTCGAGAGACTGGCCAATATGGAGCATTTCGCTCGGGTGATTGACACGGCCCCAGCTCATATCGGTAATGTGGAGCAGGCCGTCCATGCCGCGGAGATCGACGAATGCGCCGAAGTCCGTGATGTTCTTGACGATACCTTCGACCTTGTCGCCGATGTTGACGGTTTCAAGGAAGCGCTGGCGCTGTTCGGCGCGTTCGGCTTCAATGACTTCGCGGCGGGAAAGAACGATATTCTTGCGTTCGTCGTTCACCTTGACGATCTTGAATTCGTAAACTTTGCCAACGTATTCGTTGAGATCCTTCGGGGGGATGATATCCACCTGAGAACCGGGAAGGAAGGCTTCTACGCCGACATTGACCATGAGGCCGCCCTTGACGACGCTCTTGACCTTGCCCTTGACCAGACCGCCCTCGCGGTACACGGCAACGATTTTTTCCCAATTCTGCTTGTGGGCTGCTTTTTCCTTGGAAAGGACGACGATACCTTCGTCGTTTTCGAGGCGCTCAAGGAGGACTTCGATTTCGTCACCCACTTCGATTTCTTCGTCTTCGAATTCGGAGATGGAAATAGCGCCTTCGGACTTGTAGCCGATGTCCACGAGGACGACTTGGGGGCGAATATCAATGATGGTTCCGTTCACGATGGAACCTTCGCGGAGTTCGTGGAACTTGCTGTCAATCAAGTCCAACAATTCAGTGTTGCTCATTTAAGTTTGGTTGATGAGTTGATCTTTCCGTGCTTTCTCATGGCCCCGATCACCGGCGAGAATATGGGGCACCTGCCCCGCCGGGCGAAATAACGGATGGCTTCAAATACCACGTCCGGCCAAATTTGCAAGACTATTTTTGCATATCCGGCAAATCATAACACTTATATCAAACCGAATGAAAAACCGGATGAAACCTCAATCATATTCCCCTCTTTTTTCATCTCTCCGCCGATGCAGCCGACCGTCTTCCCTGAACCCTTCTTGTGCAGCGCATCAGCAACGTACGAGACATTGCTTAGACGTCATGGTCCGGGTTCCTCCTTGACTCGGGAGTCCTTCGGCTTCATCTTGCCCGCATGGTCGATTTCGATTTGAAAGCCGAGATTCTGCGACTGAAACAGGAACGCAACGCCGTCATTCTCGCCCACAGCTACCAGCGTCCGGAAATTCAGGACATTGCCGATTTCGTGGGAGATTCCCTGGCTCTTGCTTACAAGGCACAGGAAGCCGATTGCGACGTCATTGCCTTCTGCGGCGTCCACTTCATGGCTGAAACCGCCAAAATCCTGAATCCCGGGAAAACGGTCATCCTGCCCGACCTGGATGCCGGTTGTTCCCTGGAAGCCTCTTGCCCGGCGGAAGACCTCGAGTCCTTCCTCAAGGAACATGCCGACAAAAATTACTACGTTGTCGCATATGTCAATTGCTCCATCGGGGTCAAAGCTCTGGCGGACGTCATCGTCACGTCGGGCAATGCGGCTCACGTCGTTTCCCAAGCTCCGAAAGATCGTCCCATTCTTTTTGTCCCCGACCAAAACCTCGGTTCCTGGGTTATGGAACAACTCAATCGCCCGATGGACCTGTGGAACGGAGCCTGCCACGTCCACATGGAATTCACCGCACGCCAGATTCAGGAACTGAAAGCGGCCTACCCGGATGCCGCCCTCGTCTGCCATCCGGAATGCACGGAAGCCGTACGCCTTCTTGCCGACCATATCTGCTCGACGGAAAAAATGATTCCCTACTGCCGGGAAAGCACGCACAAACAGTTTATCATCGTCACCGAGGCCGGCATCCTGCACCGCCTCCGCAAGATGGTACCGGACAAGGAATTCATCAGTACGGCCACACCCCGGTGCTCCTGCAGCGAATGCTCCTACATGAAACTCAACACGCTGGAAAAGCTCCGGGACGCACTCGCCAACCTCACCCCCGTCATCGACCTGCCGGAAGACCTCCGTCAACGCGCCGAGGCCCCCTTGCTCCGCATGCTGGAACTCTCCCGGTAACCCGCTCCCCTTCCCCACCATGATCAGGTTATCCGACCACATTGCCTCCGCCGGAGGATGGATGCCTATCGACGCATTCATGGAGCTTGCCCTTTACCATCCGGGGGAAGGATATTACAGCGCTTCCATCCAGAATATCGGTATCCGCGGAGACTTTTCCACGACAGCCACACTCTCTCCCATCCTGGCCAAGGCTCTCGTCGACAAATGGCGGCAGGCCTGTGAAACGACAGGAAAAAAACTTCCCTTTCTCGAAATAGGAGCCGGCAATGCCGCCCTCGCCATGGCCGTCATGAACGAACTCGGCTTCTGGAAACGCCTCTCCGTCCATTATCATATCGTGGAGTCTTCTCCAAACCTGAGGGACTTCCAATACCTCGCCCTCGGCAACCGCGCCACCATCCACAATAATATGGAGAAAGCCCTCAAAGCCTGTAAAGGACGCGCCTTCATCTTCTCTAACGAATTGGTGGATGCCTTCCCCGCACGTGTTTTCGAACAAACAGAAGAGGGATGGATGGAAGTCGGACTTACCGTCAAAAACGGAGCTATAGCGGAAGAACTGCGCCCCATTACCAAGCCCCCCCGGGTTTCCATTCTGGAATACTCCTGCACACGACTCGGCCAGAGGATCGAAATACACGATTCCTACGCCCATTGGTTCACCAGCTGGCTTCCCCAGTGGAAATCAGGAGTCATGACCACGATCGACTACGGAGACGACTTCCGGCAGCTTTACGCCCGCAGGCCTCACGGCACATTACGCGCCTATTACAACCACCGGATGTTCACCGGCATGGATGTCTACGCTCACCCGGGAAAAATGGACGTCACCTGCGACGTCAACTTCTCCGCGCTAAAAGACCTCTGCGCCCAATGCATCGGAGATCAAGTCGACTACCTCACCCAGCGGGATTACCTTCTGCCCTATGCCTCCGGCTCCCTTCAGGACCGCTTCCTTACCGCCGAAGCAGGAGCAGGAGCCGAATTCAAAGTCCTCATTCAAACAAGAAACTAGTCTCCTGTCGCACAATCCTGACAGCTTACGGTTCCTTGGCTGTTTCAATCTCAGGATTCGTTAAATCCAGCTTGGGATTTTGAACCTGTGACTGAATATCACATACGGAAATAACTGTGTGGTAAATGTGATCGTGTGACAAAGGTTGATTCCTGTGAGACAAAATGTTCTCTACCTGCCTGGCGTTGGTTGCCCTGTATTTATCTGAAAACCAAATACAAGCTGCAATATGTCTCTGTTCTCTGCACGTCAGAGGCCCGCAATGAGACCATCTTCCATTTTCCCCGAACGACTCCCCATGGTCAGATACGAATAGCAAAACAGCTCTTTTATCCTTGAGAATCGCGATGGATCGAGCCAGAAAATCGTCAATCCCGATCACACAATTATCGTAGGCATTCAACATTCGTTCCATCGTTTCTTTCTTTTGAAACGGCGGATCGCCGTTAAAATCACATGGCTGGTATTTCTTGTACCGTTCATCACAATAATACGGGAAATGTCCCATCCCGTTTTGTAGTACGACAAGCTGCCGGGGGCTACTGTTGACCGCCTGCGACAATGCTTTCAGTGCAGGCGTGTTGCCGTATTCGCAATCCGTAACAGAATCAGCAAAAGTCGTAAACGAAGGCTGGATATGGGCCGCTGTAAAAAAGGTCATGACCCCATAATTTGACGTAATCAAAGAGCATTTGAACTTGTGCTTCTTTAACACCGATGCGAATGATTTCATTGTTGCATGTGGATGTTCTATATCGGCATTTGTCAAAATACCATAAATTGACGACGAGGTTCCCGTCTGAAAAGAATAGAAACGAGGGAATCCATAAAGATTGGGAATTTTGGAAAGCAAAGGGTTGGTCTCCCTGTCGTATCCAAAAAGAGAAAAATGATCTGCGCGTAAAGATTCCCCGATGACAAGCACAAAAACCATAGGTTCGTCTTCCCGTTCGGCATGAGATGCTAAAACAGCCGGATCTTGCGTATCGATATTCTTGAAATAATCGCGAGTATACGACAAAATTCTGTTGTATTTAAAAGCGGGACTCAGGAAGTGCTCTCTAACATTCTTCTTCCATAACCAGGAATATTCACGTTCTGCATGTTCCCTTAAAAACGGATTCTCCAAAATTTCGCGCGTCATCGTATTGCATAGAACCCATGGTTGCTTATAGGCAAACATGCCGGGAAGAAGCAGGTAAAATACATACAAACCCAGCCACCCTCCCAAACACCACCAGTTATGGGCGACGATGAGCTTACGGTTCAACCAGTTAATGTATAAAAAGCTTAACGACAAACAAGCCAATATTGCCAGAACAATATAGATATTAATTAACGGAAGCACCTCATTCCAAGTCGTTTGGAATGTCGCATTGACAATTGCCGGAGACAAATCAAGGAAAAAAACAATCTTGGCATATTGTAAAACAATTACTATAACATTGGCTAACGCAAAAATAATTCCGCCAACATACTTCAAGCGCGATAAAAGTAAGGTAAAAAGGAAAATCTGAACCGTTGTATAAAGTATTTTCCAAACAAGAGCCATTCCTGAGAATTCACGTACGCCGACATCAAATAAAACGACGTACAATAAAGAAACAAGCAAAGCAATTGAAAGCGGTAATTTGTTTATTGCAATCCATCGTTCCAACTGTTTCCACACCAAAGAAAAATAGTTTAAAATTTTAATTTTCCCCATAATGATTGATTTTTTAGGCATTTAGTGTTGTTGGATACATAGCGGATTGACAAACCGCTTATTAATAATATAAGGCACTAATAATGAGAACCTAATAAAACATCAAAAAAACAACATCAATCCCCCTTGTCTGTTATTTTTTGGAATATAATTATTCCAGAGGCAGAATTTTTTTCCTTGCAAGCGGTTTGTCAATCCGTCTCACGTCAAATTTTTCTTGCAAGCGATTTATCAATCCGTTTTACTTCAAATGTCTTTAGTTCTCTTCGAAACACCCACAGAATAAACTCTATTCCCACCAGATCGGGTCTTTCGTTTCTAAAACAGACATTTCCCAACAAAATCATCATCATGCAATCATCTGCCCTTACCAAGGTTTTGCACCTGGCAATCAACCTGGAGCAATCCGTTGCCAGACGCCAGCACGTGGAAGAGCAAGCCCGAAAAGTGGGAATCCCTCTTCAAATCGTTCCCGCCGTCCATGGGAAAGACCTGTCTCCGGACAATTTGCCGGAGTATGATGTGAAAAGAAGGCTGAAGGAATTCCCCGCAGGGATGACCCTTAACGAACTCGGCTGCATTCAAAGCCATCTCAAGGCACTGCGCCTATTTGTTGAATCGGAGTACGATTACTGCGTTGTCAACGAAGACGATGTTTCATTCCATCCCGACTTTGTTGAATTGCTGGATGAAATCCTTGAGCACACATCAGGATGGGATTGCATCAAACTCTGGACAGCTCCTCCGCATTACCATGTTCTTCCTTCCCAGGCAGGTCGCAAATGCGAATTGACTTTTCCTAAGAAATTCCCTTGGGAATCAACGAGTATTCTATACACAAAAGCCGGAGCTCAAAAAATGCTGGATGCCTTCCGCCGATACTGGCTTCCTTTCGATGGATTCCTGGCTTACGCGTGTTTCCACGGGGACTTCGTGGCTACCGGCGTCCAGCCCGATCTTGCCTGGCCCGATGAACATTTTGCTCCGATCAGCGAAATCAATCAGGACAACAACCGATCCCAAAACGACAGAAAAAAGCGTACCCTCCTGCAGTACATTTTCCACCGCTTCTGCATCATGGGGACATCCATGGGCAAGACGCGTATGCAAAAACGCATGAAAGCCTCTATCAAATTCCAGTAATACGGAAAGACACGCTCAATACTTTTTACTGCTTGCCAGCGCAAACAATTTGTAGCGGGCTATTTCGAATCCTTCTATGCAAAGGTTCAATGGATTCCAACGCAACGCATGGCGCCCCTTGAACACAAAATTCGGCTTCACCTTATCCTGTTGAGCCTTAGGAGAAGCCATGTGGTCGTGAATTAAATCTACCACCTGCTGCCAGAAGTTATACTTCTCCACAAGGATACGGCGGGCTTCGCGGATAGCCGGCAGGCGTTTTTCGTATTCGTTGTTGGCAATGGCCGCCCGAATAATGCGCAAAGCTTCAGGAGGATCGTCAATAGGGATAGGAATGTAGCTGTCCTCCGGGAAGATCTCTCCGATTCTGGGATCTCCCGCATAAAAAGGCAGACACAACCCCAGAAAAGGATCGGAAATTTTGTCGGACCAATGGTAGTCGTTGATGTAATTTTCAACGGCTATGTGGTATTTGTACCGGTTCAGGGCATCGTATTTGTGGTCGAGATTCTTCACGCCCCAGCCATACCAAACCATATCGTCGAGGTGATCCTGCAAATACTTGATGAGGGTATAGCGTCGAAAATGCTGCGTGTGTTTCTGCTGCTTGGCGGAACACACGGCAGAAATAGTCCTGTCTTTCGGATAGTTCGGCATGGAAAGGGATTCCTCCAGATCGTACCCTGCCATCCATCTCAGACATCCTCGCCCAAGTCTGTATCCGCGATGCGGCAGGCACCATGCCGGATGAGTTGTCAGAACATAGCCGAACTGACGGGTAAAGGGAGAACTGTAAATTTTGATGGAAGGCGGCTCTGCCGTTACCAGAATGGTTCTCTCGCGAGGACAGGCCAGCAATTCCTTCTCTCTCACAATCGTGCCGACGTCGCCCCGGGGAAAATCGTCATAGACCACCATCCAGTCGTAGTCCTTCGTCCAGGCATCATTCATGAACAGGCAATCGTCCCGAAGTACGGATTCGCCAACACCATTGGGAAACCCTCTAAGCTCGTCGCTAACAACCTTGATTTTGATGATATCTCCCATGGCGGTTCTGCTTTTTGCAATCCGGAATACAGTTTTTTGAGTCTAATTGCTTACACTCTTGTGTCAAGAACATCCCCCGGTGACGAGATATGTTCAACATGGGCAGACCAATTCTTCCCGACCGGAGCGATCAATCCGGAGCCGGAGGTCCGAATACCACCCACCACGCGTCTTTCTTTATTTGCATAAAACAGGGTATATTTCAATATATTCATTGATTTTCTTCAAATTTATTTGAAATATTAAATAGAAGCCTCACTCGTTTCTTCCTATATTCGACATTGAATTATCTTTGAAATTTTACCATCATTCCCTATATATTTTATTGATCTATTTCTCATGAATACACGATATTAGCATCAAATTCATTTCCAATCATCCTATAGCTATAATGGTATATTTTTCCGAAAATGTTCATAATCCTACAATCGATCAACTTCCATAAAATTTATCCAACAGAAACAATAACACCTCTCAACCTATTATTCGATTATGACTGAAACTAATCAAATTACAGATTTTGTTTCATTTCCATGAAAATACCATTTCATACAATATGTATGACGCAAACAATATTTCTATGAACAAACTATGGAGACTTTTTACAATCAACGATCAATAAAAAATGATTCCTGAGCCGATTTTTCCTGTGGTAAGTCTGCACGTGTAAAAAACAATAATTAATATAATCTAACGCTTACAGACATTGAAGCAAGCAACAATCCCCAATCTGTTTTCCAGACGGGATTTCGAATCAAGTCTGCAATCAAGCAAAGAACCTTACCGCATATTATGAAACCCAAATTCACAGTATCCGCGATCCTGCTTCTTATGTCGGCCGCCATCACCCAGATGGGGACCGCCCAACAGGCTCAGGATCTCCATCAGGGCTCCGTTACCAACCGTCAGGAGACACAGGGAGACATCACATATACGTTGAAAGACGATTTGACTTTCTCTGACTTTCAGACAGAAGACACCATTTTCGGAGGGAGCGTTTTCTTCAATCAAATTGAGGTTGCTCACACTCCGCCCAACCAGTCAACCATGACATTTACCGGCGCGGGCATGTCCATGAGTTTCGACAATTGTTCCTCGATAAACAACACTAAATGGATCAACCCCAACGAAGGAGGCGGAGCCATCCGCGCAGAAATGCTCATCTTCACCGACATGGGGGACATTTCCTTCAACAATTGCCGATCCATCGTCAATACAGATACCAATGCCGGAGGCGCCATCAATGCCCGGGGAGACGTCACATTCTCCCAGGTGGGCAATATTTCCTTCACCAACAACACGCTTGGAAATGACGGAAAGCAAGGCCAGGCTCTCGGAGGAGCCTTGTTCGCCTGGGGAACAGTCAATTTCAAGGACACCGGGTCCATCCTGTTCAGCAATAATTCTACAGGGCAGTCCCCCCATGAAGACTATTCCAACATCGGCGGAGCTATTCACGCAGGGGCCTCCAACTCGGGTTCCGAAAACCTGAAGGATTACATCCCGGCCGGAGAAGTCGCCGTCACGTTCCAGAACATCAATGGGAGCATTACCTTTGAGGGAAACTCCGCATGGATGGCCGGCGCCATTTACGCTTATGCGGGAACCGTTGACGGCAAGGAGGGAACCGGAGGCGGCATGAAGATAGATACGGTCGCCGGCGACGTCATCTTCAAAAACAATGTAGCTGATTCTGGCGCACTGGTTTCCGCATACAACGGCAACTACGGCGCTATTTACAGCGGCCAGGATTTGACCATTTCCAATGTACAGGGAGACCTGCGCTTTGACGGCAACAGAGCGGCCAACAATGTCGGAGCCTTTGGGGTCCATCCTCAACAACATCGGTTCCATTACATTCATTAATAACTCTGCCGGCAATACTTATGCCGTAGGCTGGATTACCAATGACTGGACTGTGACCAATACGGGGGACATCACCATCTCCGACAATAGTTCCGGAAAACAGATGGGAGGTATCGCCGTTTTCGGGAAAACCTCTTTTGCCTATACCGGCGATATCACCATTAAAGGCAATTCTACAGGAGGTTCCAACGGAGCGCTTCGTTTTTATGGTGATTTCAGCGTGACGAACGCAGGGGATATTTCCATCTCCGAAAACAACGCAGGCAACTATAACGGGGCATTGGAAATCAGCGGCAATACTTCCTTCACCAATACCGGGAAAATCACCATGGACGGCAACAAGGCCGGATGGGGCTACGGTGTCGGTCAATTCCAGGGAGACCTGACCTTTGCCAATACGAGAGACATCTCCATTTCCGGAAACAAATCAATAGATTACGGCTACGGAGCATTGGCCGTCAAAGGCGAAACTTCCTTCACCAATACAGGAAAGATCACCATAGACGACAACACAGCCAGATGGAATGGGGGCGCGGCCCTATTCGAAGAAGGGGTGACCTTTGCCAATACGGGAGACATCTCCATTTCCGGAAACAGCGCAGACAACTATAGCGGAGCCATGGAAGTCACGGGCGATACATCTTTCACCAATACAGGAAAGATCGCCCTGGACAACAACACGGCAGGATGGCACTACGGTGTCGGCATCTTCCGCGGAGATCTGACTTTTGCCAACACGGGGGACATCTCCATTTCCGGAAACAAATCAACGGACTACGGCTACGGAGCCTTGGTCGTAGAAGGGAAAATCTCCCTCGTCAATACCGGGAAGGTCACGATCTCCGAAAATACGGCAAAATGGGACGTAGGCGCCCTCCAAGCAAACAACGGCTTGGAATTCATCAACAACCGCGGCGGCGTACTCATTGAGAACAATGCCGTCGACGGCGTAGCTGGCGCCATGTACCTTGCTTTCCATGATGCTGTCTTTTCCGCAGATCAGGGAGATATCATCGTCAAAGGCAACACGGAAAAACGCGGAGGGGACAATCCCATCCTCAATTCCATCGTCTTCGGCACCGACGGGACCTTTTCCATGGACAGCGTTGCGCTCCGCGCCCAGGAAGGAAATTCGGTAACCTTTTACGATCCATTCCGCAATGGAGGTGACGGCGCCGAATATGACAACATCGCTTTTGACCTGAACAAGTCCGAAGATGTGGATGCCACTCCGTATGACGGAACTGCTCCGGAATTCGCGGGAACCATCCGATTCTCCGGTGCGGAAGCAGACAAACTGATCACTCAGGCAGAAGGAGAATCGGAAGCAGACTGGCAAAAGCGCCTGGATGAATCCAAATACTTCAACGTAAGCGGCAAAACTACGTTGTACGACGGAACGCTGATTCTGGAAGACGGAGTCACCTACGGAAACAGCGATCTCTCCAAGGACTCCTCCTTCACCGTCAAGAAGGGCACCCTGGAAATTACGGGCAACAGTTCCGTAAACAGCAACGCAATTGCTCTGGAAAGCGGAGTCACTCTGAGAACCGGACGAGGAGCTACGTTCCGAGCCGACACCATTGACATCAGCAAGGGAGTCATCTTTGACTTCCGTCCCTTCATGGACGATTACAGCTCCGGCCTGCACATCGAACAGGCCAGCAGCCACACCATGGGCGGACTGATGGGCGTCGCCGACTCCCTGAGCGATTATGCCCATAACCGCTGGGCCACGGAACAGCACTTCCTTGCCATCTCTATCGGCGACGAAGCCCTTCCCGGTACCACCGGGGACTTTGACGACATTTACTCCTCCGCTACCGGAACGAATGTAGTCGACTCCCCCTACACATATGCGGGGTACTGGACCAAGGAATGGACAGACGAAGACGGAGACGGAATCAACGAGCACTTGTATGCCGTATGGAATCCCACCGCCAAGATCAAAGAAATCCTTCCGGAACTGGCCGGTTCAGATATCGGCAACTCCATGTGGAGCTCCGCGTCCAATATCAAATCCGTCTCCAACGCTGCGTTGGGACAGGTTGGTATTACCCGCTTCCTGCTGGGACCGGAAAACAACTTCTGGATCAAGGGACTGGGTGACTTCACCTACCACACCACACACAACGGCATCGACGGCTATGACTACAATGGCGGCGGATACGCCGTAGGCGCAGACCGCAGATTCACTCCCAATACCATTCTGGGCGCCGCCTTCGGCAATCTGTATGGCACGAACAAGAGCCGCACCTGGATCAGCGAAGTGGACCAAACTTCCTACACAGCCCTGCTGTACGGAGCATGGAGAAAGCAGTTGTCTCCCAACAATGCGATCACCATCAACGGTTCCGCGGGATTCGGCTGGGTCACCAACAAGCTGGACTCCTACTATGAAGGAGGAGCCTCCCATGGCAAATGGCAAAACCGGATGGGATTCGCCACTCTCCAGGCAACCTGGGATCACAACCTGAACAAGAGCTGGACGCTCTCCCCGTTCCTGGGTATCGAATATACTCAGGTGAACCAGAATTCATTCACGGAAACCGGATATGACGCCCGGCATTTCGACCGTGGAGACCTGAAGAACCTGAGCCTTCCCGTAGGTGTCGGAATCAGCAAGTCCATCCAGTTCAGCAACGGCGTTCAGTGGGTCAACAGCTTGGCTGTCAGTTACGTCCCCGACGTCATGCGCAACGATCCGAAAACCCAGGCTACTCGCTTGTTGAATGACTTCACCTGGACTTCCAGAGGGGTTCGTCCGGATCGCAATGCCGTGCGAGTCAATTACAACAGTACCCTTGTAATCAATCCCCGCTGGACGACGTACGCCGGCTATGAATTCGAAGGTAGGAACAAGTCAACCTACCACAGAGTCAATGCCGGGGTAAGCTACGCCTTCTAAGTCGTACATCATTTTCCGGAGTCCGCTCCGGAATCCCCCGAGATCAACGGGATGCAGCCAGAACCGGTTGCATCCCGTTTTATTGTCGGGGAAAACAAGTTCACTCCCCATTCCCGGACACAATGCGGGAACGGTTCACTCCGTATCGGATGACTCCGAAGGAAATCCAGTACACGGCGGAGCCGATTAACGACCACTGCAACGCGCCCAGAGATGCGTCGATCCACATTTCAATGGCTTGATCCATACGCCCGGGAAGAATCCTAGCAAAAGTCGCCTCATTCATCGGGAAAGAGCCCGTCCAGGCAAGTTCGTACATGCAGATCAAGGTAATAAGCAGGGACATCGTCAGGGGACGATGGTACGTACGGGGAACAAAAAGAGCAGCCAAGGCAAATGCGGCAAAAAGAGACAGGTTCAGGAAAAACAGAATCCACCAGCTCCCTGAATCGGCCTCGCGAATACCGCTGAAAGCAGGCAGTACATAGTACGACACGCCTACAATGGCCAGAAGGCTTACCAGAAACGGAACATTGACAAGAAGTTTTCTCATGGAACAACTCATGGACATTTCCCCATGCAGAAGCAAGCCCATTCCGGTCAACTGGCAATCTTTCCGACCGGTCCGCCGTTCCGAAGCGTCAAAAGCAGGAAATGGGGCTATGTGGACTTAGGCGCTTGTTTGTCTTGATTGAACGAGTCATGTTCACTATGTTGTCCGCCGTCATGTCCGAGCGAAAGAAACCTTATCCTTTTGACCTTTTTGAACCCAAGTGGCAACAAATCTGGGAGGAACGCAAAACCTTCAAAGTAGCCAATCCCGGCGATCCCGGTTTCGATGCATCCAAGCCAAAATTCTATGCCTTGGACATGTTCCCCTATCCCAGCGGAGCCGGGCTGCACGTCGGCCACCCGGAAGGCTACACCGCTACCGACATCATTTCGCGTTTCAAGCGAATGAACGGATTCAACGTCCTGCATCCGATGGGGTGGGATTCCTTCGGGCTGCCTGCCGAACAGTATGCCATCAAAACAGGACAACACCCGGAAATCACAACCAGGCAGAATATCGACAACTTCCGCCGCCAGCTCAAAATGCTGGGATTCTCCTACGACTGGGACCGCGAAATTGCGACCACGGATGCCCAATACGTCCGCTGGACCCAGTGGATCTTCCTGAAACTCTATAATTCCTATTACGACAAGGAATCCCGCAAGGCTCGTCCCATTGCCGAACTGGAAGCCAAGGGACTGACCCGCGATGAAATCGATGACCGGCGCCTGGCCTATGTCGCCGAAGTATCCGTCAACTGGTCTCCGGAACTCGGCACAGTCCTTTCCAACGAAGAGGTAGAAGAATGGCGTTCCAAAGGCAACACGGTCGAACGCCGTCCTCTGCGCCAGTGGATGCTTCGCATTACCGACTATGCGGAACGTCTGATTGACGAACTCGAACCTCTCGACTGGCCGGAATCCATCAAAATGCTCCAGCGCAACTGGATCGGCAAATCCGAAGGAGCCGAAGTCGATTTCGACATAGACGGCAATAAAGTAACCGTTTATACAACCCGCCCGGATACCCTGTTCGGAGCCACCTACATGGTGCTTGCTCCGGAACACGAACTTGTCGCCCAAATCACGACTCCGGACCGGAAACAAGCCGTCGACGACTACCGGGCTGCATGCTCCGGCAAAAGCGATCTGGAACGTACGGAAACCGCCAAGGATAAAACAGGCGTTTTCACCGGAGCCTACGCTGCCAATCCCGTCAATGGTGACAAAATCCCCGTCTGGATCGCCGACTACGTGTTGACCGGCTACGGAACGGGCGCCATCATGGCCGTACCCGCACACGACGAACGCGATTTTGCCTTTGCCACCAAATTCGGCCTGCCGATTCTTCAAGTCGTCCAGCCGCCATCCGCCGACGAAGATTGGAGAGGCTATTGCGGCTATGACGGTACCAGCGTCAACTCCGGTTTCCTCACCGGCCTGCCCACAAGAGAGGCCAAGGCCAGAATGATCGACTGGCTGGAAGAACAGGGAGTCGGCCGGCGCAAAGTCAATTACAAGCTCCGTGACTGGCTCTTCTCCCGCCAGCGCTACTGGGGGGAACCCTTCCCCATCGTGTGGGAAGACGGACACCACCACGCCATCTCCGAATCCGAATTGCCCCTGCTACAACCGGAAATGGAAGATTTCAAGCCCACGGGCGACCCCCGCGGCCCCTTAATCAAGGCAACCGAATGGATGCAGTATTCGCCGACAGCCCAGCGAGAAACCAACACGATGCCCCAGTGGGCCGGTTCCTGCTGGTACTATCTCCGTTACCTCGACCCAAACAATTCGGAACAATTCATCTCCCCGGAAGTCGAGCAATACTGGATGGGAGCCAACCACAACCCGGGAGGCATCGACCTCTATGTCGGCGGTACGGAACACGCCGTCCTTCACCTCCTCTACGCCCGTTTCTGGCACAAAGTACTCTTCGACCTCGGCTATCTGACGACCAACGAGCCCTTCCAGAAACTCGTCAACCAGGGGCTCATCCTGGGTGAAGACGGACAAAAAATGTCCAAATCCCGGGGTAACGTCGTCAATCCTGACGATATTGTCCAGGAATACGGAGCGGACGCCCTGCGTCTGTACGAAATGTTCATGGGACCGCTCAAGGACGTCAAACCCTGGGCAACCAAAGGAGTCGAAGGCATCTCCCGCTTCCTGGCCCGCGTATGGCGCGTGGCCTTCATGGAAAACCAGGAAGGCATTTGGACGCCCTCCGGCAAGATCGTTGCATCCCTTCCGAACGACAAACGCCTCGCCGTGTCCAAGGAAGTGCACAAGACCATCCGCAAAGTGACGGAAGACATCGAAGCCATGTCCTTCAATACGGCCATCTCCAAAATGATGGAATGCGTCAACGCCATGACATCCGCCGATGCCATCGTTCTGGAAGACTACGTCAACCTGCTCATCCTCCTGAATCCTTTTGCACCGCATATCACGGAAGAAATCTACTCCCGTCTCTGCGACTCGTTCCCGTCCTTGCCGCGCACTCAGCTTTGCGAACACGCATGGCCGGCATGCGACGAGGCCATGCTCCGGGAAGACACCGTCACTCTCGTCGTTCAAGTCAACGGCAAACTCAGGGACAAACTGGAAGTCCCCGCCGGAATCAGCCGCGAAGATGCTGAAAAAATGGCACTGGAATCACCGAAGATCAAAACCTATACGGACGGCAATACGATCCGCAAAGTCATTGTCGTACCAGGACGACTCATCAATATCGTCGTGACTCCCAACGCCTGATTCATCCCCGCCAGACACCAAAATCCCATGAGTACGCTCATTGCGCCATCACTGCTCGCCGCCGATTTCACTAGAATCGGGGAAGAGTCACGCCGCGCATTCGCCGCCGGAGCGGACTGGCTCCATCTCGACATTATGGACGGTCACTTCGTAGACAACATCTCATTCGGCCCTGCCGTGTGTTCTGCCGTCCGCGAAGCCGTCGGCCCGGAAGCTTTTCTCGACGCCCACCTGATGATTGAACGACCTGATCATTACTTCGACCGTTTCGTCAAAGCCGGAGTCAACCTGATCAGCATCCACGTCGAACTCGGTGACGAATACTACCTCCACGACACCTTGCGTCGCATCCGCGAAGCGGGCGTCTTGAACGGCATTGCCATCAACCCGGCCACGCCATTTGAAAAAGTTGTTCCCTACCTGGGGGAAATCGACCTCCTGCTTGTCATGTCGGTCGTTCCCGGTTTCGGTGGACAGTCCTTCATGCCGGAAGTCCTTTATAAAACCCAGAAAGCGGCAAAATGGAAGGAAGAACACGGAGCTTCCTTCCATATCCAAATGGACGGAGGCATCGGATCCGGCAATGCATCCCTCTGCACCCAGGCCGGAGCCAATGTTCTCGTCGCCGGTTCCTCCACCTTCAAAGCCAGTGACATGGCTATGGCCATCAACGAACTCAGACACAGATACTGAGAGGAAACCACTGTCTGATCCCAAAGGGGAATTCCGTCCAGGACGGGGTTCCCCTCATTTGTTTGTCACAATATCTCTTGCTTGTAGTTGATCTTCATGCCCGAATAAGCTAGGTTCGCTGTGAGCGCAAGCATATGCAAGCGCCTTCCGCCCTTCTGCCTATACAGGATATGTCAGAACTCAGCTCACAGAGCCCGCACAGGCACAACATCGCCAACAAGCGCCGCCATACAGCCTACTCCAAGAAAAGCCGTTTCAAAAAGTTTTTGAAACTGCTGGTGTTAGGTACATTGATCCTTGGCGTCCTGGGGGCCCTGGCGGGATGGGGCCTCTACTCATTCGTCACGGAACGTTACGAAAAGTGGGCTATGGAATTCGATCTCGAACGAATCAACGATCTCGAAAAACCCAGCATTATCTATGACCGCAACGGCGAAGAAATAGGCCGTATCTACGTCGAAAACCGCAGTTACGTGACCTTGGACAAAGTATCGCCTAACATGATCAATGCCCTCATCGCCCAGGAAGATTCCCGCTTCCGGGAACATCCCGGCTATGACTTGATCGGCATGTCCCGCGCCGCACTGGAACTTCTGCGCGCCAACGGAGACGTCAACCAGGGGGCATCCACCATCACCCAGCAACTCGCTCGAAACGCCTACGATCTCAAGTCTCGCGCCCTTGCACGGGGAGAAAACGGGTTCGGGCGAAAAATCGTTGAAATCTTCCTCGCCAAACGTATTACGGAACGATACAGCAAGGATCAGGTGCTCGAATTCTACCTGAACCGCGTCTACCTCGGCAGCGGTTACTACGGCATCCGTTCCGCCTCCCTCGGCTATTTCGGCAAAGAACCCTCCGAACTGACTACCCGGGAAGCCGCATCCATTGCCGCTTTGATCAAAAACCCCAACGGTCTCTCCCCATTGCGCTCTCCGGAAAAAAACCTGAAATGGCGCAACCACGTTTTGGAGCGTATGGCCAAAGCCGGCTACATTACATTAGAAGAAACGGAACGTTTGAAAAACATGCCCTTGGGCCTCAATCCCAAACCCCTTCAGCGCAAAGTTTCCCACATCTACGAACGCATCGCCAACCAGATCACCCAGTACCTGGGAGAAGACAGGGTCAATGCCGCCGGACTTAAAATTTACACGACACTCGATAAAAATCTCCAGGAAACTTCCGAAACAGCACTGCGCCAGGCCTTGGAAACCATCGAAGCCCGCCCCGGATACAAGCACATCAAAGCTTCTTCCTTCCAGAACGGGCAGGATACCCCGCCTGCCTATTTGGAAGGCTCCGTCCTCATCGTCGATAATGCCACGGGAGCCATCCTCGCCTACCATGGAGGCAGGGACTACAACAAACGCCAATACGATGCCATTGAACTGGGAGCCCGCCCCCCCGGTACGTCTATTCTTCCCATCCTGTACGCTACGGCATTCGATTCCGGCTATTCCCCTGCCTCCAAAGTACTCGACGATGCCATCGACAACCGACTCACCGGAATCGGCGGAGTGGAAGGCATCCTCGGAGAATGGGGCACGGAAACGCCCAAAAGCCGTTACGAAGGTAATATTACTTCGCGAGAAGCCCTTTCCCAATCAAAAATAGCCGCATCTTTGCGTCTCGGCATGGAACTCGGTCCCAAGCCCTTCATCAAAAAAATGCAGGAATTCGGCATTCGAAAACCAATCCGCGAAGCCGGGACCGAGGTCAATCCCGTATATCGTCCACGTATCTATGTCGGTACGGAACCGGCTTCCCTCAAGGAAATGACGATGGCCTTCACCGCCATCCCCAACGGAGGAGAACGCCCGGAGAACCTTTACTTCCTCGACCGCGTAGAAGACGAAACCGGCTACGTCATCTGGGAATCCCCCCAGGCATTGGGCGACCGGAAAAAAGTCCGGGCCACCACATCGGCTACAGCCTTCCAACTTCACTCCATCCTCCAAGACTCCCTTAAGCGCGGGTCTGCCAGCAAAGTAGCCCCTCTGCTGCCAGAAAAATTCAACGGCGCCATCAAAACGGGAACCACCTACAACTTCGCCGACAACTGGATGTTCGGATATGATTCCAGAATCACCTGCGGGATCTGGATCGGTTTTCTCGAAGGCAAAAAGCCCATTTACGACGGCGCTTTTTCCTCCGATACCTGCGGTAAAGCCATGGCGAAAATACTCGATGCGACCGTCCGCATCTTCCCTGCCAAGGAACTCACGCCGCCCGATACTGTAGAAAGCGTGGAAATTTGTACCAAATCCGGAATGCGGGCTACCCGAAACTGCTATGAACAGGAAGCTGACGACAACGGAACCAATCCCAAATACCGTCTGACCACGATCACGGAATACCTCCGCAAGGGCGATCTTAGCCTTCCCTTCTGCAACTTGCACGGGGAAGAGTCTATCTCCTTGGAAATGTTCGCCAGTTCTGCCGGTCCCGGCAGTAAAGCCCGTATTCTGCCCGTCATTCCAATTCTGCCGCGTCAAGCCGCCCTGCTTGGCAAAGACCCCTACCACACGGAGCAAATTACCGCACCGTCGCGCCGCAACTACGATTTCCTTCCCTCCAATGCGAACGAAGCACCTGCCGCACAGGCAATCGAAGACGAATCTTCCATCTACGATTCCTCCGAATCGACCATCTCTCTGCCGGCCCCCAAGTCGATACAACTAGACATGCCCGACATCGAGTAAACAGAGCCATCGCATCCTCTTTCCAGTTCATTTTCTCCACCGCCATGAGTACAAAAGCCCTCGCCCTGACTCAGGAAAAAGCCCTCGAAATCAACCTGGAACGTAATATTTACGGTACATTTGCCGAGATCGGAGCCGGGCAGGAAACCGCTAACTGGTTCTTCCGAGCCTCCGGTGCCGCCGGTACGGTCGCTAAAACAATTTCCGCCTATGACATGACCGTCAGCGATACGCTGTACGGCCCCGTCAAACGCTATGTTTCCATAGAACGCCTCAAGGGAATGCTGGATTATGAATACCGCCAGCTCGTCCATCGCCTGGGTAACACAAAAGGCCAGGACACCCGATTCTTCGCTTTCTGTAACACAGTCAAAGTCAAGGGGTACCGGGACAAAGGCCCATGGCATGGCTGGATCGGCGTCCGTTTTCAGCTTCGTCCGGGAGCTCCCCCTTCCGACCTTATTGTCCACGTCAACATGAATGTCCCCTCTCATTCATTGCAAATGAGGGACTTAGGAATTTTGGGCGTCAATGTTCTCTATGCGGTCTATCACAAAAGGGACCGCCTTGTAGAATTTGTCGAATCCCTGATGGACAACATTGACCCGTCAAGTATGGAAATCGATGTCCTTCGCTTTGAAGGCCATGGATTTTCCAAGGTAGACAACAGGCTCTTCGCCATGCAGCTCGTCAAATCCGGCTTAACGGAATCTACTCTCTTTCTCCCGAACGGTGAAGTAGCCCAGGCAGCCGACGTGCTCTACAAACGTCCTTTGGTCGTCATGCGCGGTAGTTTCGATCCCGTTTGCAAGTTGCACCTCGAAGTCATGGATGCCGTCCGCAAAACCTTCCTGGCCCAGGTAGACGAAAAGACGCGGGCCAACTGCATGGACATCTGCGAAATCTCCATGAACAACCTCCTGCGGGGAGACGACGTAGACCATCTGGACTTCCTCTACCGCGCCGATAGCCTCAAGGAACTCGGCAAAACCGTTCTCATCACCAGAATGACCCGTTTTGACCGCCTATCGGAACTCCTAGGCCATTTCACGCGGGAGCCCATCGCCATTTCTCTTTCCATCGGCCTTCTCAATGAATTGTTTAAGGAAAAATGGACGCGAGATATTCCCGGCGGTATTCTCGAATCCTTCGGACGTACTTTCCAACACAAGACACGCCTCTACGTTTCCCCTTGGCTTAACAGAAAATCCGGAGAATTTGTCACGGCCCGTACTTTCCGCGCCCCGGAACAGTACCAGTACCTCTACCAGCACTTCCTCGCCAACAATCTTGTTATAGACGTCCCCTTCTTCAATGAAACACTCCTGCGGAAAACTCCGCGCGACATCCAGCGCATGATCGCAGAAGACGACCCCGCCTGGAAAGATCTCGTTCCCGAAGAAGCACACCGTTCCGCCTTGCATCTCAAGTAAAGGGTACCTCTCCCCATTCCCCCAAGACGCAAGAGAACGCGCCATTACCGGAAATTATTCCTCGTACTCCGACCAGGACGAACTCGTTTCCCAGACGCGCACGCGCTCCAGCCGCACCACTTGCCGTACCGGCCACTCGTATGCTCCAGCCTTACCATGCTCCAAGGCTTCTTTTGCATGGAAGAAAATTGTCCGGGCCATCACTTCGCTCGTCGGATCGACGGAATCGAAGCCAATGACACGATCGCCATACGTCTGCTTGAAGATTCCGTACAGAGGATCATCCGTATTGACGCACAAAGAATGATCAAACTGATTGATAAATTCTCCCATCATCGATTTGATCACCTTGAAATCCATTACCATGTCGCTGGCATCCAAAGTATCAGCGACAAAAACCATCTCCACGGCACGCGTATGACCATGGGGGAATTTGCAATTGCCCGGATGCTTGGACAACATATGTCCGCTTTCCACTTCAATCCTCTTGCAGATACGATACATGACATCGGTATTGTGCTGTTATGCCTCCCTCCCGTCAATCTTTCATCCCCGCATCCCGGGCAATTCGACTGGCGGCATCCATGAACTGATGTCTCCTCCGGTAAAAGCCTCCATGTCATGGCAAACATTTTCCCCCGGACATCCCCATGCGGAAGATTCCTACTAAAATGTAATTCCAGCCATCAAATTGAACCTCCAACTGCGACATTCAAAACGGCAGGATAAAAATCTCCTTCACTTTTTCGAGATTCTCATCAAAGTAATTGTATGTCGTTCCTCTCATCAGGATATGTACCATCTCCCCGTCGGATCGCCGTTATCGCCGGAGCTACCTTCACGCAATTAATGCGGATGAAGATCTTTATCTTTCTACTGGTGTTCGCACTAGTAATTCTGGCTGTCAACTGCATTCGTACCAGCGATTTCCTCGGACCGGAAACGTATGGGGAAAACGAACTGACCCTCATTAAGAATTCGGCTTTCGGAGCCATGCGCCTCTTTGGGCTCGTCTTCTGCGTTACGGCTACGGCACTTCTGATACCCAAGGATACGGAGGATCGAATCCTCTACACCATCCTTTGCAAGCCGGTGCCCCGTATCGATTATCTAGTAGGTAAAGCTGTCGGCGTTCTGGCATTGGCAACGCTCGCCATGCTGGTGATGGATCTCTTTTCGACGGGTATCCTGTGGATGAGAACGGGAACTGTCATCGCAGAGCAGTCTCAGATACTGCACGGTACGGGAATCAAGGAAGACTCCATCGCACCAATTCTGGATCGCATCTCGGCCCAAGGGCCGACATGGAACGTCCAGGCAGGCATGCTCGTCATGATGATGGAGTTCACCGTACTGACGTCCATCACGCTGTTACTTTCGTGCCTGACCGGAGGAACAATCATCAGCACGCTTCTGGCATTCGGCGTGTATGTTGTCGGTATCTTCCAAACACAAGCCAAAATCATGTGGATGGAATCCTCTCATTCTATCGGCATTTCCGACTGGAGCATGGCCATCTCCAAAGGGATCTCGGCAGTGTTTCCCAATTTCAGCATGTATTCCATCACAGATGCAGCCGTCAACGGACAAGCCATCCCCCTTCCCCTGCTGGGTGAACTTGCATTGATCACTCTGGCCTACTTCCTCTTTCATTCCACGCTTTCCGCATGGATTTTCCGCAATAAAGAATTTTAATTCTTCACTCAATTCCTTCCAATATCATGAAACTTGGCCTGATCGGCACCGGCAAAATGGGGTCAGCACTGCTTCGGGGGGCTCTGCTCTCTCCCGGCCTTTCCCCAGAAGATGTACTTCTCTATAACAGGACGCCCGAACATCTCCAACCTCTCCTCGCAGACTTCCCGGCAATGAAAGTCTGCCCGTCTCCCTCTGACATCATCAATGAAGCAGATATCATCCTGCTGGCAATCAAGCCTCAGGGACTCTGTGATTTCCTCTCGAACGCCTGGCACAGAAGGGACAAGACACACCCCGTTAACCCGTTAATCGTTTCCGTTGCGGCGGGAATAACCATCTCACAGATGGAAGAAGCCTGCTCGGGACTCACAAGAATCATCCGGGTCATGCCCAATACGCCATCTCTGATCGGATGCGGAATATCCGCCGTATCCGCCAAAGAACATACCCCGGCCCAGGATCTTGACACCGTTTGCAACTTGCTTTCCCATTCCGGTACCATTGTCCGCGTGCCGGAGAAACAGATTGATGCCGTTTCCGCTATCTCCGGATGCGGACCGGCCTACATGTACGTTATCATGGATGCCCTGTCTGAAGCCGGCGTTGCTCTCGGTCTGGCTCGCCCGCTTGCCCTGCAGCTCGCAGCGGAAACAATGAAAGGTTCCGCAGAACTCGTTATCCAAAGCGGCCGCCATCCCATGGCATTACGCGATGACGTGACTTCACCCGGCGGTACAACGATTGCGGCACTGAACGCACTGGATCAATACGGCCTGCGGCATGCCCTGATCCAGGCCGTCAAAACCGCTGCGGATAAATCCGCCAAATTGGGACAAACTAAACCGTCATCCGGAGAATCCCGCTCATAATTTTCTTCTTTATTTCCCTACTTTCAAAAAAATGACATCCGTTTCCTGCCATTTTAAGCGAGGAAACGGATGTTTAGAATCTTCCCTGTTCTCCAGTACGCTCTCCAGAGGAGAAGCTCTTTTTTTACTTACCGGTCAATTGACGGCAGGCCTTGACCGTATTGGCCATCAGCATGGCAATAGTCATCGGCCCTACACCTCCGGGAACGGGTGTAATAGCTCGGCATTTGGGAGCAACTTTGTCGAAATCGACATCGCCGACAATGCGGTATCCCCGTTCCTTGGAAGGATCATCAACACGGTTGATTCCCACATCGATGACAACAGCGCCTTCTTTGACAAACTCTTCGCCAATCATGTTCGGACGCCCCACAGCAGCCACAATAATGTCAGCCGTCCTGCAAAGTCCCGCCAGATCTCTGGTACGGGAATGGGCAACAGTCACGGTGGCATTGGCTTCTTTAGACATGAGCAAATGAGCCATAGGCTTGCCGACAATCATGCTGCGCCCAACAACCACGGCATGGGCTCCGGACGTTTCCACGCCGTACGCCTTAAGCAGGCGCATACATCCCAAAGGAGTACAGGGAACAAACCCGGTCGGATCCTCCATCACCAGTTTGGCAACGTTTTCAGGATGAAACCCGTCTACATCCTTGCGGGAATCGATCGCAAGCACAACGGCACTTTCATCAATGTGGCGCGGCGGCGGACTCTGGACAAGAATACCGTGAATCGCAGGATCGGCATTCAGCTCGGCAATCACCCCCAGTAATTCCTCCTGGGTCGTTTCGGCCGGCAGAGCTATTTTGCGGGAAAGCATCCCCAGTTCCGCACACTTGCGAACTTTGGATCCCACATAAACTTTGGAAGCTGGATCTTCCCCGACAAGAACGACAGCCAGGCCGGGAACAACTCCGGCTGCTTTCAGTTCTTCGATGTCCTGTTGAACTTCCGCGAGGACGTCCGCGGCTACTTGTTTTCCATCGATTATTTGCATGGTGGTGATATAGGTTGCAGATCTGGCAGCCCGCAAGCCATAAGGGCTTCCAGGCGGATTACGTATTCATTGAGTTCCTGATGATTCAAAGAAGGAGGTACGAAAAACTTGCTCCTCCATAAAATAGTTACACGCGAAAAAGGCTTCGGAACACAATATTTGTCCCACGCACCGCCGATGCGCCAGCAATTTTCGTACTCTACGCACAATGGAATGATCGGAACGCCTGTTTTCGAAGCCATCATAACGACTCCCGGATGCACTTTATAAAGAGGCCCTTTGGGACCATCCGGGGTAATGGCAATACAGTGCCCCTCATCCTTCAGAATCGAAAGAGTCTCCAAAAGAGCCATGGCGCCGCGCCTGTGGCTGGACCCCCTTACATTCCCCATCCCGAAGAACCGGGCAATCCAGCCGATAACGGCACCGTCTTTGCTGGCA
This sequence comes from Akkermansia sp. N21169, assembly GCF_029854675.1. Lineage (NCBI taxonomy): Bacteria > Pseudomonadati > Verrucomicrobiota > Verrucomicrobiia > Verrucomicrobiales > Akkermansiaceae > Akkermansia > Akkermansia sp. N21169. The sequence continues at coordinate 48,912 of NZ_JARWNC010000028.1, read as the reverse complement.
CTGGTAAAGGCAAAAATCTTTCTCCTGAAACCAGTCAACGACCAAACATAGAAACAAACGAAATTACGATTGTGCCAGATGGAATAAATGGAAGGACAATCATATTCCTTGTCGCCTTCCTCCCGAACCGTACGCACTTGCAGAGTCCGGCCTATCAGCTGCATTAAGAGCCAAACACCAAACCCCGCCACAGGAGCCCACCACTTATCCCTTTTCTCAATACTCATGTTCTATGCGAGACCCGGCAGAGCATCCTACGGTTGCGGCATTTCGCCTTCCGCAGAGTCTTCGGTCTGGGGTGACATATTAGGTTGGGATTCTTCGTGACTGGAGGAAGACCTGTTATGGGAAACGATCGTCTCCTTGCCTCCCGGATCGACGACTTCAGCCTTAACCATGATCATCAACACTTTGCGTTCCACCTGCTTACCGGAAGAACGGAACAGACGCCCAACAAGGGGAATGTCGCCCAGCATGGGCACCTTATCTTCAAATTCGACAGTCGATGCCTTTTGCAAACCACCAAGAACCACTGTACTGCCTGACGTTACACTCACGGGAACAGTTAAGCCGCGCGTATTGAAAATTGGCTGTAAAATAGCGTTTTTGGACAACTCTACCGTCGTCACAAACCCCTCTTCTCCCACTGCTGTATCGGTTAGGGCGGAAGCGGCCGTTTTGTTGTAACCAACCATAGGCATCATAATGGGCGAACCATAATTGATAAACCCTTCGAAATCGACCATGTTAGGCGTCACGGTCATATCGACGACACTCTTGTCTTCACTGATCCCCGTGATTTGCACGTTGAAGCTTGTCCCCGTACGACGAGAAGCAAATTCCGTCGGCGTAGCCGGAGTCACCATCATATTGGAAGTTCCTCCGTTACTGTTATTGCCGCCGGAACTATTGGGAATCTGCGGGGGTTCATAGGCAGAGGGATACAGCATTTCCTTGCCGGAATAAAATTCGGCGCTTTCACCGGGACGAACAATCACTTGGGGCTGCTGCAGAACATCAACGCCTTTTTTCTGATCCAGACCACGCATGACAAACGCCAGCTGGGCACTATTCCAAACCCCGCGAACCGTCAGGATACTGGGAGCTCGTCCAGGAGTATACATGGAACCGCGCGACGTCTGAGAACCGTTTGCGATCAGAGAATCAATCGAATCTGTCGAAATAACCTGATTGATGGAACGAAGCCCCGCCGTCACGCTCGCATTAGGTACGGCAGCATCGGTAACAGTCGCCAGACTTTTGAAAATCGACTGGTTGTTATAGCTTGTATTGGTGGAACTCTGTCCGCCTCCCCCAAAAATTTTGTCGGCGTCAAGATCGGCATTAATGATCCAGTCGAACCCTAACTCGGACAAATCCTTCTGGTTCACTTCGATAATCGTTGCCTTCACAATCACCTGAATAGGCTGCTGGGCGGCCTTCGTGGAAATAATATCCTCGATCAAATGGATATTCTTCTGCGTATTGCGAACAAAAAGCGTTGAATTGTCCGAATTATAACGAACGGTCGCACCTTCCGGGAAGGACACTCCCATCTGCTTGAGAGATTCCTTGGGATCCACACGCTTCAGGACAATGCTCCCAGAAGAGGAGGAATCCGTTGCAAACGGATCGGAAGAAGCATCGGAACCTCCTTCACTAGAAGCGGAAAAGAAGCCGGGAGGTACCGGAATAACGCGTGACAACATGGTACCGGAATCACTCGAAGCGGAAATAATCTCCACGGTATAAGCATTTGTCCGGTAAGTTGTTCCCGTCACCGTCCCCAAGTAGGCAAGAGCGTCCTTGAGGGGGACGTTATTCATCTTGAGATTGAACTTCTTGGAGAGAATCTTCTGGGCTTCCGGACTATCGGGGTCGCCAAAATCGACGGTAATATTCACACCGCGGGCAGATTGGACATCAGGCGCCTTATCCTGTTGAATCGCCTGGTTGCGGAGAACATCCAGCGCTTCCATGATATCGACATCCTCCAAATTCAGCCTCGGAATAATGATTGAAGACAATTTACTGTCGATACTGCGGAACGGAGAATCGAGAGGTTCCGTAGATTCTCCCACACCTGTGGGTACTTCCTCAGGAACGCTCTTTTCCCAGGCAGCACTGACATCGGCCAAAGCACTTGCACGCGTCTGATCATAGGCGGAACGGGCATATTCCGATATCTTCCCGGAGACGGCTTCCATCCCACGACGAGCGGCTGTATTATAAGGATCCAACCGGAGGACATCCTGGAAATTCTTCTTCGCATCGTCAAACTCGCCCAGATCGAAATGACCGTAAGCAAGATTCAGCAACCGCTGCACTTCCGTGACATCCTTGACGTACTGGGGAGTCTTGGCAGGGTTCGTCCTTTCGGGATCGTTCAAATATTCCAGAGTTCTTCTGGCCAGTTTGTTGGACGGAGATTGCTTCAAGGCTTTCTCCAACAATCCGCGAGCCTCGTCATATCTGCCAACCTTGGCCAACTCCTGCGCAACGGCTACGCTGGCATCGCCAATGCTAAGAAGGATAAACTGGCGTCGTTCCGCCGTAGCCGGAGAATCCGGCATGATATCCAAAGCGGTTTGATATTCCTTCAAAGCCGCTTCGTACTGCTTGTCCGCGTAAAGGGAACGGCCTTTGTTCAGGTGTCCCATAGCCGTATTCATTTTCTCGTCGAGACGAGCAATCGTACGGGTACTGATATCGGCAGCAACCACAGCCGAGGAAGGAGCAACCCTCCCTACATCTCCGGCCGATGCGGACAAGACGATAGGTTGTTGCGACGGCTGAAATCTGGAGGCAACAGCTTTCACATGGCTATCGTCCGGAGCAATGGAAATAGCCCGGTGTAAAATCTCGCTGGCAGCCTTTTCATTACCGGCAGCTTGAAGTTCCTGGGCTCTTTGCGCCAAACTGCGGGCATACCGTTCCTTAATCAGGTCGGCATATTTGGCATCAGCCCGGTCCAGCTGTCCGAAAGCTTCCGCATAAGCATTTACGGCAGCTTCCATCTTGTTATCCATATAGGCGGCATCTCCACGGGAGACGATTTCCTCCAAAGAAACGGTCCCCGACGGAGTCGCCTGGGCAGGAGGAACCTCAGCCGCCGCTATCGAGAGAACAGCAGCAACCATACCGAACACATATTTGTGACGTGGAAAGAGACGAATCATGGCAGTCTTGGGAACTCTACTCATTTTCCCCCCGTTCGTCACCTCAAAAACTCGAGTTGGACCAAAAAAACGTTTTTTCATCGGAATACGGAGACTGAACCAGCTGCACCGGTAAGACCTCAGAGAAGAACCAATCCTCGCCCGTAGAGAGTTTTTAAGAACAGTAACAGTCATTTAAAACGGGGTGGAGATTACGCTTTTCTCCAACGTCTAACGGGCGTAATTTGATCCGCATGCCCCACACCAGTCCTCCCCGAGCCTGGGCCGAAGTTGACCTTGGCGCACTCAAACACAATCTCCACGTCATCCGGCGTTCTGCCGGGGGAGCACACATCATGCCCGTCGTCAAGGCAGGTGCCTACGGACACGGCCTCGAGCCTGTCGCCCGGTGTCTGGACCGCGAGGGTATCGTGTTCTTTGGTGTCGCCAATGTAGGGGAAGCACGACGCATCAGCCAAAGTGGTTGCCGGACAAAACCTTACATCCTCGGTCCTGCTTTTCCGGAAGAACGGGAGGAAATCGTCCTGAACAACTGGCGCTGCTTCATGTCCACACTGGAGGAAGGAGACCATTACAACGCCCTTGCCCGTCTCTACGGCAAAACCCTGCCTATCCACATTTCCGTAGATGTCGGCATGGGTCGCGGTGGTCTGCTGGCCGATCAAATACCTACCCTCATAGACCGTATCCCCACCTGGCATAACCTCTATATCGAAGGTATTGGCGCCCACCTTCCCTGCGCGGACGAAAACAGGGCAACCACTGAACGCAACATATGCCTGTTCGAAAAAGCCGTCCAGGCTATATCGGCCCACTGTCCCCTCCCTTACCGACACCTGTGCAGCAGTGCCGGCATACTCGACTACAAGGTTCCATCGGCCAATCTGGTACGCCCAGGAATCATCCTGTATGGATATTCGCCCGTCGATACACCCCTTGGTCGCGAACTCAAACCGGCCCTCGTCCTCAAATCGCGCCTGACACTTGTGCGCACATTACCGGAAAACCACGGCATCTCTTACGGTCAGGAATTTACGACGAAATCCCCCACACGCGTCGCTACCGTTGGCATCGGGTATGCCGACGGCTATATGCGTATCCTCCACAAGAAAGGGATCCGGGTCTATTACAACGGCGTTTTCTGTCCTGTTCTAGGCCGGATTACGATGGACCAGATCATGATCGACGTCAGTCAGGTATCCGACGCACAACCGGGAGACGCAGTTGAAATCATGGGAGAGCACGTCACTATCCCGGAAATTGCCCGCATGGCCGAAACCATCCCATGGGAAATACTTACTGCTATCGGACCGCGCATTCCTCGTTTTTATTCGGAATAACAGTCCGCCCCAACAAGAAATGAAAAGCCGTCCCTGACGATTAACGTCAAGAGGATGGCTTTTCATTATTTTTATCCGGAACTTTGGACAAGCGCAACAAATCATCGTTCATGCCGGCAGACCTTTCAGGAACAATCCAACAGCAAACCTTCTCAAAAACACGGTTTATCCACCTGCCGACAATGATTTGATCCATCTGCCGGGATAAACAATCGATCTTGCACAATTGAAATAGATTCTTCCTCAAAAAATCCACCAATGTGCATATCAGGTAAATTCCAAAAGTTGAGGCCAATACGCCTCCAACGAGCACATACCATGGCTCCCTCCCAAGAAACGAGAAATTCCCACCGATAATATGGTTAAACACGAGGGGGTGGGTATGAATTAAATAGACTGAGAACGACAGAGGGGCAAAAAAACATACACACTTCCGAGAGAAATCGCCAAGTTTCAAACGAAGGAAGAAGAGAAACAGAAAAATTGCGGGAAAAAGAATCAAAGGTGACGGATAGGAGACAAACGCTTGAGCTCCCTTGATTTTTCCAAGCACTGTTTCTGTAATCCACCCAATGGACAAATAGCTGGTCCAGGCCAGCAGAATGCAGAACGTATAACCGGACAGCATATATTTACGGTTCACCCGATGCTCAATGGACAATATTTTAATGGAAGCACCGATGACATACAGACAAGCAAGCCATAGAACGCCGTATCCCCCCTGATTAAAATATGATACTGAATGGGTTAAAGTAGGAACAAGCGACTCGGTTAAAATAATTAGCATAATCAGTGCCACCAGTGTTTTCCGGGGAATCATTTCCAGAAAACGATTCAAATACGGAATGAAAACAAACAAAACGGCATATGCAGTAAAATACCAATATTGTCCCCTGGTCACAGGCATAACAGCTTTGATCACCTCCTTCATACCGACACTACCCGGAAGAAAATACGCAAACACAGTAGTAATCAGAACACAATAGAATACGACCTGAAACCACAGATCAAAAAAACGGGCATAGTGCTGCCGTCTCCCATAGCAAACATAACCGGTAATCAAAGCATAGCAATCGACAGCGCAATAAACACCAATCTCAACTAACCACGCTATATGCAGAGACATCCCAGAGGATGATTCCAAGACACCTCCCTTCCCTAATACATGAAGCACTACCACCATCATCATAGAAAGAATCCTAAGGGCATCAATACCGTAGTTCCTATCGTTCCGTTCATGCATAGGTGAGAATTATAGCGGATTACGAAACCGCCTGAAAAACGCTCACTTCACTTATAATAAATTAATTATGTGTATATATTTACTCTCGTTCTTTTGAACGGGTAAATAGAGAGTAAATTGTTTATCAATTAATTGGTGATTTTTTGGAGTCTCTTGACAGCGGTTTCGTAAAGCGTTTTACAGAGGGTCACTCTTCCATCCCCATGTTTCCTGGCAGTCTGCCTCTTCCACCTATTCGAAAAAAAAATACATAAATACCTATTTGTTAATAATATACAAACATTTATCGTCTCTCTCTTGCGAAGACAGAGAAATCGCCTTAGAGTAGGACATGCTCAATTTCGTCTACGACAACAAAACCCGGCTTATTTTCGGGAGAGGAACACGGTTCGACATCGCCTCCGAAGTCGAGCCTCATTCCACAAAAATCCTACTGCACTACGGAGGAGGTAGCATCAAACGCTCAGGACTTTACGACACCATCACGCAATCGCTCCGGCAAGCCGGCATCGATTATGTCGAACTTGGGGGAGTCAAGCCCAATCCCTCCATCGCCCTCGTTCGTCAGGGTATCGACCTATGCCGAACCCATGATATCGGCTTCATCCTCGCCGTCGGAGGGGGCAGCGTCATTGATTCAGCCAAAGCCATTGCCTTGGGAGTTCCCGCAACCGAAGACGTATGGGATCTCTTCATGGGCAAAGATTCCTCATCATACACGCCTCTCCCTATCGCCACCGTCCTGACTATCCCTGCCGCCGGAAGCGAAAGCAGCCCAAATACCGTCATCTCCAATGACGAAACCAAAAGAAAACTAGGCCACAGCCACCCTGCCCTTCGCCCCGTCTTCAGCATCGTTGATCCGGAACTCTTCTTTACCCTGCCTCACAACCAGATGGCCAATGGAGTCTGCGACATGATGAGCCACATCTTCGAACGCTACTTTACCAACACAACCCACACCGACCTCTCGGACAGTCTCTGCGAAGCCACCCTGAGGACAATCATGAAGAATGCCTGCATCCTCAACACCAACCTCCATGACTACGACGCATGGGCTGAAATAGCCTTCTCCGGCACTATCGCCCACAATAACCTTCTGGGCATAGGACGTGAACAGGATTGGGCCTGCCACGCCATGGAACATGAATTGAGTGCCCTCTACGACATCCCGCACGGCGCCGGACTTGCCGTCGTCACTCCGGCATGGATGCATTACGTCTACCGGGCCAATCCAGGCATGTTCGTTCAATTTGCCGTCAATGTCATGAATGTCGAAGGATCCTATCGCGACCAGGATTCCATCATCCGGGAAGGAATTAACCGCCTGCAGGCCTTCTTCCGTAATCTGGGACAGCCGACCACCATGCAGGAGCTAGGCATTTCTCCCGAGGACTTCCCGGTCATGGCAAACAATGCCATCAATGTGCGCGGTCCCATCGGAGGGTTAATGAAACTGGACGTAAAAGACGTTCAAAACATCTACAAGATCGCCTCCATGCAAACGATTTGAAAATGAACAATAAATAATTGAAAGAACGGCACGGAATCATCCGTAAGTTATAATATAAGGAATCGTCAGGCGTTCCCGTCAAGAACGCCTTTTTCCGTTCTCAGCATCCTGCCAATCCGTCATGAAATTTCGTTTCCCATTTACCGTTACCGCCGCTCTTCTTCTTACGCTTTGCCCTCTTCATGCTTTAGATCCTGCCTCTTCTTCTCCGGATGCTCCGGCACCTGCCACGCGAGAAGTACACCCCTTTCTCGAATCCTCCTTCCCTGTTGCGTGGAGCAAGCTGACCCCGGACAAAATCGTCCCCGATATGGAAGAAGCCATCCGTATCACTCGTAGCAGACTTGATGCTATCGGCCGGGTACCTGTCGAAAACATGACCTACGCCAACACCTTCGGCGCCTATGATGCCGCCATTGCCTTCATCGACGAGGCAGAAACAAAAGTTAGCCATCTCACCAATGTCTGCGACAGCGACGCCATCCGCGAGGCTACCGCTAAAATCATGCCGGAGCTAGCCGTCTTCTCCTCCGCCATCAACAAGGACAAACGTCTCTGGAATGCCTTGAAAACAGCCTCCGAACACCTTCAAAAAGCCAATCTCACTCCCGAACAAATACGCTTCATCAACGTCACCCTCAAAAACTTCCGTGATGGCGGAGCCGACATGCCGGAGGAAATCCAAAAACGCCTTGAGGACATTGATCGCGAACTGTCCGAAACCACTCGGCAATTCGGCAACATTCTGCTGGACAGCCATGCCGCCTGGAACTTCACGACCACACGGGAAAATGAACTGAAGGGGATTGACCACGACACACTCGTCCGTGCTGAAAAACGCTATGCCCAACACCATCCCAATGCCCCCCGGAAAGGCTGGCAGTTCACTTGGGACAACATCACCTCGGCCAACCTCATGGTCAAGGCGGAAAACGAAGAATTCCGCCGCAATCTTTGGGAAAAAATAGCCACGGCCTACACAGGCAAGTTCAATACGGAACCCCTGATCAAAAAAATTCTGAAACTCCGCGAAGAAAAAGCGAAGCTCATGGGTTATGACTCCTTCTCCGATTTTATCCTCAAGGACAGCATGACCGGCAGCAGTAAAGCCGGACTCGACTTCGTCAACGATCTCATCGACAAAGCAAAACCCCATTACTTCACGGATTTGGAAAACCTCCGCGCCTACAAGGCAGCCAAAACAGGCAACAACAATGCCATCCTGCATCCATGGGACACCGCCTATTGGAGCGCCAGGCAAAAGGAAGAACTCTTCCACTATTCCGAAGAATCCGTCACTCCCTATCTGCCGGCAGATGCCGTCCTCAACGGCCTTTTCTCCATCGCCAACAGGCTCTATGGCATCACAATCACCGAACGCCCCACAGAATATATCGAACCAGGTTCCGGAGCGGCTCCAACGCCGGGCTCCATCGAAGTCTGGCACCCTCAAGTCCGCTTCTTCGATGTAGCCGATGAAAAATCCAACGAACACATCGGCTCTTTCTATCTGGACATCTATCCGCGTCTCAGCAAGCGTAACGGCGCCTGGATGGGTACAATTTCCCTTGCTCGCCCCACAACGTCCGATTCGCCCGGACATCCTCACTTGGGATTGATCGGCGCCAATGTCCGAGGCCCGGTGGGAGGCAATCCGGCTTTGCTGACCCCGGCCAACGCAAAGACTCTTTTCCACGAATTCGGGCACATGCTTCACCTCCTCTTCTCCAAAGTAGAAACCAGTGCGTTGGCAGGAACAGCCGTCCCCCGGGACTTCGTCGAACTCCCGTCTCAGCTCATGGAAAATTGGTTCTGGGAACCCGATCTCCTCAAAGACATGGCCAAACACTATAAAACCGGCCAGCCCATCCCGGACAAGCTCCTCCTGTCCATGCAAAACGTCCGAAAGTACCATGCCGCCCTCAACTTCATGCGCCAGCTCATGTTAGGGAAAATGGACCTGGCACTCCACCTCAATCCCGACCTTCTCCGGAAAACCCCTCTGGATAAGCTCGACAAAGCCGTTCTCAACGATATTCTTTATTACAAGGATGTAGCCCTCCCGAGCGTCGTCCGCGGAAGTCACCACCTCTTCTCAAACCCAGTCGGCTACGCCTCCTTCTACTTCTCCTACAAATGGGCGGAAATTCTGGAAGCCGACGCTTTCTCCAAATTCAAGCACGACGGTATTTTCAATCAAGCTACGGCCCAATCATTCCGAACAAACATTCTGGAAAAAGGTTACTCATCTCCTCCCTCTGTCCTCTTCAAAAATTTCATGGGCCGAGATCCGAATCCGGATGCCATGCTCCGCAAATACGGCATCATTGATGAGGAACAACAAAACCCCGCCCTCACGCTCCTGCGAAACAACCTCCCTCCCAGGGAATAGCATCCATCACATGGCTACTTACGCAATCCACTTCAGCCCAACCGGGACAACGCGCTTTTGTCTCCGTACCATCTGTCTGGATCTGGACGAACGTTTCTCGGAAATCAGCCTCAATCCATCCGTTGCCCGCAGGAAGGCCTACTCCTTTCTGCCCGGAGACCTCGTCGTGATCGGCTTTCCCGTGTACGGAGGTCGCTTGCCATCTCTGCCGGAATCCCTCACAACCTACCTCCAAGGCAACGGAGCCAACGCCTGTTGCCTTGTCACCTACGGCAACCGGGCTTACGAAGACGCCTTGCTTGAACTGTCCGATCTCTGCACCGCGTCTGGATTCACCGTCATCGCAGGAGGAGCCTTTATCGGGCAACACACTTTCTCTCCACAAATTGCGACCAACCGCCCGGATATACAAGACATCAGAGCCCTGCTATCCTTCTCTGCCGCCATCCGCGAAAAACAAAAAAACGGTTCCTCCACCGTACCCTTACTACCCGGTAACAGGCCATACCGGGAATGGAACCCCATGCCTGTGGCTCCACAACCTAACGAAAACTGCATTGAATGCGGAGCCTGTGCCGAAGCATGCCCCGTCGACGCCATCTCCCGGGAAGCCCATTACATTGCAACCGATCCCATCCGGTGCCTTGATTGTTACGCTTGTGTCAAAGCCTGCCCCACCGAAGGCCGAAGTATCATAGCACCGCCATTCCAAAAGAAAATAGCCGATCTCACCGCCATGCTTCAAGGCGTCCGGCGAGAGCCCGAATGGTTCCTGTAAAAGGAACGAAAAAGAATCTCTCTTTTTCATATTGCCGAACAACGGCAAAAACAAGAAGACTCGAGCCTTACGGTTTACGGGTAAACGTGAAATCCTGTCCGTCAACCGTCCAAGTCATATTCTCGGGAGTCACTTCCTTGACAATAACCGTTTCCTCAAAGGGGATAGTTTGCTTATTGCCAATACTCTTTCCCTTCAGTTTCAGATTATTGCCGTCCAGTTCCCAACTTTCGTAAACAAGCGTCGCCATATTCAGGGAAGAGGCTTTTCCCCCCTTCTCCAAACGCACACCCTGCTGGGCTTTCGGCTGCCCGGGTACCGGTTGTACCCAGTCACCTTCCAAAGGAGCAACCGGATGGGTACCACAACCCGCCAGTATACCGGCGGCCAACATCGGAATCATCGTTTTCATCCACATAATCGAAATTGTATCGTTCTTCATGTAGAGACATATACCATCTGTAAAACGTTCAGATCACTAATAGGCTTGATTAGTGATTGCCAAATGTGATCAGTGTAAAATCCCTGCAATCCACCGGCGTTAACGCTGTCACGTGATCATGTTTACGGATACGACGACTATCTTCTCGTTGGATTTCTATTTGTTTGAGCTGGACTCGGTAGAGGTTGTTCCACTGAGACCAGATACGACAGACTTCTCTCAAGGGCTTGACGAGTTGTGAGTATTCCATCCGCTCATAGCCCAGGAATTGCCTCACGTGCGTGTAGTTCTTTTGCTCAACCCGGGACTGGTCGTTTTTATGGTACGGATGGGATCTGGTCAGCTCAATCGGATGGCCTAAATGTTCCCTGATATGTTGCCATTTGATGCTCTCCCAACTGATGAACTCTCCTCCGCTGTCGCTATCTATTCCTTTTCATAGGAAGGGCGTGCGTTCCATGAGGGGACCATAATGACTCAGTACCCTTTTGGCGGAACGGTTCCACCTGGGAACTATCTCCGTCCATCCACTGTACACATCCGTTATCGTCAAGATCCATAAGAAAGTGCCTGACATATCTCCTCCACACAGCGCTACGCTATCTACTTCCAGCCAACCGCATTCTTCTACTTTCCAGCGTTCGGCCCTGACTGCTATGTGCTCTCGGATCACTTCCGTTCCGGGGCGCTTGAGCCACCATCGCTTTTCGGGAAAGCGGACTTTGTATTTGGAGAGAAGGCGGTCTATTTGTGCAGCGCTTATACTTCCCAGCAACTCTTGCATGTTAGCGATTAAAGCCCCATGGCGTTTTTCGTACGAATTGAGGTACAAGGGGATGGTTTGTTTTAACCGTTTCCCACATGATTGTTCGCTTGCCTGCCAAATCTCCTTGATGATTTTGCCTACTTGGGGCGTGTACTTGGTTGGGCGTCCTGCATTTTTCCCTCTTCCTTTCCCGTCTCCCCTTCTTTTCCCACTGAGGAGTTTTTGCGCGTATTTACGTTCCAGACCTGTCGTCTCACAAAATTCGTTCAACAGGCGAGTTCGGTAAGCGCGGTGGGAGTGGGTTTGGTAGAGATGTCTCTTCTGGCTGGTGTATTCGATGATGCTGTCTTTGCTCATTTTTAAGGGCTGACTGGGGTTCGTCGGACAGGCCTGTTCGTTCATGCCTGCCAGCGTCCTCATATTTTGAGGCAACCAACAGTTTTTTCTTCTTTCAACCTCTTTCTCCGGCGTCCTGACTCATGAGGCAACACGGTGTTATCTGCATGACTGTAATTTGATATTGATCTATTTGTGTAATCTGCTAAGAGGGATGTCCGGTCGGCAACTGGTCTGGCGCGAGTCCCCTTAGCCAACATCAGTAATCTGGGGCGGAAGCCCGTGATGCCCAATTGTAGAGTCCGGTTCCTGACCGGGCTTTTATTTCTTTTTGCCGCGTTTATCCTTGTATGCGGTAATCAGTTTGACTTCACAATTCCTTGTTTCAATTCACGCACCCGCGTAGGGTGCGACGCGTCAAGGGGGTCATAGGTGCCTTGCGAGCCTTGGTTTCAATTCACGCACCCGCGTAGGGTGCGACGTTCGGTTCTGGTAATGGGATGACCGTTCAGGATTGGTTTCAATTCACGCACCCGCGTAGGGTGCGACTCACGCCTCACCCCCGTAAACAACGCCCCCACACCGTTTCAATTCACGCACCCGCGTAGGGTGCGACGCAATGCGATTCGCTTCGATTTCTTCGTCGCTCAGTTTCAATTCACGCACCCGCGTAGGGTGCGACAGAGTCGGCTTCATGTTGGAATACCGGAGGTCAAGTTTCAATTCACGCACCCGCGTAGGGTGCGACGGAACATCATCATCCGGTTCACCTCCCAGCCGGCAGTTTCAATTCACGCACCCGCGTAGGGTGCGACTCGCGGCGTCTTCATCGCTGAGATAGCCCAACAAGTTTCAATTCACGCACCCGCGTAGGGTGCGACAATGTGCAAAGATCCGTTGGATTGTCCTGTTGCTTGTTTCAATTCACGCACCCGCGTAGGGTGCGACTACTAAAACGGCGTTAGTTCTCAAGCGAGTTCGGGTTTCAATTCACGCACCCGCGTAGGGTGCGACTGTTCAGGAGTTCGCTTCATCATATCCTCCTTTCCAGTTTCAATTCACGCACCCGCGTAGGGTGCGACTTTGAACTTCGGACAGCGGATTCAGAGCAAATCGTTTCAATTCACGCACCCGCGTAGGGTGCGACAATCGCGTACCCACCGGCTCACCTTCAAATCCGCGTTTCAATTCACGCACCCGCGTAGGGTGCGACTGATCAAGAGCCTCATGCGGATGCCATCACAGAATGTTTCAATTCACGCACCCGCGTAGGGTGCGACTGTAGATAGTGCCGCATCCAAGGCGACCATCCGCAGTTTCAATTCACGCACCCGCGTAGGGTGCGACAGTAGAAATGATAACATGTTCATACTACTGTATCAAAGAGGAGGATTCCGCGAACCTCGGGATATTGGAGGAAGGAATCGTTCCTCTTTTCAATTTCGTTATTTCAATCTACAGAGAACCAAGCTACTGGAATCTCCGCGAACCTTCCGGAGTTTTTCCTATAGCTTGATGTTCGCGGAAGCGATCAAATCAGGAGAGTCCCGTCAATATCGTAGGAGACTTTGGTTCCTATGTGAAGAACTTTACTGCCTGCTGTCTTTCCCATGAAGTAAAACCTCATGCTGTCTTCTTCCTTGTCCATCTCATGAAGCAGTTGATCTTTCACGCCAACAAAAAGTGCCGACGGAATTTGACACTCGAATACGGAATTTTGAACTCTTTGCCCATAGTTCTCGCATATGCGGGCAATCCGACGAAGACGACGCTCGCCCGCTTTAGTGGATGTAGCTACATCATAACAAATCAGGATAAACATATACTCTGGTTATTTCCAAATCATGGGTGGATAGGAGTCTATATCTCCCCTCAGATGGCGTGACAGCAAACGCGCCTGAATATGAGGAAGAAATCCAATCGTCATCTTTTCTTGCAAGAAAGGATGAATGATCTGCTCTTTTTTTCGTTCCTGCCACGCGGTTATGACTTTTTTACGACTTTCTTCCCGAAGTAGAACTGCTCCACTTGCTTCGTATTCAAAATCCTTCATATCCAGTTGCTGCCGATTGATCAGGCTCAAGGCCATTCTGTCAGCCAGAGGGGCACGAAATTCTTCCATCAAGTCAAGAGCCAGTCCCGCACGCCCCGGCCTGTCCCGATGAAAAAAACCGACAAAAGAATCGAGTCCGCAAGCTTCCAATGCGGATCGGCAATCATGAGCCAAAAGGCTATACAGAAAGGACAATACGGCATTGACGGCATCTCTCGGAGGACGCCTGTTTCTCCCAGAAAAGACGAATGCCCGATGGGAATTTGAAATCATGTGGGAAAATGCCGAAAAATAGATATCCGCAGCCTGTCCTTCAAACCCTAACAAGCTAGCAGCTGCATCTACTTTCCGTATCTGACGGATGCTGGCGGCCAATCCATCTATTGCCGGTTGCAGGGCCGACTGTGCGTCGGGATGATCCCGGGATGCCCTCATTAAGACATTTCGACAATTGAGTACCTTGGCGGTTATCATTTCACGAGCAATATGAAGACCGCGTTCAGCATCATCCGCCCATCGATATTGGGTTCTCCTCAAAAGAACATTACCGCGAGTCGCTCCCGTAGCAGAGGCAAAAAAACGCCCGTGAGGAGAACAAAAGCTCAAGGATATTCCTTGTTCTACACAGGCCGCCATCAATTGAGGAGATACGGCAATGTCCCACCCCATCGTCATGATTGATTCCAAATTATGCAAAGGAACCCTCATCAAGGTGTTTCCTTTTTCCTGAATGGACACTGTCTCGCCATCCTTGGCAAGCCACACGCCTTCCCGCGTAACAAAAAGAGTATTTAAATGCTGTTTCATGATGTCTCCCCAGTCTCTTCGGCAAGCATTGTCCTCAATTGATCTTCGATGTAGCTGGTAGCAGATGTTTTTCGGTTCCCGACAATGCCAGGCAGGCAAAATTCGTTCATGGAGCAAGCCGAACAGTGCAGGCCGGGAGATGGTTCCGGTATGTGGCAGGATTCGATCAATTGTTGAACCGCCAGTATAGTTGCCTTTGTCAGCTCTCTTAAGGAATCATCCATGGCTATTTCATGCCTCCGCCTGGTGCGCCAATAGAAAAACACTCCCAGTGGGATATCTATCCCATGAATTTCTTCCAAACACAGAGCCTGAGCGCACAACTGAACTTCATCTGCCCGATGCTCCTTGGGTTTACCGTGTTTATATTCGACCGGTACAATGGCAGACCAGCGTTTGGACGAGCCATGGTACTCCACGAGATCCGCAACCCCATGTATCCCATACCGCGCGGATTGCAAATGGACGCTCCGTTCGACTCTGATACCACCCTGGTTTCCGGATTCACCGGAGTCAACGCGCTGATGTTCGATTCTTCCAGCGGCCGTCAAATAGTTTTCCCCCCATTCCTGCTCGACATGAATCAACGCACACTGCCTCGGACAAAAAAGGTAGTGCTGCAATGCAGAAATGGGGATGGAGGAGGCTGGCATGAAGGATGCTGACCAACACTGGGCAAAGCCATTCCCTACCCGCCTCCTCCAGTAAGGAGAAGGAGACGGGAGGGGAAATAAATTGTTTAACAGTCAATTTCTTCGACCGTTACTCCAGCTGGAAGCTTTTCACGATCAATATCAATCACATAGTCTCCAATGGAACGCGGAGCATCTACTCCGTCCTTTTTGGTAACTTTGACAAGGTCGATCAATTTGTGTGCCGGAGCGGCCCCGAGCTGGTTGTTATGTTTAAAGAGGATCAATTTCCGCATGGCCATCGAGCCTGCCGGACGTGCAGCAGAGGTGTCGAACTCAAACAGGTGAGTCAGGGCATCGACAAATGTTTCCCAATCTCCCTCGGAAAACCCGGTTTGCTCGGCAAGAAACGGATTCAGGCATCCCTGTGCCTTGTAGAGACCATAGGGAATGGCATATTTGCGCCCCATGGTTCTGTTGTCTCCGCCTTGTTTATCGGATTCTTTTTGAGTGGTCACGGCACAACGCGTCACAGCGAATTCGGCGTTGAAAACAGGGTCGATCGACCGTGCGAAAGAAAGCTGCAAAGGCCCTCTTACCTGACCACAATTCACATCAGTCGTCATCACGGCACCGAATGCGCGGATGTCAAAAAAGTTCTGACACATCCAGGCGCGGGCATCGTCCTTTTCCTTAGCTCCTGCTTTTTTGTCAGGATCAAGTGAAAGTGCCGTGTAGGCACGCGCATTCTGGTCATTGAGAATGGCTTTCTCTTTCACATAAATATCGAAACCGGGAACATCCTTTTTCGTTAACTGAATGAAATTGCGCACCTTGCGTTTCAGGCACACGTCAGTTACCAGCCCCTGCCCCGTTTCCACATCCTGGCGGGGCATGTTGCCTGCATCCGGATCGCCATTGGGGTTGGCATCCAGCACATCGAAGAGGAGAATAAAGTCAATTTTGTTCATGATTGTTGATTAAGCGGTTGGTTGTTGTTCTGAATTGGATGGAGTGTCTTTCTTTTGGTAGAAACTATTCATCTGGTGGTAGTACCCCAAGGTAAAGAGAGCTTGTTGTTTCAGATTGAAGCGACTTGGCATATCAGGGCTGAGCTTGCTTTCGATCTCCCTGAGCAACTTCTCCCTATTCACCCTGTGCCCTTCCGAGGGCAGCTTTTTCAAATGGTGCTGGTTCAACCCAGCAAGGCGAGACATGACGAGCAGGGGCGTCATGGAGGCACTTGAAAAATAGCTTTTAATGGTCGATGTAAGTCCGGCGTCTTCCTGCGTCTTGACGTAGACGGCAAAAAGACGACCCATCACATAACCGGGTTCTTCGTTGTTTGTATTCAGCATTTTCGTTATGGAATGTTGTTTGTTTCTGATAAGCCACGCTTTAAGAAATGAAGCGCGTAAATAGTTGACGTCACAATCTATCCGTATCCTCCTCAACATAGCGCCCGCTATGGCATCCGAATACGGAAGGCCTTGTAAAATAGACCGCATCAAGGCCCCCACATAGGGTTTGGGGATATCTTTAGACTCGCGACAGGTCTGCCTCAACAAGTCAAAAGGAAGGGGCAATTCCGGGTCGGGGAACTTGCTGTTTTCCTTAGTCCACCGGGGGACAATACTGAGGTTTTCGTAATGGTTTTGGACGAGACGGCGTAATTCTCCAAAGCTCGAGACAAGCCAGAAGGGCACCGACAGGCGCGACGCATTGGCTTCCAGCCCCAGAATGAAAAAACGCACATCATCATCCGGATCCACCCCCTTGTCCAAGCGACCTTGTTTCAAGGCTGTCAAGATGGATTCCACGCGCTCGCTCACGCTCTTATCCATGGCAGGCGGCGTGTTGATCATTGAGCGGAAAATGATATTGACTTCTTCCATTTTTGAGACTGGGGCATCACTCCAAAACACCGTCGATGCCGCTCCTATCTGGAGCCTGTGGTTTTCGCTCCCCAACAGATAATTCAGGGCATTGCAGTAGGAAAAGGCCGCATATTCCCCGACAGGAGCGTTGAGGCTCTGCTCCTTGCCATAGGAGGTAAAGGCAGAACAATTGAAGGACACAAGCTTGGCGCCGGATACTTGCGCATCCCTCACCCCTTTGATGGCAGGTTCATGGAGCAACGCCAGGTTACTTTCCTTCCCCGAAACCAGGCAAATCCCCCTGTTGGTGCCATCGGAGCCGGAGTCCTTGCCCGACCAGGCATCGTTTCCCTCTCTCCTCCACCAGTCCTGAATCTCGGGCGTCGTGTGTACATCCTTCTTACTGCTCTGGATGCGAAAAACGCCGTTACAGGTGTATAGCGAGGCATCGCTGATTTTCTCAGGAGTCAACTCCGGGTTCCACGATTCCAAAAACCGACACACTGCACTGAACGCTGGATGCCCCACCCGGGATTCGAAGGCAAGATACTTGTCCCTCAATGCGGCAAATGCCTCACGGGTACGTGCCGGCTTCTTGTCATCGGCCCCTTTGTAACCCAGCAAATACCCGCTATTGTCCCAGAGGAAGCACGGATTCAGTCCCGACCCTGAAGGCTTGGTACCACCGGGGACGATCATCTTCTGAGCTCTGGGCTTGGGCTTCTTGTCCGTCGGGGAAGGCTCTCGTATGTCCCGTATTTCCACGAGCGTTCCATCTTCTTTCAAGACAATGCGAAAGCCGATGAGCTGGGTGCTGAATCCCAAATCCGGCAATTGGTTCCCATCTTCCTGAAGCAGACGAGAGTAAAGGGCATTAAGTTCCTGTAAAATCATGGCATCTTCAATTCATTGTTTCAGACAATGGCGGCACGGACATGATTCCATCCTCCAGTGACGCCATGAAAAACCTCGGCTGTGCAGTCACTCTGACGCCGTCATTCGACCTGACAATCTTGCCTTTTTGATCCGGGATATAGTCGATCTCGTGCAGCATCAGTCCCAGATTCCTGTTCCTGTCCCGCTCAGGGAGCTCTGATGGAGGGGCAGATTCCTCCTCCCAAAGCTCAAAATCAACGGGGAACTCCCGCGTCCCGAAATAAGGTTGATGGAAGCACTGCCCCTTGGACGCCCGCCTCTTGAACATCTCCAAATGCTTCACTTCCGAAGCAATGGCAGGATTCTCATCGGCCTTCAGGACCTCAATATGAGCCTCAATCAGGTACTCGACATCCCTCAAAATAGTCGAAGCTCGCTGCTGTCTTCTCTCTTCGATGAACATCCCGGCATTGCCGCTTCCTCCCTGCATCCATTCCTTCTTGGGCTTCGGAAATTTTCCGTCCACTTCATTCCTCCTGACTTGGAAAAAACGGATAGGCTTCAACACGTGAATCCTGTCGATCACCCATCGGATTTCGGGCTTCCAATAAATCGCAGACAAAACGCCAATCGCCGCCGAAGGAGTCATCACTTCATAGGAAAAACGTTCCGCCTTCAACTCCGGACGCGTAAAACAGGCAAATGCACCCCATACATGTAATTTTATTCCAGATATCATACGTCAAATCATGTAAGCTTTCCAATTGGGATCCCACAGTTTGCTTGAAAGAAAACCAATATTAGCATCATAAATATCGTCTCCTGCCGGCACAATAAAAATCGTCTCTCTTGCAAATTTTTCCACTTTCCCGTGTTGAAGAGCGACCCAATCGTTATCATACACATTCACAGACCACCATCCCGCCTTCTGATACAAATCCCGAGGCGGCATCAGCCCGGCTTGTTCACGCCACTTGAACTCCTGATAAATAGCTTCAGCCTCCTTCTCACCTGCCCTCACAATCATGATGCGATGTTGTTGCTCTGGAATCATCTGAAAGCTCTCCGCTACTGCCTTGAACTTCATATTCCGATACATTTTCGTGGGATTGGAAGCACCCGTAGCAGTCTTTTCTACGATGCCCGGAGTATCCCATCTATCAGTCGAGTCTTTATGGTCTTGATAATAATGTTCGAAGAACAAATCGACGGCATGAGGTTCCAGAAGATCCGCCACATCGACACTACCCAACACATCGCGCGTTGCAGCCTGAGCTTTCCGCAATGAAGGCAATTCTTTGGGAACTTGACGATCGCTCGACGCAAACAGAAACACGCGCCCCCCATCCGCATACTCGCCGTGCCTGTTACAGCGTCCTGCCGCCTGGGCAATCGAATCAACCCCAGCCATATCACGGTAAACGACGTGGAAGGAGAGGTCAACCCCGGCCTCCACCACCGGTGTCGCCACCAGTACAACAGGCTCACCGAGGCGCAAGCGCTCTTTCACCAGATCCAAAATGCGCTTGCGATCCACGGGCCGCATTCTGGCGGACAGATGGAACAACCCGTCCCTGTCCACCTGTTCGTTCTGCTCCAGTGCTCGATACACCGCCTGCGCCTGCCCCGTCAAATTGACAATCAAGAGGCATGAAGGCAGAGATTCGCTGACCACGTGTTCCACCAGAGCCTCCACATCGAGTTCGCCCAAGCTGGACAATTTCACACGCTTCATGTTGGAAAACAACCGTTCTTCCATCTCCTGCCCCAGCAGGCTTTTTTGTTCACCATGATCCCAGCCTATCGGGAAATCATCCGACTTTTCAAGCGGGGGTTGGGTTGCTGTGCAAAGCACTACAGTCGAGCCATAGTCGCGGTGGAGTCCCTGCATTGCCTTCAGGCATGGAGACAACAAGGAGACGGGCAAGGTCTGCGCTTCATCGAAAATCACGACCGCCTGAGCCATCCGGTGCAATTTGCGGCAGGCAGAGGGACGGTTGGAAAACAGGGACTCGAAAAACTGTACGCCCGTTGTCAGAATCAGAGGGGCATCCCAGTTTTCAGCAAGCACAGTCGGGTTTAGAGAATCACCATCCTCATCCTTCTTTTCGGGAACATCGATATTGGAATGGTGCTCCAACACGCAGGAAATATTCAATTCCTTCGACAAACGATCAAACACCTGACGAAACTCGGATGCCGTCTGGTCGATAATACTCGTGTAGGGAATCACATAAATCACACGCTTCAATCCATGCACCAAGGCATGCTTCAAGGCAAAACTGAGGGATGAGAGCGTCTTGCCGCCACCAGTTGGAACATTCAGACGATAAATTCCCGGGTCGCCAAATGCCTGTTCCAAGCAGGAATGGTGAATTTCCCGTCTCAAGGACGAAATAGGGGAGCCATCATT
Organism: Akkermansia sp. N21169; assembly: GCF_029854675.1. Lineage (NCBI taxonomy): Bacteria > Pseudomonadati > Verrucomicrobiota > Verrucomicrobiia > Verrucomicrobiales > Akkermansiaceae > Akkermansia > Akkermansia sp. N21169. The sequence continues at coordinate 28,265 of NZ_JARWNC010000028.1, read as the reverse complement.
CTTCTCCTCCTTTTCCCTGAGGTTTTCCTCCAACTCCCGGCTCATTTGTTGCAGGATATCTTCCGGCCAAACGGGGCGGTTCCTGTACGAGTCAGGAGACATAAACTCTTCAGATGCCAAACAATCCGCGTCAACGAGGCAAGAAAACAACATTCTCACCTGCATCGCGACGGCAAATCCGGCAAACCGACTGTCCTCTTTGCCCGCCTTCATACACGGGTGAAATCCCAAAATACCCCCTTTTCTTTCGGGGCAAATACGTTGGATTGCCTCCAGCCAACTCTTCGCAAGAATCCCCGGCTCCAGCAGGCTGGCAGGAGCATGGCTTTTCCATTCCCCGATCTCCTTGAGCAACCTAATGTTGAAAAGGCTATCGCCATCAGGCAAACCGGAATGATGCCCTGCAATCACATAGGCAAACAAATCAGAAATAGGACTCAGGTCAGCAGGAAATAAAGTATCTACAGCATAGCGAGCCCCAACGATCGCATGATCCACACTGCCTCTCACCACAGAATCTCCGTCAGCGGATTTCTCCAGATAGACCTGGAACTCATCGAGGAACTTCCCCAAATCATGCCACAAGCCCGCCATCCTGCCGCACTCCCCCCAAACATGGGGGAAATAAGGTGATACACCGGAAGCAAAACAAGAGGCCAAACGAGCACACCTATTCAAATGCCCGACTATGGGGACATCCCAACCATCTGTATACAAAGGTTCCCATAAACTCTTGTCTTCCTGTTTGGTATGAGCGTAATACATCATCAAAAAATTTACACTTTCTAAAAAATAAAAGAAATATTAAAAAACAAGACAGTTTTTGTCCATCCTCAATTAACCTATCCGACAATGGAATCAATTTTCAGATTAACAAACACAAGATATGTGACGTTTGAATTCATAAAAGTAGATTTTCTTACTAATCTTACATTTTCATAAATAATATTTGCTTGAATTTCAAGTCCTCGGTCAATTCGACATCATCTCTTTCATTCTCTGACGTTACGGATAGTACACCCATCGAAATGACATGACAATTTTAAATCATGTCGTTTCTCCTCTCCGTGTCTCTTGGGAGGAGATTCAACTAAATTGGCTCCAACATCCTGAATTGTGTGGCAACCATCCTATCCTCCTTGAACCACCTTCGGCATCCTCATCTTTCAAAGTAACAGGCCGATATCAATAATGAAGCCGCCCCACGAATCGTGAAGCGGCTCACTGAGTTATAATTTGACGGACGTCATGCGTCCTCTCCGACCGACATTAGCGGCGGAGGCCAAGACGCTGAATCAGAGTAGTGTACTGTTCAACGCTTTCGCGCTTGAGATAGTCAAGCAGCTTGCGGCGACGGGCAACCATGGCAAGCAGACCACGACGAGATGAAACATCGTGCTTGTTTTGACCGAGGTGTTCCGTCAGGTGCTTGATGCGTTTGGTAAGACTGGCCACCTGGTAGCTGCAGCTGCCGGTGTCAGTTTCGTGCATCTTATAGTCCTGCAAATTGATTTCTTCGCTCATTGATTTGTGTTTCCTTAATTAGTTTATTAGCTCGTGGCAGCGGCTAAATTGGACACATTGAGGACCGCCAGTATGGTTAATACCAGTCAATTGGCAACAATAATCTCACGTCAGCCGGACAAATTCGCGGCAATTTGAAGATTTCCATCATCACGAATTGCCGAACGTCCGTCAATTTGCTACAAAGTAAAGCCGTGAACCGGACGACTATCCCTGCCGCATTGTGCGCCGCCCTCTTTCTCGCTTCCTGTTCCCAGGAACCGAAAGAAGCCGAGAAAACCGTAAGTACCCCCGTATACGTTGGTAAAGTCGACCACGTGTACAAAAATTACAACTATGTACTGATCCGCCTGTTCGGAGCCGTCCCGGAAGCAGGAACAACGTTGATTTCCCAATCTCCGGAAGGAGAGGCCAGCTCCCGCATCGCCAATCTCGTCGTCACGGCGGAACGCATCGGCAGGCTCCGAGTTCCGGCCGACATCCGAAGCGGTTCCGTAGAGGAAGGGGATATCGTCTTCCGCTACCAGAACCTGGCCGAACCCGAAAGCCGGGAACAAACTTCCGACGGCAGCAAGGAAAAAGAAGTCACTCCTGTCACGATACCATCCGATACAACGGATACAGATGCCGCTCATTCCGGTAACGAAGGCATTATCGGGCTCCCCACTTATGATCCTATGCCGACGAAAACTCCCCTCCCCGACTCGGATGCCGATTCCTCCTCCGCGTCCGACAACTCATCACAACAGGAATCATCCCCCGAAAAACAAGATTAAGGAGTGAAATGCGCGGAAAAATCCATCCACCTGCCTACAGTCCCGGAGCTTCCGGCGGCCATTTGTGTCTGGGGTAGCGCCCGGCCAAATCCTTTCTCATCTGGGTGTAGCCCGTCTTCCAGAAACTTTCCAGAGAAGCGGTAATTTGCCAAGGTCGCTGGTTTGGCGCCAGCACTTCGACGCGGACGGGTACCCGTCGATCGGCAATAAGAGGCGTCTCCATGACGCCAAAGAGCCTCTGAACCGTCAGAGCAATCACCGGAGTAGAATCCTCGGCATAACGGACTTTCGCATGCTGTCCGTTGGATAAAGACAAAGAAACAGGAGCAAACTTGTCAAGAGCCTCACGTTGCCAGTGCGACAACCATTCATGCAACACGGGCATCACCTCACGGTCTTTAATATCCTTGTAGCCAACAGCTCCATCGCAAAGCATGCCCATCGCAACAATCTTGTCCTCATAGACGAATCCCGGAAGTTCCAGTTCCGGCATCCATTGTCTCAAGCCGTTCAACCTCCGGATCCATTGCTCGACGGAATCGTCCCAATGAGTCAATTTCAACGTACCGTCAGCCACCTTTTCCGCCAGAATGGCAGCAGCGGCAGCAGGATCGGCATCGCCCTGTTCTCTATCTACCAGCACAAGATCCCGGAACATCAGCCGGCGGCGGGATACAACGCGACGGCGAATATCGTCAAACACGGCGCCATCCTCATCGACCACCTCGGACGGCATCCATTCCTTCAATTCCGCAGGATCAACCAGAGTACAACGCCCGATGCGCGTCTCCACACCCCTGCCCCCGACTTCGGACACATCAGCCGCGACAAAATGCAAACCATGCATTGCGACCGAACCGGAGGAAATTCTTCCTCCTCTCCCGCCAACTAAGCGGCAGGTATTGGAGGCGATTCCATTCCGCGTCCCTAATGAATCGGCAAAACTCTCCACCAGTCCCCTAACAACGGATTTGCGAACAGCGGAAAAATCCGGTTCTGGAGCAAATGCCATCCGTCCTCCCCGGGCACCAATCTGAAGCAACTGGCGGTAAGAGGATAAAACCTCGCGGCACGCACGCCCCATCAAGTTCAGCCGGGAACACTCGCGGACATCGAACCGACAGGCTTCCGCCCGCAAGGCGGCACGCCATTCAGCCTGGAAGTCAGTATAATCATCTTTCTCCCGGAACACTTCCTGAAGTTCCCCTTTGACCGCCACCGATTCACTCTGTATCAAAGCGGCTACGGCCGCCATCTCCGGCAGGCATCCTCCTTCCCTCCCAGCCACCATCAGGCGCGCCAGCCGGGGAGCCAGAGGATATCTCAGCATTGCACGCCCTACCGGGGTCAACTTTCCTCCTGCATCAAGGGCACCCAATGAACCTAAAAGATCTTCCGCTCGTTTCAGGGCGGCAGAGTCGGGAAATGTCAACCAGCGAAAATCCGAGGCATCGTCCACTCCCCACAATTTGAGGTTCAGAACGGAAGAGCTCAGATCCACCCGTAGCACTTCCGGTGTTTCAAAAGCCGACCGCCGAGCGTGATCCGCCTCGCTCCACAGCCGAATACACCTTCCGGCAGCAACCCGGCCAGCCCTCCCCGCCCTCTGGTCGGCAGCCGCCCGAGCAATCTTTTCAATAAGGAGGGTATCCATCCCACGGCGGGCATCCCACCCGGCATGGCGGGCCAATCCGCTGTCGATGACTGTACGGACGCCCTCAATCGTCAGCGATGTTTCCGCAACGTTTGTCGAGACAATGACGCGGGGGATGCCCCCAGGTTCCACAGCCCGGTTTTGCATCTCCGGGCTCAAGGATCCGTGCAGAGAGACAATCTCCCATCCTTTCAAGGCTGACATCCCCTCCAGACACTCTACCGTTTTGCGGATTTCAAATCCTCCCGGCATAAAAACGAGCATATTCCCGCAATCCTCTTTCCGAGCCTCAGTCGCGACAGCCGCTGCCGCTTGTTCCCACACCGGAGGATAAACCATATTCCCACGTCCATCCCGCACCATAGCTGCCGGCCTATACGCCACTTCTACCGGGAACTGGCGTCCGGACGCTTCCAATACCCTGCAGGACACCTCCATGAACTCCTGCAACCCCTCCACTTCCAAAGTCGCCGACATAACGACGACAGCCAAATCCGGACGGACTCCTTCCTGCAGATCAAGTACGCGGCCCAGAGACAAGTCTCCCGCCAGGCGGCGCTCGTGGAATTCGTCAAACACAACGGCACTCACCCCGGACAAATCAGGATTGTCCGTCAAGCGGCGTTCCAACACGCCATCCGTCACGAAAGCCAGGCGCGTTGCCGAAGAAATACAGCGTTCGAAGCGCACCATATAGCCGATTTCCCGGCCCAGTTCACTTCCACTCTTCCGGGCCACATAGCGGGCCAGCAAGCGGGCGGCCATACGCCTCGGCTGAACGACAAGTACCATACCGCGTTCCCCCAGACCGGCTTCCAGCATCATCGGAGGAATTCCCGTCGATTTACCGCTTCCCGTCGGGGCTCTTAGCAACACACGGGGAGAAGGCTCTGCCATTGCCTCCATAAAACTTTCCCGGACTTTCTCAATGGGAAGTCCGCCCTGCAAGCGATCATCCGACATCATATTCCGGACATCATCAGCCATACGCATACACAGGACAACGTAAACGCCATACTGTCGATCAAATCAAAAAAGCCACCAATGCCAGGCAGCATCGCGCTGGAATCCTTCAGGGCCAAACTCCGTTTGATCAGCGATCCGGCCAAATCCCCCGTCACCGCCAGCAGGAACAACAACGTCATTCCCGGCAACACCTGCCAGGTAAACCCACCAAAATATATCGCTACCGCCACACCAGCCCCCATGGTCAAAAGATATGAACCGATCAATCCCTCCCAAGTCTTCTTCGGACTGATATGGGGAATCAGTTTTCTTTTCACAAAACGCCCGCCCAGCAACAATCCACTCACATAAGCAAAAATATCGGAGGCTTTCGTCAACAAAATCAACAAGAGAAGCACAATGCACAGCCGCTCCGATCCGGTCAGCAGAAAGGCAAAGGAAAACATCCACACCGGGTAAATGAACGACAAGACCGTCACCGCTACGGAACGCAAAGGCCGGCTACCGATGATGACCCTCCTCATTTCCCAGATGAATGACATCACGATCAAAAGAACGGGAGCCCCGACCATGAGCGGCAGAAGCTTGTCCTGTACCGATGGCAGGTTCCTCAAGGACCCGGGAGCTTTCAACTCCCAATACCCCAGAAGGCTGACCATCGCCAAAGGATACGCCATCCCGAACACCGTCGCCAACCAAGGCTGGGAAGGCTTGCCGGACTTGCGCAGCATATCTCCCCATTCCCATGCCGTCAACATGCACAAAATACACACGACCCCGCGATATCCCCAAACATTGCCCCAGCATACAACAGCAACCAAAATTCCCAGAAGAATCACCGTGCTGAACAGGCGCGCGCCAAATGTACGCAATTTACCGGAGGAAGGAGGGAGGGAAGCATCACTCATACAGGCGAGTCATTACATGAAATACAACGGAATCACAATGATTTTCCGTCACTCTCGATAATACCTGTACTTTCGGAAGGAAAAACCACATCCTAATCGACAAATTCGCAGGAAATCCCCCCCTGCCGGAATACGCTCCCGCGCCCGGCAGGAGGACGCAACCTACTTTTCTTCTTCAGCAAAGGAAGCACCAACAGCCTTCCGCCTCTTCGGCGGATCGGGATCGCGGAACGGACATTCCTCAACCAGCAGCTTGTAAAAATAGACGAGGGGGAAACTCTGATCCGGAGGATGACATCCTCCCAATTCGGAAGAAATGAATACGGTTCCTTCTCCATAATTTACGTAAAACGAGAACAGCGATGTCTTGTACATATGCACCGGCTCCGGAGACACTTTATCGTCATGAAGGCGTTTCAGAATCCACCCGAAGGCGTGCTCCATTTCCAAATCGTCAATCACATCGCGGATCAACAGGTTATCAAGGATACCTTCCGTATCCGCAGTCCGGTCTGATTTCTTGTCATGCAGAGTATTCATTTGTCATATCTCCTTCCTATTTGCGGGTAAAATCACCCCATAAGGAATATGACACAAATACCATCTCAAATGTTCATCCTTTTTAACCTTGAAGCGCTTTTTTATGATCTCCTTCGAACACGACCGTTGCAATATATGGTAACTCCCGGAAATGACCGTTGTAATCCATCCCGCATCCCACCAAAAACTCCGCCCCCATCTCCAATGCCCTGAAATCGGCTTCGACCGAAACGCGCCGTCCCGGCTTTTTGTCTACGCCGACGGCCATCAACACGCAACGAACGCCACGATTCTCCAAATCTTCTTTCACGGCCTTCAAGGTCAACCCGCTATCCAACACGTCATCGACAACGAGAACGGGCATATCGGGAGCCAGTACTCCCCAATCCCGGGGAAGAGTCACCTCTCCCGTCGTTTCCGTACCGCAATAACTCGATACTTTGACGTACCGAACCTCCGGTCGCACGGGGAATTCCCTAAGGAGCCATTCAGCCCAAGGTTTTGCACCTTCCAGCAACACAATCATCAGGAACGGCCTGCCCCCCAGATGTCCGACAATATCGCCGGCCATTTCCTTCACATTCAACCGCACGGTTTCCTCATCAATGCGAGGTACCAGACGGAATACTCCTTCATCGCATGTAAACGTTTCCTGCATCGCTTCAAAAGCATAACGCTCCCTCTCCAACCGTGAAAGAAAAACCACCGGTTTGCCGTATTTAGGAACATTCACCTTTTTATTCATGTTATCGCACCTTTCCATCTTCCCTGTCCTGTCCTTTGGCTTTCTGTTAACCCTGTCCGCATGGAACGGTCATGCCGGAGACGATAAAACCCTCTCCTACCCGGATATCCTGGACATCTCGCATACGCCACGGGGAGACCACGGAGGCACGGGATGGTTCACCGACCATGGATCGTGGATGGGCTTCACCCTTCCTGAAGAATCCGGTTTTCTCAACGGTTTTTGCGGTCCCTACGACATCGACAACAAGTTCTGGATCAGTCCCTCCCTCGTACAAATCGGTTACGGGGGACAAGGGATTTTCGCTCCATTGAAGAGGATCTACTACCCCGGCCACCTGTACATGAAAAGTTACGACGGCAAGACCACTCTCACTCAAAAACTCCGCTTCGTCGACCGAAACAACGCCGTCCTCTCCTGCTCTTCCACAAATCCCTTATCCTGGCAATTCTCAGGAAAGGCTACATTCAAAGGCATCCGTTCCGAACAGAAGGGCAATCAACTCATCTTCTTCCTGCCGCATGGCGAATGTGCCGCCGTTACCTTCGGTAGAGATGATGTCCCTGCCCTTCAACCCGACGGTTCTTACTCCACCACTCGTACTCACGGCAAAGATACCCGGGAAAACACCATCGTCATCTCCTTTTTCAATGATAAGGACGACATGGAACGGGGACTTGCCCGAGCAGCCTCCATCCGGGACAATCCGGTGTCGGAACTCGACCGCGAAGAAAAACGCTGGAACGACTACATCTCCGGCATCCTCCGTCCGGGACGCCCGGAACTATATGACCGCATCGCCGTCAAGAGCATGGTCACCCTCGTTTCCAACTGGCGTTCCGCCAAAGGAGCTCTCAAACACGACGGCATGTGTCCATCCCATGCCACCGGTAATTTCGCAGGAGGTTTCTGGGCTTGGGACACATGGCAGCAAGCCGTCGCCACCGCACGGTTCGATCCCGAACTTGCCAAATCGCAAGTCCGTTCCATGTTCGACTATCAGGACGAACACGGTATGATTGCAGACTGCATCTTCAGTAATCCGGCCCGCAACAACTATCGTGATACCAAGCCCCCCCTCGCTGCCTGGGCAGTCTATGAAATCTGGCAACAGGACGGAGACAAGTCATTCCTCGAAGAAATGTACCCCAAACTCCTTCGCTACCATCAATGGTGGTACAAGTTCCGCGATAACGACAAAAACGGAATCTGCGAATTCGGCTCCACCGACGGATCGGAAATCGCCGCACGATGGGAAAGCGGCATGGACAATGCCGTCCGGTACGACCACATCTCCATGGTCAAAAACGCCGACAAAGCGTGGAGCATGGATCAGGAATCCGTCGATCTCAACTCCTACCTCGCTCAGGAATACCGTATCCTCGAAAAAATCACCGGTCTCCTGTGCCGCGACTTCCAGGAACCCGAACGCACGGCCAATGTCCATCAGTATTTCTTTGACAAAGAACACGGATACTTCTTCGACAAAAAACTCAAGTCCGGAGACTTCGTCAAAGTGGAAGGCTGCGAAGGCTGGACCCCCCTGTGGACTGAAATCGCCCTGCCCGAACAGGCTGAACGCGTTCATGAGCTCATCAGCAAGCCCACCAAATTCTCCACTTACATTCCTTTTCCGACTCTGGCCTTCGACCACCCGGATTACGAACCGAACGGTTATTGGCGCGGCCCAATCTGGCTCAATCAAGTGTACTTCGGCATTTCCGGACTCCGCAAATACGGTTACATCCGGGAAGCGGACCACTACACCGACCAGGTTTTCACACGCCTGCAAGGCTTAACGGGAAATGCCCCGATTCACGAAAACTATAATTCTCAAACAGGAGAACGCCTCAAGGCTCAGCATTTCAGCTGGTCGTCCGCCGACCTCCTGTTCCTTTACTGGGAATACGGCGAAGATGCCGAAGATGTTAAAGAAAGGTAACGGTTCCTGTCCATTTCGTACACATGCGTCCGTCCTTTCTCCCAGGCTTTGTCGCCGTCCATGCGAAACGTCAACACTTTCTTCGACCGGGATGCCGGATTCAAAGTCACCGTCACCTTGTCCAGAGTCTGAGTCGGATCAGCCAGATAAAAGACCAGTCCCTTGCGGGGCAGTCTTTTCATCATCAGGATACAGGGACGATCTATACGGATGACGCCCCCTTTAAAGGCCAATTCCCCAGGTTCCCAGAAAACGGTTTGCAGTAAATCCAGTTCCTTGTGATACACGGCTTGGACAGTCGCGTCGTTCCGGAGAATCCCGATGTTATTGACCGGGTAGTTCTTCACATCCCCCGCATTCTTGATTCCGGGAACAATAGCGTAGGCATACGAAGCAGCTTCCGGCTGAATTCCATGATCCACCCAGAGTGAGAACACGTCTTTTTTGACAATCTCATCGGAATAATTGGTATTGATGTCGTGCCACTTACCCTGTTGTTCCCGGGCAACCACCTTGACGTTCCCTCCTGATGGGAACCAATAACCGACACCTCCATGCAACACCCAGGCCGATTTGCCTCCGCACTCGTGGTTTCCCTTGGAAATTTTCCGTTCCCTCCCGTCTTCCACAACAGAGGCGCCGCCTTCCCAAAGACACTGGTTCACCGTTGTTCTCAAGGGAGCCTTCCCTCGTGAACCGATGGCACTTCCCAGGCAGACGATCTCCCGGTCAAACATGAACCATGCCTTCCGCGCTTCAGAGTCGATCCCCTGGTAATCATCGGCATATCGGTATGCGACAGCCGAATACATCCCATCGGAAACCCCTCCTACAAACGGATTTTTTCCCATCGCCACCCAGCTCTGAGCCAAAGGTATCTTTTCCATCTGCGGGCATGTTACCCCGGGGATGGCAGACCAATCCCACACCGGATAGATCCCGTCGAATTCCTTGCCGGAAATTTGCAACGCAGTCGCTCCGTCCGATAGGAAATACTGTTTGAACCCCTCTCCGTTTCCGACGCCCTGTTCATTTCTAGCCGTCCGGTTCGACACCATGCGGACATCAAAGAAATATCCGGGTCTCTGGTGCCGTACATAGTCCGCACGGTAGTAATACCTGCTCGCGGGAACAACGCCCCACTCCGGTCCGCGATCCCCGCGAATACGGTCGATCGCCTGGCGGTATTCCCGCTCGTGGGCAGGATCCATCCGGCATAAATCCTCCAGCAGAGAGGGCAACCCTCTCTGGGACGGCGAACCGGGCCTTGTTACCCCTCTTCCCAGCAAATTCCAGGACAGGCTCCCACCCCGGATGGAAGGGAGATATGTCTCGCGAACAAACCGACCCAGGATTCCAAGCTTTTCACCGGACAAGGCAAACTCCGTACCAACCAGCGCTTTGGCATTCGTCACAATTCCCTGGATCATCACCATTCCATACCCCCCGACATACAATTGGGGACCGTGCTGCATATAGGAATTGTCATGCTGGATACCTTCTTTCATCGTGTAGGACAAAGGCTCGAACAATGCATCCGTCGCCATTTTCATCAACCTGGCGTCATGGGTCAGGCAAGCCCGGTACATATAATGAATAGCCACATCTACCTTGTTAGCTCCCATGTGGGGGGCCAAGCTGGGAGCTGCGGATTCCATGCGGGCAATCAATTTTTTCCTCAGTCCGGACTCGACCGGAGTTCCCTTCCGATCCATGAGTAAAAGAATCCTCCCCATCTGCTGGGGAACGGCAATCTGGTTCATCCACCAATTGTTACAACGAGGGTTGGCATCGTACCAGTACTGCAATGCCTTCTCGATATCAGTCTTCAACGAGCTATTCCTATACCACTTCGTTCCAGGGATCGTGTAGCTCCGGCACATCTGAAACACATTTCCCAGATGTCTGATAGGCGACCATTGTGTTCTGTGAGTCACCCGGTAGTCGATACCCTCGAACGAACCGTCCTTATGCAGGGAATCCAGGATGCCCTCCAGCCTCCCGTCATGCTTCGCGGAACGGCCCTTCCTGGGAGCTTGTTGAAACTCCTCAATCATCCTGTCTTCAATTGCGGTAAAAACATCTTCCTGCACGGCAAATACTTCCCCGGCAAAGAACAACAAAACCGCCGGCACGCACATGCGGCGAAACAGGATGGATAATCGAAATGAAGTTCGCAACATCATGGGAAAAAAGGAAAGAATAAGGAAATACACACCGGAACGCCACCGGAAATATTTTAAATATACGTTTTCCCTTTCCCTTCTCTTTCAATGCCCGGCATGATTTAACAAATCGATAGGTCATCCCCTTTACCGGAAGACAACCGCCTTCCCTGAGCGAACCGCCAGGATGACGCATTGAGCCCGTTCCTCCGGCACCTGGAACACGCGGCGCAATAAATCCCGATAGCACCTCAGCTGGGGAGCATGTCTGGCTTCCAGCACGGAGGGGGAATCTTCCTCATCGGTTTTGAAATCCAAAACGGTCAACCGGTCGCCTTGCAACATCACACGGTCGGCAATGCCATTGACCGGATTCCCTTCAATCATGCCTGCCACCGGACATTCACGCCACAATCTCACATCGCCCTCGGGTCTTATGAGCCACTTGCGGAATTCATCGGACTCCAACGCGGATTTCACCATTGCTGCGGCTTCAGGATCCGCCCCATCCTGAGGGAACTCTCCGGTGAACCATTCCAACTTCTCGAAAAGAGCATGAACCAGCGTTCCCAGGCGACGGGCATCCTCCGCCCCCCTCTCCGGCAAAACAATCCCCCCCTCTTCCAGAACGGAGGGAGACAAGGAACTCTTCCGGCGTACGGGAGAAGGAAAACGGTATGCAACCGATTCCCCGGCCAATTCCGCATTTTCTCCGATAGGGAAGCTTTCATACCATAATGCATGCCCCATGGTTGCCAGATTGGACAAAGCCGAACCATCCAGAGAATCTTCCTCGCTATCCAGCGAAGAGCAGGCATGACGAAGGATCGTTCTCACTCCGCACGAGGCAGCGGCAGTCTTCGGTTCCGGAGGCAAAAACAGATACAAAGCCCTTTTCGCACGTGTCATGGCAACGTAAAGCTTGCAAAATCCTTCATACTCCTGCTCTTCCGCCCAGGCACGCGTCATAGCAGCCAGAGTCTCGTCCTTGTCGGCCGTATCGGAGGGCGGAGCAAAAATCATGTTCCTGACATCGCCGGAGACATCCTCCTCCCGTAGAATCTCCAGATGGGTCTTGTTGGCAAATGCCTTCATGGGCCCTGTCGGTAGCACCACCATGTCGAATTCCAAACCTTTGGCCTTATGCCAGGTCATAATCTGGATGCTGCGCGAAGCGGTATGTTCGCGCTTCTTCATCGTTTCCGCCATGCGCAGCCAGTCGTCCAAACTCCCTCCCCTGGCATCGAATACGGCAGATTCGCTCTTCCAAATTCCCAATCGGTTACGTTGAAAATCCGTCAAAATTCCCGGCAATTCCCGATCCAACAGTCTTTCCCATTCAGTCAGCACAGCCGACACACCGCTGCATTCATACAACCGTCTCCATGTGCGCCAAACCGTATGTTCCGTCCCGCGGGACAACCAGTGTCTCAGAGGAGACTGGAGACAATGGTTCCAGGCAAATCTGTCTCCCGGATGGCTCAGCCATCGGAAAAAATCCGTCAAGACCAACCCGATGGAAGAATCCGATCCTACGGAAACGTCTGCCTCCACATCTGCTGCAAAGCCCCCGCCCGGTTCACTGGTCAACCACTCCCGCATTGCGGCGGCATGGGCATTGGAGCCGACGAGGATGGCACACCCGAGCCCGCGTTCCAGAGGGCGGACTCGTTTCAGCAATGCCGTCACGGCACGGTGTTCCGGTTTGCCAGGCAGGATATCGTCACGGTCGGTTTTTTCAACCTCCCATACCTGGACGCAACCGTCCAGATCCTCCGCCGTTCCTTCTGCCCGATGCGGATGAAAAATCCAACGGTCCAATGCCCCCGGAGACGCATCGGGAGCCGTCCGTTTGAAATCGCAGACGTGGTTGACAAACGAAAGTACCACCGGCGATGAACGGTAGCTGACATCCATCGACCATTCCTGGAGCACATCCCGCCATGGAGACTGAGTTGCCAGCCCTTCAAAAATCTTCGGACTTCCTCCGCGCCACTGATAAATACTCTGTTTGGCATCTCCGACAACAAACAAAGAACGCCCTCCTCCGGCATCCTGGACAACCTCGTCCAGAAAAGGTTCGACAATGCGCCACTGCATCAGCGACGTATCCTGGAATTCATCCAGCATCCAGTGATCGTACCAGCCATCCATCCTGAATTGCAATCCCGCCATCGGCTCGGCCAGCTCTCCATTCATGGACGTTCCACCGTATTCCTTAGGCAAAAGCAAACGGGCTACATCGCTGAACATAAAACGCCCCGCAGCCCTGACCCGCGCACTGTACAGCATCTCAAAGCGGTTCATCAACGAATACATGCCTCGCATCCGTTCAGCTCCGGAAAGAACCAAATCCTTCACCACGGCTCCACATACGGCAAGAAGCGACTCCACCAGCACGGGGTCCAAATGATATTCCTTTCTGGAATATGAAAAATCCCCGATTCCTCGCCGCAGATCCTGCACGAATTCAGTAGAAAAAATCGACGGCCATTTGAAGGTTCCTCCCGTCAGGGAAAATTCCACGAACTTATCTAGCTGATTGAAAAATCCGGCAGGCAAATCTCCTTTCCGCTCCTCTACCAAATGCCGGAGCAATGTGAAAATTTTCCAGCGTTCCGGAGCGCCGTTCCACCATGCTCCCTGCCTGATCCATTGCTCATTTCCCCATTTCTCCCGTTCGGGGTTCTGAAGGTAAAGGTCGTGGTACTTCTCGACAAATTCTCGTAAGCTGGTATCCAGCCTCTCATTCTCGCGCCCGGCCGTTGCCAGCTTGAACCCGGTCAGGAAGGCCTCTCTTTCACCCTCATCCAGCAGAGCATGGGAATACAACTCCTGCAGCACCCGGGCCCGGTCGTCGGCAAGACGGTCGTCTTCCAGCACTTCAATCGCAGCCAACCCGAGGTCCAGACTCAACGCCATAGCCATCCGTGCGAAAAAACTGTCCAGCGTACTCATGTTCAGACGCCCCAGGTTGGACACCATGGAGCGCAGCAAGGAAAGGAAAACGCCCCGGTCTGGCAAAGGGCCGTCCCAGGTACCTTCCGGAACAAGCCCCGGATGGTCGGAATCTCCGCGAATCGTTTCCGCTACTTCCCCGGCCAGACGAGCGGCTTCGTTCTCATCCGCCGCCCCCTTCGCCAGGCGGAACATGATACGGTCGGCAAATTCGGCGGCGGCCTTGCGCGTAAACGTCAGGGCAATCATCCTTTCCGGAGGGACACCCAGCACAAGAAGGGCAATAAACCTCAGGGAAAGCTGGTAGGTCTTCCCGGAACCGGCAGACGCACTGATACGCGTACTGATATAAGGACGAATATTCATGCCCGGCCTCCTTCCTTGACCGGAGACGCAAACAAATGGTCCAGACCGTCCGGAGAAATCTTCGCAAACGGATCATTCGGGTACGTCTCCCACCCCAGGGACTCGGCGGAAGGCAAAACGGACAAATCGCGGTTCAGCAGGATATCCGCAATGAAATGCGCCCATGCTCCGGCAGATTCCAACAAATCACGGTTTAGCCCCCCCCATTCCACAATACCCGTTTGTTCCGCAAGAATCGGCAAATTGAAATAGGCGGAAACAACATCGGAAACACCGTACATCTCCCTCAGCATATTTTCCGCGGCCAGAACGTAAAGAGGAAGCTGAAGATTGCGCCAGCGCCGCAACGATTTGCTTCTCCCTTCGGCAGGCAACGGTTCCAAACCGGGAAACCACTCGGCCAGCATGGACACGGCCCGAGCGCTTAGATTCGCCAAATGGGCCTCTTCCGGTGTTTTACCCTTGCCCGTTTTGAAGTCCACCACACGGAGAGTGCCCGTATGCTCATTGACCTCCAACCTGTCGATGCGCATGTTCAACTCAACAGGAAGATCCGTCCAGGGAACCCAGACGATCTTTTTCTCCACGCCAACCACGGACCAACCTTCTCTCAAAGCCTGGAGATGGATCGCCGCCATACGTTCCAAACGCTGCAATGCGTAATCTCTCTGCACCAGCAGAGGCAGGGTTAGTTCCTGCCCGTACTTTCTGGAAAATTCCTGCATCAATCCCTCCTGCAAAGCACGGGACAAAACTTCCTCCCGGCGTTCTTCGTACAAATCTCCGCCGGGGCCAAGACGTTCAACACACCTGTGGATATCCTCTCCGATCTGCATCGCATTGGCCTCCTTCCCCAGATCAAGCCGTTCGAACCGGCATACCTTCTCCAGCCAGAACCGCTTGGGACACGACAGGAAGGATGCAAACAAACTGGGAGAAAAGCTGACTCTCCGCACCAAAAGATCCATCTCCCCGCCGCTCTTCCACTCCGCCGCCTGATCGGCCCACGGATTCCTTTGAACGGGAGGTACGAGATGCCACCCCGTCTCGTCACGGGAAACGCTCTTCGGCGGCTCCGCGGCATCGCCGAACAAGAGTAAAACCCTCTCCGGCAAATCTTCAGCCGGGCATTGCAGCAGGAGGGAAGACGGCTTGCAGGGCACGCCAGACGGATTTTCACGGGCGACGAGCACGCGCACTCTCCCGCACTCGCGCCGGGATTCAATCATCCCCCGGTATAAAAACGCATCCCGGTAAAACCGCTGGGTCCGGCTCCTTAGCCGGAGCTTGCGCTTCATTCCCTCCGGCAAAAGGGGATCTTCAAATTCGTTGTCGGGGATGCATCCCTCGTGCATGCCGGCAAGGACGAGAGTACCGGCCGGGTCGTAGGCCAGTTCCATCCAGTCCTGCATGGACACGTCACGGTTGTCGCGGTCGGCATACACGCGAACCGATTTCATGGCACGACACAACAACACCATAGCATCCCGGACGGAAAAACCGGGGATTCCGTCCTCCAGGGAAGCCACCACCGACGCCATATCTCCCAACCTGTCGAGAAGAGCCTCCTGGAACTCTCCGCCCCACCCTGCGGACAGTAACCGTTCCACCAGGGAAGCAGCTGTAGCGCCGACTCCCTGTTTTGTCCATTCTTCCAGCCATTGCAGAATCTTCTCGAAGTCGCGCAGTTTCCATCCTCCCGCGTCTTCTCGCCGCATCAGTGTAAGGACAAAGGAAAGGCTCTGCGGAATATGCTTATCAGCCAATTCGTCCAGCATGACGGACAATCCGAACGGATCCTGCAACTTCAGAGCGGCAGCCAACACCCCCGAACGGCACAACTGATCGACAGGCAACCAATCACCCGGGGCATTCATAGCATCCTTCACTCCTTCCAGCAGGCGTACAACCCCGGTACGGACGGATTCGTCCCCCCCCGAACGATACACGCTCCATCCTGCCGATGATACGCCGTCCCGCACGGAAGCCGCAAACGCCGGATCACACAACCCGATAGAGCAATCGGAATTATCCGAACCGGATTCCGCAAAAAAACGGACGATTTCCTCCACCATCCCCTCCGGTCCCTGACGAAGAACGAGCGGTTCCTCTCCCGATGGAAGAGGAATGACCATATCCCCGGCACCGTCATCTACATTTCGGCCAATAGGCCTTCCCCAGGGATCTACGGCAAAATCTTCCGGTCCATGCACCCAGCATTCCACTATCCGGTTCTCATAGGAGGCATCCGGAGCATCGGCCCATTTCTGCAAAGCCAGCATCGCCAAAGGCAGGGGATCAGGCACACAGGCGACAACCACACGACATATGCCTTCCGGCAGCCGGGGGCTCCGTACCCAGTCGAGCTCTTCCAAAAGGGGGTCGTGCCCCCCCCAGGATTCAACCATGAACACAGCCTCGCGTTCCCAATCATCCAGTACCTGCCATCGTTCCGCCTCCTCGGGCGGTGTCTCCGGATGACGGACGACATCGGCGAACCGCATCATGCTTTCTCCCAGCGTCCTCCGTGCCCGCAAACAAATATCCGCCATGGAAAGCCCCCACGAAAGAGTGCGCTCGACAGGAGCCGTCCGAATCAAGGCATTGGATTCCCGATGGGAGCAAATCACGCGCGCCCATGCCAATTCCGTCAGAAGACGGTCACGGACGGAATTCCCGTGCGCCCGTTCCAAAAGCATTTCAGCCGTCATCATCAGGGGGGGAATCACGGCGTGGCCCGGAGCCAGCCGAACCAGCGCCTCTCGCAAGCGTTTACCTGATTCCACCGTCGGTATTAACAACAATAGGCCGTCCCAAGAAGAACCCTCCTCAAGAAGACGCTCCGCCACTGTTTCAACCAACCGGCGATTCCACCCTAGATGGACGCATTGCATCATGCCGGATCTTACCTCGTTTCCAGCACATCGCCGCGGAGGAAACGAACCTTCGCCTCAGCGGCATAAGTATCTTCCGGACTTCTATACCCCAGGGCAACCCCCAGCACAGTGCGGTACGGAGTCTTGTCCAATCCCAGCAGAACATCGCACTTCGGACCGTCCAGGCTGCCGATGGCGCAGGAATCGACTTTCATCAAAGCTGCTGCGCTCAGCAGGAACCCCAAAGCCAGATACACTTGATTTTCAGCCCAAGCGGCACGCTCCTCGGGAGTGCGAGAAGACAGGACTCCGGAATAAAACTTGCGGGAGGCTTCCATCTTTTCTGCAGACGGCGCCCTCATTTCCTCCACCCGGGCCAGATAGCGTTCCACATCCTCCGCAGACGGATCGCGAAGGGCGCACATCACGACAAACCGGGAACAATCCTCCACTTGGGACTGGTTCATCGCTATCCCGCGCAGAGACTTTTTAAGCTCCTGGTCTGCAACGACTACGAAATACCAGGGTTGCAACCCGATGGATGACGGGGCCAAACGCAGGCTTTCTTCCAGTGCATCCATCACACTGGGATCAATGGATGCCGACGGGTCGAACTTCTTGCATGCATAACGCCATTCAAGAACCTCCAAATAGTCTTTCGGATTCATGATGCAAGTATGGGCCGGAATGAAGAAGGAATCAAGCAGTCACTTCTCCACCGGCGGAGGAATCCTCCGAAGTATCGTCATACGAAATCCGGCACAGTTCCACGCCGCGGTTCTCGACATCCAGTACCTGAAAGGAAAATCCGGAGTAGCAAACCTTGTCTCCGATGCGCGGAGGACGTTCCAACAGGGAAAGAATCAAACCGCTGACCGTATCGACGGATTCATATTCCAACTCTCTGCCGAACAATTCCCCCACTTCGTCCAGCCGCATCGTCCCCTCAGCCTGGCAGGAACCGTCGGGCAACATGACGACTTCCTCCTTGCGGAGGGAATTGCCGTTCGTCTCCCCGATCACCTCGGAAAAAATATCCTGGATCGTAATCAACCCCGACGTACCGCCGTGCTCGTCCATTACCACCGCCATGCGGGAGTTCGCTCCGCGCATCGTTTCCGCGACGTCATCCAGCTTCATTGTCATCGGAACGAAGGGAACCGTATGGACGACAAACTCGTCCAAAGACTTGTTGCGATTCATCAACAGGAACACGTCACGGGCATGGATCATGCCGATAATATGATCCAGATCACCCCGGTAAACAGGGTAGCGGGTCCGCCGCGTTTTACGAACAATGGTACGGATTTCATCCGTGGTCGCCCCGAGACGCAACCCTTCGATGCGGACGCGCGGCGTCATCACCTCGTGGGCTGTCAAAGCATTGAAATCGAACAAATCCTGCATCAGTCGCCCTGGTTCCTCATTGAGAGCGCCATGGCAGCGGCTCTCGTCCACAATGTAGCGGATCTCCTCCGGCGTATGGTAAAACCCACTATCCAGGGAACGCTGAATGCCGAGACCTTTCAACAGGAAATTCCCCGTTGCGTTCAGCCCGACCACCAGCGGATACATGGCGAACTTGATCCATTGCATCGGAATGGTAATGATCAGGGACAATCGCGCGGCATACATCAGTGCCAGGGATTTCGGCACCATTTCTCCCAGCACGATGTGCAGATACGTCAGGAACGAAACAGCCAAAATACTGGCAATGCCATGAGACACGAACCAGTTTTCAGCCCCGAATTGCTCGAGAAAATCGTAAATCCAAACAGCTACGGCATGCTCGCCGAACATGCCCAGCCCCAGGCTCGCAAAAGTAATGCCCAGCTGCGCCGTCGCAATATAGCGGTCCTGAAGCCGGGGATTCTTCAAGATTCTGACGACGAGAGCGGCCGTTCCGCTGCCGAACCCACCCTGTAAAGACCGGCGTTCCAAAGCGGCCCGGGGAGCGCCCAGAAGCGTAAATTCGGCTGCCACGAACAATCCGTTCAGCAGGATCAAAACAATAATGATCCCTATCGTTTCCCAGTCCATGGGTTAACGAGCCTCCTTTCCATCCTGCAAACTCCCGGTATCCGGCAGGATAACGACGGAGTCGATCATGTTGTTATTCACCCGCTCGATCAAAATGCGCTTGCCGGCAAAATCAATTGTCTCCCCCGCCTTGGGAAGCCGGGAAAGGGCCAGAAGGATACAACCGCCCAGCGTATTGGCATCGTCTTCCATGTCCTCGATCCCGGGGATCCACGACTCGACGGCGTGTCTCCGGATCAAACCGGACAACCTGACAGCCCCATCCGGCAATATTTCAACGGACTGGCGGCCTGCGTGGAATTCATCTCCGAATTCGCCCAGCATTTCGCTCAAGATGCGTTCCATGGTCACCATGCCGACAAAGCGTCCGTATTCATCGACGACAAAGGCCTGCTGGGCCCGTTTCTCCCGCATCAGGGGAAGGAACTTGTCCATCTTCTGGTACTCGGGAACAAACGGAACCTGGGCAATCAACTTCCTCAACGGAGGCAGTTCACCCCTCGCCGCATACTGGGCAGCCACTTCCTTAATGTGCAGCATGCCCACGACATTGTCACGCTCCCCTTCATAGACGGGAATGTGCGTATAGGGCGATTTCTCCATCAGATGTTCCAGATCCCCCGGAGGAGCATCCATCGGCAGCATTCCCAGATGAATCCTCGGAATCATGATCCTCCCAACGGTCAAATCCTCCAGGTCCAGGGCCTTTTGCAAACGGTCATGTTCATCGGGTGGCAACAGACCGCCGTCACGGCTTTCCTCCAGCAACATGTCGATTTCCTCGCGGGAGTGGATATGGTGGTGGCTGCCGTGCGGAATCCGCAGCATTTTCAAAATCAAAAGGCCGCTCCCATTCAGCAAACTGATGAACGGGGAAAACACCGCCAATGACCACTTGAGCGGCAGATATGTGTACAAGGCCGCCTGAACCGGGAATTGCAACGCCACGGATTTGGGCACCAGTTCCCCGGCAATCACCTGGAACACAGTCAAAAAGACAAGCACAACCAAAGCCGATACTGACAATGCCGCCGCAGTCCCCATCCCCATGTGTTCCAGAAGCGGGTACAGATAAGCCGTCAGGGACACTTGTCCGTAGGCCCCCAGGATCAGACTGGAAATGGTAATGCCGAACTGGCAGGCCGCAATGTACCTATCCAGGCGGGACGTCTCGGACATAATACCGAGCAGCCCGGACGCCAGACGGCTCCCTTCATCCGCCATCCCGCGGATCTGGCTGGCACGGACGCTGACGACGGCAAATTCGGCCGCCACATAGAGCGCATTGACGACAATGAGGAAAACGATTACGGCGATTACAAACGCTGGCATAGATGAGAATGTCCCCTCTTGCGGGAACGAATTTTTGAAAGGTCATAATATGGAAAACATCCCAATCCTGTCAAGATTCTATGAATTTTTGTAACAATCGGCATGACGCGGGTCATCCGGGATATTCCCCGGATTCGGCTCGCATCAGCAGACAGAATCGTTATGCTTCCGTGCATGGAAGATCAATCAACGCGGATTGCCGATTTCGGGACGGGCTGTTTTTGGTGTTCGGAAGCCGCCTTCTCGCAACTTCCCGGCGTTCTCTCCGCCACTCCGGGATACATGGGGGGGAGCAAAGAAAACCCGACCTATGAAGAAGTCTGCACGGGGGAAACGGGCCATGCGGAAACCGTCCGCATCGTGTACGACCCAGCTCTCATCACCTACGAAACCCTGTTGGAATGGTTCTTCAAACTTCACGATCCCACCCAGCTCAACCGTCAGGGGGAAGATGTCGGCACCCAATACAGAAGCGTCATCTTCTACCATGACGAAACCCAGAGAAGCGCTGCGGAAAAAGCCGTTGCCAATGAAGCGGCACGCTATGACGTCCCCGTCGTCACCCGGATCGACCCGGCGGAAACGTTCTATCCTGCGGAACAGTACCACATGGACTACTACCGCAACAACTGGCAGAAGAACGGCTACTGCCGTCTTGTCATCCGTCCTAAACTGAAAAAACTGGGACTGGATCATCATTGATCCATCCAAACTTCTTCACGTCTCCGTATGGAATCCTCCGCCATCCAGGCCTTCATTCTGGGAGCCGGTTTGGGAACACGCCTCCGCCCCTTGACCGACATACGCCCCAAACCTTTGATTCCCGTCTTCCAGGATCCATTGGTCGTTCATACGATGCGCCGGTTCAAGGAGCTCGGTATCCGGAACTTCATCGTCAATACCCATCACCTTCCGCATGTCTGGGATGAACTCTTTCCGGACGGTCTCTGGGAAGACTGTACGCTCCGTTTCCGTCACGAACCCGTCCTGCTCGACACGGGAGGCGGCCTGAAAAACATCGCAGACCTTCTGGACGAAGACTCCCCTCTGATCATTCACAACGGGGACATCGTCTCCAACCTGCCCCTGGACACTCTTGTCCGGGGACACATCCTGTCCGGTGCATCCGCTACGCTCGGACTCCGCAGTACAGGCACCACGCGCAATGTAGGTTTCGATCCCGCCAGCGGACGAATCACGGACATGAGACATGCCCTGGGCGTTCATCCAGGCACCCACCAGTTTACCGGCATCTATTGTGTCCGCCCGGCAGACATCCTCCCACTGATCCCCCCCGGAGAAATCGTTTCCATCGTCCCCGCCTTGCTGGAGTTGATCAAACGCGGCCAGGTCAACGGCGTCGTCATGGACGATGGAGACTGGATGGACCTGGGAACTCCGGAATCCTATATTGCCGCCCATCGGTCACCCGTCACCGCCCTGCCGGCATCATCCTGCATACGCCTGGCCCCGTCCGCCGACATCGCCGGAGCCGAACTCGACGCCGACTGTGTCGTCGGTCCCGGAGCCATCGTCGGCCCCGGGAGCCGTCTCAATTCCTGCATCGTCTGGCCCGGAGCCGTCGTTCCGGAAAATACCCGGGCCGATTCCACCGTATTCCTCCCCTCCCGCTCATGATGTCTCTCTGCCGCCTCATCATACCTTTCCTCGTTTGCGCCGTCTCACTGACCGCTCACGCGGAACACAAAACATTCACGCGCAAAGAAGGAATCTTCTCCGTCAGCGACCGCATCAACGCCTACTTCTTCAACTCCAAAACTCACCGGCTGGTCGTCCTCGACGAAGGCGACATGCGGAAACCCAAATACGGTTCCCTTGACCAGGCCATGAAGAAATCGCCCTGTGTCGCAGGCATCAACGGCAGCTTCTTCGGCGCAAATCCCGAAGGCAGCCCTCTAGGCATCGTCATCCAAAACGGGAAAAAAAACTTTCCTCTAGCCACCGGTTCCTTCACGGTCTCCGGTATTCTCTGGGACTCAGGCAAAAGCATCTTCCTGCAACGTTCCAAAGCCTTTGCCTCACAAAAGGGGGCCGCTCCGCGCGAAGCCATCCAGGGAGGTCCGTTCCTCGTCGAAAACGGCAAACCCGTCGCCGGACTCAACAACACCAAATCAACCTACCGCACCTTCGTCGCCACGGATCGCCGGGGCAACTGGTGCATCGCCATGACTTCCCCGCTAACGCTCGCGGAACTCGCCTCCTGGCTGGCCACACCGGGGTGTCTCGGCCAATTTTCCGTCAAATCCGCCCTTAACCTGGACGGGGGCAGTTCATCCTCTTTCTGGTGCCACGAAACCGGCGTCTATTTTCCTTCGATGAAAAACGTACGCAACTACCTCGGAGTCGCTCCCAGATAACCCGGAAAGCCGAAATCCGTCACCCTTCCCCCGGAACAAGGCCATCCGCCAATGCGGCGCAAAAAGCCACACACCGTTCACACGGACGGGAAGCATAGTACGCCGCCGTCCTCACGGAGGGACGGGCGCTTTCCTCAGCCGATTCCAAATGCAGCAAATCCCGGCAGTACATGGAACCGAACTCACGTTTGAATGCCTCGGCAAATTCGCGGACCAGGGAAAAAATACGTTCCTTTTCCTCCGGCAAAGCTCCTGCATTGCCTTTCAAGGCGCCGCCTATCATCGACGCTCCGCAAAGAGCCCCGCACACCTCCCGCATCCGCCCGATACCGGCTCCGAAGGGCGACGAGAGACGCAACGCCGCATCCGGCGACAAACCGCAGTAATCCGCAAATGCCGCAAACACGGACTGCGAACAATTGTACCCTTGGTGAAAATAATCCAGCGCAGCAAGGACGCGCGGAGTCAGGGGAATTCCTTCCAATTTTGATGCAACGGTTTCCATTTTTCCTTTTTCGGATTTTCCAGGGAAAACTTATTCTCCTTGCGCGGGTTCTGTTCCTTCCGTCCTGCTTTTGCGGGTCAGCGCCAGCATTCCGAAGTACAACAAAGCGAGAATGACTACTCCGATAATGATCATATGGCTTTCAGCCTTCACGGCGGCAATCAACTCTTCCGGGCTGTTCATCACACCGGGATTCTTCTCTTTAACCCACTGCCCGCACCAGGCCAGCACCGCACACCATGTCAAAGAACCAAGAACAGTCACCAGGGAAAATATCCAGAAATTCATCCGCACCAGACCAGCCGGAATGGAAATCAAGTGCCGGATCACAGGCAAAAGACGAGCAAAGAAAATTCCTCCCACTTCATATTTCTGCATAAACACTTCCGCCTTTTCCACCTTTGCCGGAGGCATGAAGAAAAACTTGCCCCACTTCATCACGATCGGCCTGCCCAGCCACCTCGCTACGCCATAGGTAATCGAGGAACCCAGCCAGGAACCGAATGTCCCCGAAACAATCACGCCGACGAGACTCATGTTGTCATGCATCACGGCCGGCGGTATCACCAATTCACTCGGCACCGGGAAAATCGAACTTTCCATCGCCATCAAAATCACCACCCCGGCATACCCCCAGTCCTCCACCCAGCTCATCCACAGTACTAGCAAATCATGAAACATACGCGCACAGTCTGCACAATAAGCAGGGCTTGAAAAGTCTTTTATTGCCCCAAGGAAACCATTCCATTATCATTCTCACGAAAACGAGATTCGGTTCAGCAGCCTACCATGAAATTTTATATCATCGCCGGAGAAATGAGCGGGGACAAACACGGTGCCCTCCTGATGCGTGAACTAACCCGGCTGAATCCCGATATCGAATTTTCCGGTCTCGGCGGAGAACGCATGCACGAACTCTGCCCCCAGGTCGAAAACTGGGCGGATGAAGCTGCCGTCGTCGGGCTTGTCGAAGTTTTGAAACGCTACGGATGGTTCAAAAAACACCTTCTCGGCATGCTGGAACGCATCAAACGGGAAAAGCCCGAATGCCTGATCCTCATCGACTATCCGGGGTTCAACCTGCGCCTTGCGGAACGCGTCCGCAAATACTGCCCCGATACCAAAATCGTTTACTTCATCTCTCCCCAGGTCTGGGCCTGGCACAAGGGCCGCATCCCGAAAATGGTCAAGATGCTTGACCTGATGATGTGCATCTTTCCCTTTGAAAAGCAATTGTTCGAAAACGCAGGTCTCCCTACGGAGTTTGTCGGACACCCTCTCGTCGACGACATCCTGGCAGACCGCCGGACGGACATTCGGGAACCGGATCTCATCGGTTTTTTCCCCGGAAGCCGTACCCGCGAAGTCGAACGCCACTTCCCCGTTTTCATTCAAACCGCCATGATGCTGCGCAAAACTCACCCGCTTTGGCGTTTTGAAACCGCCGCTTCCAATGAGAGGCTGGCGGACATCATGCGCGCCATGGTCGTCGATGCCGGTCTCAGCCCGGAAGCCCTCGACATCCGCGTCGGCAACTATCACGACCTTATGGATCGCGCCGCCGCCGCCGCCGTCGCCTCCGGAACCGCCACCCTCGAAGCCGCCCTGCACCGGCTTCCCTATGTCCTCGTTTATAAAGTCGCCTATTTAACCTATCTCGTCGGCAGAGCCGTCATCAACATCCAGTTCCTGGGCATGGTCAACATCCTGGCACAACGCCCCGTCGTCCGGGAATTGATCCAGCACGACTTCACCCCCATTGCCGTCGCTTCCGAAATCGAACGCCTCATGGATCCCAACGTCCGCCGAGAAGTTCTCGGAAACATGAAGGAAGCCACCGACAAGCTCGGTCACGGCGGAGCAGCGGCCAAAGCCGCCCAAACAGTCCTGGGCTTGTTCCCGGACACCGGAATTTGATTTTTTCCCGTCCTTCCGGCAAAATTCCGTCCTCTTGAGGGAGAAGGGTTTTTATCTTTTATAACTCTTCCTCGAATAGTGGCGAGGACGCTTATATGTCACACCGATATTTCTGAAAATATACCCGTTTCTCTGGAGTCTCTGTTTTCAGAATCTGCTTTCTTTCTCTTTCCTTTCCCTCTCTCTATGTGTCTATTATACACGATTAACGATAATTTTATACAACCGTTCACGTCCTGTGAACACAATAGGAATACTCGGGTTCCCGGATACGTATCACATACAATATCAAATCCTGTTTTTTTGTAAAATAACTCGTGATAATTGCGATTCATTTATGATCTAATTCATTTATAATAAGCGCATATAGCAGTTAAATAACTTTACAAAATACAATTTGCAAGCATCAAGACAACCCATCAAAAAAAAGTCAACTTTCCGCTTGTCAATGTATTTTGGATACTATATCAGAGAAAGGTAAATTCTTTCTTCTCTTTCTCATGAAACTACGCTTACCCTCGCTTTTGCGTGCGGCCGTTGTTGCCTGCATGCACACCGCTACAGTATTCTCCTCCGTCGCTACCGGAACGGCCGTGATCGGAACCTGTCTCATCTCCTGCTTCGTCTCCGAACAGGCACAGGCGGCCGACGAAATCGCCTATGAAACGATTACACTGACCGCCAATCCATCGGAAACACTGACCGCCGACAAGGATACGGACTGGTTCCTCAACTACAATGCATCATCTTTGAAAACCCTTCCGGGAATCAGTGCCGACGGATACAATGTCAAGCTGAGAGGCAATGCGACCAATTCGTCGTTCAAAATTAATGCCGGAGTTACGTCCAAATCGCTGTCTCTGGAACAGGGGCGTTTCCAAATTACCAGCTACGACATCATCAAAAACGCGGGAACAATTATTCTTGATGGAGGTCATTTATGGCTCAATTTTGGCAACACGAATATTACCAATGACTTCATCCTCGGACAAGGTACATGGAGCGGGGATTCTGAATCGAGCTATCCCGGCTATTATCATAGCGCTTTTCGTACCGATTCCGGAGCAACCTTCGTCGGCAACTGGGAGATCATGTCCAAAGGAACCCGGATAGGAGTCCATACCAATACGATCTATATGACCGGTACTGTCACAGGTTCCGGTGAAATCCTGAAGGAAGGAGCCAAAGACTTGTTTTTCGGTAGCGATGACGGAGACAATACGAAAGTCTTCAAGGACTTCACCGGATATCTGAAAGTCCAAAGAGGCATGGTGCTTCTTAAAACGGGCATTGTCAATGGTGCCGGAATGAAAAATACCGTCCTTGCCGGAGGTACGCTGGCCATCGGATACAGCGGTTCCGATACTCTGAATACCTATGACGCCGGAACCATCGACGTTTCATCCAATTCAACCCTCAACTTCCGTGGAGGCGCCATCATCAACTTGAATGGGCTGGGAACAACAGAAGGTGTAGCGGATAATGGATCCTCCATCACCCTGAATGTCACTCGAAACAATGTGGACGACCTCAGGAAATCCCAGCTCAACGTCAGTGGTACAAGTACCTTCTCGGGAACATTGAATGTCCAGAACAATAATGAAAAGACTGGAGAGCTGATCTTGCACCCCACATCGGCCAATGCCCTGGCCAGTATGACGGTCAACCTTGCGGGCAAGGCAGCGGACAAAGGCAAGGCCATTCTGGAACTTTCCAACGATGCTACCATCGGAGGATTGAAAAACAGCAATGCTTTCGTAACCGTCCGTAGCGCGGACAATACGGCAAGGGTTCTGACCTTCAATAATGCTGAAAACAGCACGACGGAATATACCGGTTCCATAGGAGCCAACATTTCCCTGGTCAAACAAGGCAAGGGAACGCAAACGCTAAGCGGCGACTTGTCCGCCATCAACAAAGCAATCACCATTCGGGAAGGCCGTTTGTCTCTGGGGGCATCGACGGGACTGACACAAGCTGTCAATATCGGAGCCCAGGGTTCCCTGCAACTCTCCGGCTCCCTCTCTCTGGCTTCTTCGACAGATCTTTCCGGTCAATTGCTCCTGATGGACAATGCCGAAGTATCCGGCCTTCTCGGCAAAACGCTCGGAGCAACAGCCCTTTCCGGGATCTCTTCGATCAGTCTGGATCTGGCTGGTGGTTCCAACACGCTGAATATGGGTAATCTTTCCCTGTTGGAAGATTCCACGCTCACCTTCAAATTGTCCGGTGCCAACATTACCGACGGTCAACTGACCAACTTCGATTTGACTGCCTCACTTGTGGGAGACACTTCCTGGGTCGACAAGTCCATTCTGGCCGATATCGACGGAGTCTTGTATGGAAGTTCTGTTTCCGGCAACAAAATCCTGTTTTCAAAAATCAACAATCTCGTCGACGGTTCTCCGTCCGGAGATAATCTGACCTATGCACGGCCCGGCGGTGTTACGACCTTGAATCCCAAAGGATCAGATACCGTCTACTCCATGAAGAACCTAATCGTTACCCTCGACACGGATGAAACGACGGCTGATTCCCTGACGCTAAACGGAGTCACTCTGAATGTTAAAGAAACTTTGTCTTTTAACGAAACCACAGGGACATTTACGATTGAGGACGGGAGTAACGCGGGGTTCCTGCTCGTCTCCTCTCTCAACATGGGGGGAGGGGATT
>NZ_JARWNC010000030.1:0-94886 GCF_029854675.1 Akkermansia sp. N21169 | reverse complement strand
TGACTCCGCCTGCGGGGGCGTAGTTCGAGGCTCCGGACAGGGCGCCGCCCCGTACCGTCAGAGAGGATCCGGAGGAGGCCATGCCGTTCAATTCGAGAGTACCGCCCGAGACGGTAACATGGGATGTGCCGAGGCTGGCTCCGTCGGCAAGTTCGAGCTGGCCTTCTTCCAGCGCGATCTCGCCGGAGACGGTATTGCCGCCGTTGCCGAGGACGAGGGTGCCTCCCCCTTGCTTGGTCAAGAGGCCGGAGCCGTTCAGGACTCCGCCCAGGGTAATAGTCTGTCCGTCGCCGAGGCTGACGAGCGTTCCGTTTTCGCCCGTGCCCGAAAGGGTCATGTCGTGGGAGGCTGTCCAGCCCGAGCTGCCTGTGGCCGCGGTGAGAGTTCCGTTGCCTAAAGTGACCGTGCCTTGCGTGCCAGAGAGGACATCATCTGTCGCAACCCCGGAAGCATTGCCCAGCGTCAGCGTACCGCCGGCGAGGGTGAGGCCGGAGTCGGAGTTGACGGAGATGGTCCCATCGACGGCAAGTTTTCCGTTGGAAAGCAACTTGAGTTCGGCTCCGTCGGAAAGGATCAGACCGGAGGCCGACATCGTGCCGGAAAGTCCCAGGGATTTGTCGGTAGCCGTCGAACCGACGGCGCTGACGGTGAGGGTGGCGGCCTTCAACGTACCGCCGAAGGTATCCCCTTCGTTGAGGAGGTTCAGAACGAGAGTACCGGAGGTTTTTTCAAGGGTACCCGCCACGCCGGAGAGCTTCCCGGAGAGGGTAACCGAACCTTGCTGGACCGCATTGACCAGTTCCAGCGAAGATTCGTCTGAAACGGAAACCGTTCCGGAAAGTTTCGCATCCCCAACCAGTCCGGACAATTGTACAAGTCCCGTACCGGAAATGGAGACTGCCGCATCGTTCCTACCGGAGTCATCGAAGACGAGGCCGCCGCCCGAGGAATGGTCTACTATCAGCGTTGTCCCGGAAGCGGCAAGAAGCTTGATGGCTTGCTTGTCCGTGATGCCGATAGCCGATTCGGGAATGGCGTCGGTCAACACGTTGGTAATCGTCACATCCGTTCCCGCGACGTTGCCCAACGTACCGCCCAGGAAATCGACAATCCCTGTTCCCAGGGAATCGGAGTTCCCCATTTCAATCGTACCGTCGTAGAGATAAGTCCCTCCCGAATAGGTATTCTTGAGATTGGATGCCAGAGAAAGCTTGCCGGCACCTTTCTTGGTCAAAGCAGTCTTGCTGCTTTCCCCGGCATCCACGATCCCGCTTCCGGCTGTATGGTCGTCCGCAGAGAACATGTAGCCAATCGTGTTATTGTTGACATCGACGGAACGTGGTTTGACCTGACCGGAAATGAGAACGGAAGGTGACGCGGAATCGTCAAAAACGATCTTTACTCCATCGGGACCTTCCGAGTATTTGGCTTCGTGTGTCCATGGATTTTGATTGGACGAACTCCATACGTGATCTCCGGACGAGTTGCCGTCCCATGTCCACGAACCTATCTCAGTTAACTGAAGATAAAGCGTTTTCCGATCGTCGCCGAGCTTCAGGTTGTAATTGTAGTAATCCGTGGATTGCGGATCGTATGTCCACCATGTTGAAAGATATTCCGGGGTATTCAAAGAAGCCGCTCCTGTTGTTGTGATGAGGGCATAGGCACCTTCCTGATTCTTTTGATCGCGGCCGAAATTATGCAGAACCAAGCTGAAATTTGTATCTCCCGTGATATTTCCGCTTAAGTTGATAAATGCCGGAGCAGCCGTCGTCCTGTTCTTGAGATCAAGAACAAGAGACTTGGTTCCCTGAAGAGTCAAATCGGTTCCTTTCAAATACCCGTTGCCGGATATTGTCAGTGAAGAGGATGTGAAAGCCGAGGTAAGCTCAAGAGTTCCATCCAGAATGGAAGTTGAACCGGTATATGCCGCTTGCGCCAGTGTCTGTTTTCCGGTTCCATCCTTTACCAGTGATAAAACAGAACCGTCATTGACTCCGGACCAGTCTTTGATGATACCGGCGTAATTGGCATTGCCGTCTGTCTCGACAGTCAAGGTTCTAGCTCCTCCCTGAGCATAAACGGAGGATTCGGCAATGCCGGAGATGCCTCCTATTGTAATCTCATCCCCATTGACAACCAATGCCGTATTGTCAGGTTTTTCCTTGATGCTTTCCGTGAGGTTAATCGATGCCCCTTCCAAACTGGAATTCAGGCGCAACCGCACGTTATGAACATTGACGGTGCCATTGAAATCATTGGAAGCATTGCTCAATGTCAGCAAATTATCGGAAGCTCCCTGGTCTCCATTGACGATATTCAACGTTCCGCGACCCGAGACTTTGCCGGAAATCACAGTGCCATAGGTTTTGGCTCCCCATCCCGCATCCTGGAATGTCGTGGTATCCCCGGCATTTTGACCGAAGGTCAGTGTTCCCGTCAGTTCGTGATTGCCGTCGAGAACTTCCAGAGTCCCTCCATTCTTCGTGGTGATGTCCGAGGCAAACTTCACGGTACCATACGTGTTGTAACTGAGGCCCAAACTGAATTTGGCCGTATCTTCGATGTAAACCGTTCCCGTACCGAAACGGTGTTCGGTTTTTTGATCGTACGTTTTCCAGAGAATACCTAGTTGGAGTTCTCCTTCCGAGACGATTGTATCGCCATGCTGGTAGATGGCAGTGTGAGCGGTGGTTCCATCGTTCTGTTCATCGGCGGGAGCATCGCAGAAGGTAAGGAGGGAAGCCCCCTTCTTGACAAGGGTATTGTTTCCGGATGTCGAACCTGCAAACAGAGCGTTGTCATGACTGGATTCCACGGCTGCTTCTCCGTCCAATACCAGGGAATTGTCCCATCTGATGCCGGATTTCAGAGTGGCTCCGCTTCCCAGATGGACATTGCCGCTGCCAAGAGAGGAAGCATTGGTTATTGTGAGCGTTCCTGCCTGGACGGTGGTACCTCCCGTGTAGGAATTGGCACCGCTCAGAATCAATTCACCACCGCCGTTTTTCACAAGAGACAGGCTCCCATTGGCCGCATAGGCATTTTCACCCGTCGTCTTCATCTTATCGCCGATGGTACCGTTGAAGGCATTGGAAAGACTACCGGTAATATCCAGAGTCAATGTGTTGCTGCCTTCTCCGGAGCTGACATAACCGGAGCCCGTCAACCCTTTCAACGTAGCATTGCCCGTATCCACAACGAGGTAAGCCTGGGTAGAAACCAATTCCACCTGCGCGGACGAGAGGGCATCATCATTCTGCAAGATCAGCCAGCCCGGACGTTTTTTTGCCGTGGTGGTCGCCTCAATCATGCGAACCGTTCCTTCGTAGTCCGTATTGGCGGAGGAAATGATCAATTTGTTGTTTTCCTGCCAGGCAGCGTTGTCCTTAATCGTCGGGTCATAAACCAGATTACCCTTCCCTGACAATTTACCGCTAATGCCGATTTGCTTGGCCCATGTTTTCACGAGCGTCAAATCATTGTTCAGCATCATGGCTCCTTGCAGATCCAGTGCGATTTGACCGTTGAACCCGGCATAAAGGGAAATCCGGCTCTTGCCTTGGACGGTAACATCTCCGGCGACAATATGCCTGGCATTGTCTCCTCCATTAAGGAACAGGTCGGAACCGGTTTCCAGAATAATGCGGGACTTGCCGGTACTAACCGATTGACCGTTGACGGCGTTGCCCAACTGAAGCTGCCCCCCGATCACGTGAATTGTACCATTGAAATTCTCCAGAGTCTGGGCTGATAGCATCTTCATGGTCCCGGTACCCGTTTTTTCCAAAATTCCGGAACCGGATATCGAACCGTTCATCGTTCCTGTCAGAGTACCTTCGGAGCCGGTATCCCACAGCAATTTGGAATCGGTATCGGTCAGGACGACATTGTTGGAGTAGGGATCGGAGGCCGTCAATTGCAGAATACCTTCCTCGTTGACAGTAACATCGCTTGCCCCCAATGCGGAGGCATGAGATGCCCGCAATGTCCCGGCGTTAATCACGGTACCTCCGGCATAGGTGCCTGCTTTTTGGAGGATGAGAGTACCGGCTCCCGTTTTGACGACTTTGCCGTCGCCTACAAGGCAGTCATTGACCATTATCGTATGGTTGTTGGTGTTAAAGGTTGTTCCGGTAACCGCATCCGTCAAAGTCACGATATCCGTGGCATTGTCATCCAGACGATGGGGATCAATACTCAAATCGGCTTGAGCAATGATTTCGACAGTACCCAACGTAAGGGAAACCTTTGCGTCGGTTTGGTTTCCGGTGACACTCCACTTGTAGTCCGTGATACCGTAGTCCCCAAGTTTGACGGTACCGCTTTTAAGGTTGATGGCCACGGCATTGGTCGGATTGCTGCTGCACAGCCCCTTGACATTGATCGTGCCTCCTTCAAGATTAATTGTCGAGTTGCCTTCCCATCCGGTGGCAAGGACCGTGTCGGCCGCATCAATGGCGGCATTGGCCGCAATATGGAGAGTTGTCGTGTTGCTGCCCGTACCGGCTGTATTGAGCGAGAAAGAAAGATCCGATTGTTTGCGGGCATTGTTGGTACCCGTTACCTTCAGGGTGCCGGATGTCAGCGTAATCGTTTGGGCGGCGGTGCCGGAAACGAGGAAATTGGTGGTTTCCAGCGTATTTTCCTTGCCAATATCCATCGTCAGGGATGAATTGGCAGCCAGTTTGATGGTTCCTGTTACGGAACTACCGGCTTTTCCCGTCAAAGTAATCAGGGATTTGTCGTTACTGGAATTGGAAGTCAGATTGGAAAAATGGATGGCAGAGTCAAAGGTGACGGAACCGCGCTCATTGACAAATTCTCCTGAGAAACCGGTCATGTCCTTGAATGTTACATATCCTCCGTCCGTATGGGATATTTTGCCGGAGCCCGTAATGGGGCCGTAGTAGGTGGCATATTTCGCTCCGTAGGATCGGATAACCGCTCCATTTGCACCAATGGTAATTGGATTATAAACTTGTGTTTCCGGAGTACCCGTCGTAACAACACCGCCTCCGTTCAAGATAAGAGTCGGTCCGTTGGCTTCTGCATTACCCATGAGGACATTCTCTGAAGTTTCCCAATTGATCAATCCCGACTTCATTTCGATTGTTCCGTGGAATCCTTCCCCTACCTTGAACGTCGTGTGATTTCCATCGCTCCCCCCCGACGCGCTCAGGTTCCCTCTTCCCCATATCTGCAAGTTGCCACCCTCCTTCAGTTCCTGATGATCGAAATCCGTCAAAATGGAAGAAGAACTACCGAGCTGCAAGGTTCCTTCTGCTCCCAGCGTGATTTGCCCCATTGCCGCGTCAGCGTTGGATACCCACAGGGATCCGGCGGAAACAGTCGTATTGCCCCCCGTACGGTTGACCGGTACTTGCATGATCACATTCCCCCCCTGGACTTCCAAGTCGAATGAACCGTTTAACGAGCCGATTCCGGAAAACGTGTAATCGCCGTTAACCGTCATTTTTCCCGGAGCCAGTTGTTCCTGAAGGGTTACCGTTCCCGCATGATCGGGAGAGAACGTAACGTTATCGGCATCGTAATAGACCTCATCCTGCGACGTTCCCGTTTTGATCCATCCACTTCCGATGGATTCCCACATTCCGGAATTACCTCCGTTCCAAGTGATATTTTCCCCGGCCGTATATTGAAGATTCGTGAAGGAAATAGCCCCGTTACCGAAGACGATATCGGCGGAGGAACGCTTTGTAAACAGGATATTCCAATGGGAAGAATCATCTGAAAAATTATAACTGTCCGCCTGGACGAGGATCGTAGGAGTGGACGAGCCTGTCGTAAAATCCCCAGTCAGTTTCAAGGTCGTTACGGCATCCGTTCCATACGTAACATTGCCGGTGACTTTCAGCAAATTGCCGGAGGGCATGGTGATCGTGCTCTTCCCATTCAACACCAAATTGCCACCCACAGTGGCATTCGATGAAAGCAGGAGGAACGTCGATGCATTGATGGTCAGGTTGCCCTGGCCCAGTGCGGATTCCTTGGCAATTTCGATACCTCCGGCATTGAGGGTTGTCCCGCCGGAGTAGGTATTGGATCCCGGTCCGGACAGAGTAAGCCAGCCTGCACCGTCCTTGACGAGTCCACCCGGACCGGAAAGGATACCACTCAAGGTAATCTTGGCACCCTTGCCGTTTTTTGCGTAAGTGTAGTCGTCCCCTGAGATATCGTATTTTTCAGTATCGATAGTAGCTTGACCGGATGAAGCACTTCCGATCGTCATGTTGAGTGACGAGTTCCACTCGTCGGCGGAAGAAGCGAGGGTTCCTTGTTTGATCGTAATGGATGCTGCCGTGACGTTTCCTTTTGTTGTGATCCCTCCCGCACCCAGAACTAAAATTCCGGAATCCAAAGTCAAAGTGGATCCATTATCGGCATTGCCGGACAAATTTCCCCGGACATTCATGACCAATCCCGGAGCTCCGACAAATCCTCCGTTCTTGATGTCAAGAGAACTAGGCCCGTCCAACGTAATTGCGAAATTGCTGACCGTGACGATTTTTCCCCCGTCGAGAGTCATGGAAGATCCGAATCCCCAGTTTCCCAGCCCTATGCCGTAGGCCACAGAGTTATTGGTTGAACTCCCCTTGACAAGGAGATTCGAATTTTCGAAGACAACCGTATGGAAGCCGGATGCTGATGAAACTCCAGCCGTGTAGCTTTTATCGACTACAATGGAGGAATTCCTGACGGTAGCCAATGTTCCGTCTCCTCCGTATCCGTCCAAGCCTCCGGATATATTCAAGCTGATTCCGGAGACAGTACCGTTCCAGAGATTGAGGGAACCGGCACTCAACAGGGAATCGGAAGAAGAAAGACCAAGGAGACTACTCTTAATTTCAAGCTTTCCCGTAACGTTGATTGTTCCTTGCCCCAGATTGTTGGATCCTTTCAAAACGGAGAGAGATCCCAAGGATAGAGTTTTACTTTGATCCCAAACGAGCTTGCCGCCCTGCATGTTAATGGATGATAGAGAAGTATTGGTTCCCAAATTCAGTCCGGGGCCATTTGCATCCAGAGTTGCCGTAAGGCCAGTCAGAGCCGAATCTCCCGTTTCAAATACCAGTCCATTG
The DNA here is from genome assembly GCF_029854675.1 of Akkermansia sp. N21169. NCBI lineage: Bacteria > Pseudomonadati > Verrucomicrobiota > Verrucomicrobiia > Verrucomicrobiales > Akkermansiaceae > Akkermansia > Akkermansia sp. N21169. The sequence continues at coordinate 87,783 of NZ_JARWNC010000030.1, read as the reverse complement.
ATATTGTACACACCGGAAGCCCCCAACGTCAGTTTGCCGGTTCCCGTTTTCAATTTTCCTATGGATGCAACCGCTTTCAGTGTGACGTTCATGCCATCCTTGAAAATCAGGGTATTCTCTGAACCGAGGCTTGACTGCTCATAAGATGTCGCAGACGTGTTGTAGTAAATGGTACCCGTACCTCCGAAGATGAGATTGGTGGAATTGAGAGTCAAGCTGTCTCCCAAGGTTAGTTCCGCTCCGTCTGAGACGAGGATTTTCTCCCTGTATCCCATTTCGATTACCCCGGAATCGAGCGTCAGCTTGCCACTTTCCAGAGAGAGGGTTCCCATTTTAACCGGTTCTCCGGCAGTTCCTCCTACGATCAATGTCGTTCCGGAAGACGAGGCAGTGATGCCGGCCTTGGAATTGGACGTCTCAGTCGAATTGCCCCAGGCGCCGGTTATTCCAGACTTGGTCCAGATGGCGTCCGACCAGTTGGCTGTAGTCTTATCCGCCAGGTTGGCTGAATAAAGCGTTTCGGTGGCGGATTTGACAATCTGGAATCCAGCCACCGAATGTATGCCCGGGCTTCCGGCGGCAAATCCGATGGTGAGTTCCTCTGCCGTCAGACCTTCGATAAGCAATGCATTAGATCCCAGGAGAGAAAGTGGTTCAAGTCCGTTCCATGTTCCCCAGACGGTATCTCCTTGAACTGATCCGGACGTCGATCCCGTATAAGATTGTCCATTGACGACAATCGGAGCAAAACCTGCTGGTTTATAGTTCGTTTCTGCAAAATAGACATAAACGTCGTACGTATCAAAACCGATATCGCTAACTTGCAAGGAAAGATCCGCATTGGAGCTGTATCCGTGCAGCATGGAGTTGGGGGATGTGGCATATGACCAAACAGACATTTTGTCGATGGTCAGAGTCGGCCGCTCGACTCCGTCATTACCTTGCAAGGTAAAAGAACCAGTTGTGTTAGTGCTGAACCATTCACTGGTTGCAACAAGTCCTAAGCCAGTCCCGGAAGCCGTACTGCCTAAACTGACGCTATAACTATCAGATGAATATGAAGTTACAGGAAGAAGAGCAAGGCATGCGAGAACCGCAGCCTTCAATTGAAGAGGAAGACGAAGTTTCATAGAAAGACAAAAAGATCCTATTTATTCTAGGAGAGATTGAGATACAATCAAGCATGAAAGTGCCGATTGATCTTGTTTTTTTCTTCCAATGAATTTCTTGGAAACTTTCAAAAAATCAAGCGGATAAGTATTGAGAATCTTCTCTCAACATTACTATAATAGATTTACCATCTGCATTTTAGATATCGTATTACTTCATAATTCAGAACTCCGGGAAAAAGCGAAGAAAAGAAAAAGCTGCCGGTTACCTCAAAATATGAGGACGCAGGGAGGAACGAACGAACAGTCCGGCCCAACTAACACGAACCATTCCCTTAAAATGAGCAGAGTCAGACTTCATTCATAAATCAGCCACGCAGTGGCAGTCGTATCCTTGTCCCCCGAAAGACGAATCCAGCGAGCATCAAAATCCGACGGAAACTCATGTTCCCAAACTTCTCCGGGCTTGACGGTCACCGTCTTGTAGATCATCCACGGGCCATGGCCGATTGGGTTGGCTTCGATAACAAAGGTCACGGGAAAGTCGGACTTGTGGCTCAATTTCATGAAACCTCCCCTTCATACACCATTTGTCGCAAGGAATGCAGGGAAGCCTTCTTCCGCCTCATGTTTTCCCTGTATTCGGATGGAGACATTCCCTGCCATTTGGCAAACGATACGGCAAAATACTGGGATGAAGAGAAGCCGCTTTGACTTGCGATTTCCTTGATTGACAACCTATTTTGCGCAAGCAGCATTTTGGCTTTTTCCAATCTGAGCTTGGACAGATACTCGCTTGGCGTAAAGCCCGTTAAGAACCTGACTTTTTCTCGAAGGTCGATTGGCTCATATTGAACGAGTACACCATTTTGTCCATCGTAACGCGTTGTTCGAAAGCCCAGTAATTCATTCTTTCCCGCAGAGTTTCCAACCAGCCATCATGCCGTAACCCATCCACACTGGTTCTTTCCAGAAGGCGGGCTGCTTCCACCAACATGGAATCCAGAATAAGATTGATCCGTTCCACGTATCCCGTTTGATGAGAAACGAGTTCATCATTCAGACTCCTGTAGAACGAAAGCAGAGAACCAGCCTGGGGAATAAGAGCCGATTTGTTACCGGCAAAAAGACGGCCGATATGATTTTGCGTTGTTGCCATGAGCCGGGACCATTCACCCAATTTCATTTTTCCGCTTCTTTCAAAGATTTCCGGACGAATAATCATCCAGGAAACAACGCCTCGTTCATGCCTGCCCAAGGGATTGCCGTGACGTTGCCAGGGACATGTAATAAAGCCGTCTCCCGGATACAACTGGTAGCATTTATCATCGACTTGCCACGTATGCGTTCCTTTGAGAATATAACAGATTTTAATCCCGTCATTGCAATGCATATCCAGAGAATGTTCATGGATCCCCGAAAACTTGAGCAGTCCCAATTCTATAAAATAATTCAAAAATGGAGCTATATCCGGAGAACCGGACCAATGAATAAAATAAGGAGAATTACTCATAATAGACGATTGTTGCAGGAAAGCAGATTCAGAATAGGGCGACGGAAAGAAATGAATCAATAAGATATGACAAGGCATCTGGCATTAACGTCCAATTAACTCAAATCGGCACAATTTCATGTTCCCGATTCCTGTTTCTGTGAAACCGTATCTCCCAAACAAGGTATAGAGCGGTAAATCAAACACGGATTCCCGAACATATTGTCTTGTGTGATCTTTATGACAGAAATACCTTGTCAAATAAGACTAAAAACACTCTCAAAGTGTACACATTTTGTACACAGATTGTGGCCGTTTCATGAAATTGACCATTTCCCTATCAACAACAAGCCCCCCTCCAAGTTATTCACTTAAAGAGGGTTATTATTGGTACTCGAGAGGTGGCTCGACCCCCTACGGATAATTTACTTCATATTCGTAAATTTACTGCATCAGTGAATTCCCGAGCATGGAGTAAATCAAACGAATGCAATAAGGGGCTTGCTGGTCGAATGAGGTCGAGTATTTAGGACAACTTCACCATGTCCGCTAATTGCAGGAAGTACTCTGTTGACCAGATATTAAGCTTGTTCTGTTCCTTGATGAAAGGCATGACGTCATCCTTGACCTGCCGGATGTCAGTCTCCTTGATTTTGTCTTTCAGGATTGCGCGGAAGCGATCCGGTGTGAGCCTCCCCGGTTCTTCTGATCCAAATTGATAGGCTCGCTCACAAAAATGCTTGAAGTCCATGGCGACGTTTTTGCGTACATACCATTCGAAATCGTACCAGTCGCGTCCCTTGACCCGATTCTTCCATGAACGATAGATGAGAGCATGCATCTTCCCGGCAAAAAGATCTGGCAGCGTAAAACAATTGGTATAGAAGGAAAACGGCTGCAAGAGAAGTTTCTGCTCGGTGGAGAATCCAAGAGGAGGCGTCGTATCTACTTCAATCTTGATTTTGATTTTTCGGTCGCGCCCCAAATGGATGTCGTACTGGGCCGTATCGCTTTTCAGGAAAGCGGACTGGATCGTACTCTGCGCCGTCTTTTCCTTGGTCGTAATATCGATGCTTTGTCCCAAAGCGGCAAACTCGGCGGTAATGGCATCGAAATAGGGATCCAGACGAAATCCGGGATCGGGGGCGAGGAGAGAAAAATCCATGTCTTCGGAAAAACGGTCCAATCCGTGGAAGATACGCAGGCATGTCCCTCCGTAAAAAGCGGCCTTGTTGAAGAAGCCGCCATTGTAAAGGCCTCCGAGAGCTACTTGCTGCATGATCTCATGCACGGCGTTCAGCCTGTCGTTATCGTTCTCTGTCTCATAGGAAGCCAGCATTTCATCAAACACGTTCACGGCAAATCGTCCTTTCCAGAAAATTCAATTCGTTCTTTTTCTTGTTCGTCTTTTCGGCACATGCCCGGATAATGGAGATATCCATTTCTGAAATCATGTCCCAGTCAGCTCTCAGATACTCCTCCAGGTAAGACCGCATGGTCTTCATCGACTGAATGCGGAGATTGGACGAAGATACGATCAGATCGCACAAGGCTTTTTCGGGAGTCGCTGTCAGGTAGAAATACCCTTCTTCCGTCTTTTGCCGGGTCAGGCCAATCGGGAAATAAGCCTCAGGCACCTGAATGTATTCGTAGCGGCCTGTCGCGTTGTCAAACACCTTGCTTCGCTTCATGCAGGAGGACTTGAGGAGAGTCACCCGCTCCGGAATCACTCCTGCCCGGGATAACACCGTTTCATAGGAAACATAGGAGGGATGAAGAAGATGATTCGCGACAAGCTCACGCGAATAGGTGCCTTCCCCATCTTCGGGAAGACACAGGTAAAGATCCCGGCGAAGGTTGAGAATAACGCCTTCTCTCTGCAGGAGGGATATTTTGGCCATAGGCGCCTTGTACTCCTTAAGCGCGGACTTAAGAGTACGTGTGTTGACAGGAACAGTCCCGAACTGTTTGGACAGGAAAGAAGCCATGTGATCGAATAGAGAAAAATTAGCGAGAATTGCATGGAAAATCAATTTAAAATGAAATAAGGATGCAAAAATCGCTAGAATTGATGACGAATATCAAGTGTGTTCAACGGTAGCGAGGTTAATGAGCGGATAAATGCTACCCTTGTAATCGCTCCCTCGTCGCCCGGAGGTCGACAAACCGACTGCTTCCCAGACACAGGATACAAAGAATGCCTCTTTTTTCCCAGTTGTAGACTGTTCTGCGGCAAGGGCAGGATGAAGCCTCAAACAAGTCGGTTCCCTTAGCGAAAAGCGATAATTTGACAAGTTGAGTTTCTCTCATGACATATCGGAACCCATTTACGCGAACTTGCCGTTCCAGACGCTGGGATAGAGCTTTCATATCTATAAATATCGTCTTTTCTATCCGTTTTACAGGAAGGTGTTTGTCTTGGCATGGACGGCCCCCCGGGAGGGAGATGACCCCGAAACAAAAATCCCAGAGTTGGTCATGAATTGACCGATGCGGCAGTATTGGGATATAGGGATGGGAGATGCTTGTTTCAAATGCATGTGTGATTCATAGACATCGTTTCAACTCCGAAGTAGAAAGGAACAATGAAAATGGATCACACATTTCGGTTTTCACTGTCTGAACCGTTTTCCCATTGGTGGATGAAAACTCCGAAATTGCCCTCACCACGGTTCAACAAAGCTTGGGCAGACAGCGGCCAAGCTCCTGCTCAACAAAATGATCAATCCCGGTATCGTTTTGAACCCTGCGGAACGAATTCTGAAAACGCGTTTAATAATCCGGGAGTCTACTTCATCGCACCAAACACCATCCAGGAAGTAAAAAATTTCTACTTCTCTCAACACTCCCCAAATATCTCAGATCTGCAAGGCCCACTTCAGCAAATTCTCGGATTCCTGCCAAATCAGGCTGGGTTTACACCCCAGAACTACCACAATGGCATGACGACCGTTGACGCCTCCGGAGGAAACCAGGCAACGGCCGGCAGCGTTTGTATAACCGGTCTTCATCCCTGTCACCCACGGATATTTTTCCAATAACTTGTTCGTATTGCGCAGCAGTGTATTGCGACCGCTGGAAAGAGAAAAATTAAATGTCGGCGTACAGACCATGTTGCGGAGAGACGGGTTGCGGTAGGCGAAATAGGCACAACGAGCCATGTCGATCGCCGTGGAATACTGGTCGGCGGGTAATCCATTCGGATTGGCAAAACGCGAGTTATACATCCCCATGCTTCTGGCCTTGGCATTCATCATGTTCACGAAGCGGGGAACGGAACCGGCCGTATCTCGGGCAAGAGCGAGAGCTACATCGTTGTAGCTTCTGACCATCAAGGCATGGAGGAGTTCTCCTTTGTTATAGGTTTGACCGGCTCTTAATCCCAGTTTGGTCGGGTCGGCATGCGTATCGGAAGGTTCGATTACGACATTGCTGTTGAGAGACCCGTGGTCAAGAACGACAAGAGCCGTCACCAGTTTCTGGGTACTTGCCACCTGGCGCCTCTGAGAACCGTTGTGGGAGTATAGAACCCGCCCGGTCAAAGCATCCATCACGCATGCGCTGGCACAATGGGGTGTACGCGGAGGAGACGAAGGCAATGCAAGAGGACGCGACGGGAAATTGGATGGAAGCGAACGAGAAACGGGCATCTCCGGCACAGGAACGGCAACCGGAATAGGTGTAGCGGTCGGGATATACGATACGGCAGGTTCCCGCCCACCAACGGACTCACATCCAATCAATCCCAGGGACGTGGTCAAACAGGCAAATAAGGCAAACAAGCGCATGACCGCCATTACACTATATAAGTGTCTCAAGCAAGCACCAATAAACATTTTTACTATTTCCCGAAAGTTCCAGCTTCATGGAACGAACATAAAGCACAAGCAGTCCGGCTCATACAAACCGGACTGCTCCTACCTAAAAAACAAATTGAATTATCCGCAGACCAATCAGGCCAAACGGTTGATTTCATCAAGATGAAATGCCTGGTGAACAACCTGCGCGGCACGGTCCAAATCGGATTCATCCACAGTGACGGTAATTTTAATTTCCGATGTAGAAATCATACCGACCTTAATGTCGGCATCGGCCAACGCCCGGAACATCGTCGCGGCAACACCGGTATGGGAACGCATCCCGATACCGACGACGGAAATCTTGCCGAGCGCGGCTTCCGTTTCTATGTTGGCATTGGGTCCCAGCTCCGGCAACACCGGCTTCAAAGCCGCTTGTGCACGCCCGAGATCGTTCATATGCATGGTAAACGACTGGCGAACCAAACCGTCATGGGCCACGTTGGAGACGATCATATCCAAATTGATTTCCGCATCACCCAAAACCGACAGAATTTTGGCGGCATAACCGTTCTGAACCGGGATATTGGCCACTGTTACGCGGGCTTGGTTACGTTCAATTGACACGCCGCGAACGGCGATTGCTTCCATGGAGGGGATTTCTTCGTGCACGATAGTACCTGGGTTGTTATTCAGAGAACTGCGAACTTCAAAAACAACGCCGAATTTTTTAGCAAATTCGACGGAGCGTGTTTGCATGACCTTGGATCCGCTGGAGGCCATTTCCAGCATTTCGTCATAAGAGATTTCATCCAGTTTGACAGCATTCTTCACCACGCGGGGGTCACAAGTGTAAACACCATCCACATCAGTCAAAATCTGGCAGATATCCGCTTTAATCGCCGAAGCGATGGCGATGGCGGACAAATCGGAACCGCCCCGGCCCAGCGTATGGATCAGCCCGTCTTCCGTCACGCCCTGGAAACCGGCGCAAATCAAGGCGTAACCCTCGTCAAGATACTTCTTCATCATGACCGGTTCGATGGATTTGATACGACCGCGCGTATGAGAACCGAATGTACAAATCCCCGCCTGGGAACCGGTGATGGAAACCGCCTTGATGCCCAGTTCATGGAGAGCCATCGTCAGAAGCGCAATGGACTGCTGTTCGCCCGTCGCCATTAGAACATCCAGTTCCCGTTCGCAGGGAGCTTCGGAAATGCTTTTAGCCAGAGAGATCAATCCGTCGGTAACGCCGCTCATTGCGGAAACTACGGCAACCACCTGGTTACCCTCCCGGATCAAATCATGAATGCGCCTTGCTACATTGCGGATGCGGTCAATACTGCCGACGGACGTGCCTCCGTACTTTTGAACGATCAGTGACATAGGATTTTCTTATAATGAGTAATCAGGATTCGGAAACAAGGTGTTCTATACGCAGCACACTGGGATATGCTCCTACATTGGCAAGCAAAACAATCCCCGTCAGGGCATTTTGCAACTGCCCCCACGGGCAGGAATGGAGCATGAACACGAGGTCGTTCCATACATTTCCCTCTGCATCCACATGGCTGAACGAAGAAGAAGTCGCCGAGATGCCAATACCGTGGCGAGCCAGGATGCCGGCCATTTCCGCTATAACGCCGGCACGGTCCGCTACCTGGAAACGCACGTAGTAGGGCGTCACGGTATCATCCACATCCATGACCTTGCAGGCGGAAGCATAGGGGTTGAAGCCCGTATGATACTTGGGGTGGCGACTTTCGCGCATAGCCGTAATAGCATCGCTGATGACGGCGGAGGAAGTCGGATTCTTGCCGGCCCCACGTCCGTAAAAAAGAGTTTCCCCAACAATATCGCCCGTTACGGCAATAGCGTTGAATACTCCGGAGACGGAAGCCAGAATGTGCCACTTGGGAACAAAACTCGGCTGCACGCGCAACTCCAGTTCACCATTCTCATGGCTCCTTATAATGACAAGCAATTTAATCGTGTACCCCAGTTTGTCGGCAAACTTAAAGTCGCAAGGAGAAAGATTTTCAATACCACTGACAAAAATCTTTGCCGGGCTGATCGTCATCCCGTACGCCAGCATCGCCAGGATCAAAGCCTTGTGGCCGGCATCCCATCCATTGACGTCAAACGTGGGATCCGCTTCTGCATAACCGAGTTCCTGAGCCTTGGCAAGAGCATCACGAAACGTGGCGCCATGATCTTCCATGGCGGAAAGAATATAATTCGATGTCCCGTTAATAATGCCGACAATCGACGTAATATGATTACATATCAAAGAATTACGTAAACTTGCAATAATGGGGATTCCTCCCCCGGCAGAGGCTTCGAAGTAAATGGGAACTCCCAACTTGGCAGACAACATGAAAATTTCAGTTCCCCGTTCGGCCAATAGAGCCTTGTTCCCTGTCACGACGGGTTTACCTGCCTTCAAAGAAGAAACGATCAAGTCATAGGCATCCTTCGTTCCGCCAATCAACTCGATGATGATATCAATATCAGGGTCCTGCACCAGATCCCGCCAGTTATCCGTCAAGTGACCGGAGGGGATTTCCACCTCGCGGGGCTTGTCCAAATCCCTCACTGCTACCTTTTTGACGGAAAAAGGAATTTTGGCACGCGCTTCCAGAATATCGTGATTCCGTTGAAGGGTTTCGTAAACACCTGTCCCAACTGTACCAAGTCCGGCCAGTCCCAATTGCAACGGTCTCTCTTTCTGCTCTACCTGATCCATGTTAATGTAACGGGGGAATAATTATACGGAAATCAGCCTCAAGCACAAGACATATATTGATATACCATTGGAGAAACAGACTGATTAAAAAAGAGAGGAAGCTCATGAGATAATGTCCGAAATACACTTTTTGATTGAATCCCGCCCCGTCAAGCCGTAGATGAAAGGAAAGCAATGAAAGCAATATACTCCCTGATATTGATTGTACTATTAGCCCTGACACCGGCATTTTCCCGTGAAAAAGTAGCATTTTTAGGGGATAGCATCCCGTATGCCGGACAATGGCCCGCCCTTGTGGAAAACGCGCTACGCCAAACACCCAGGTTCGCCGATGCGGAGATTGTCAATTTTTGTCTGCCGAGCGAAACCGTTTCCGGACTCTCGGAGCCGGGACATGCTGGAGGAGCCTTTCCCCGGCCCTGCCTGCATGACCGCCTCGACAATATTTTGAAGCTCTACCATCCAACGGTCATCATCGCCTGCTACGGCATGAACGACGGAATTTACATGCCTCTGGACCAGAAATGTCTCAAAGCCTATCAAAAAGGAATCAACCTCTTGAAAAAGAAAGCGGAAGCCATCAAGGCAGAGATCATCTTCGTCACACCACCCCTTTTCAGGGCCGATCATCCCGAAACGGATACCGATTCCTATAACAATGTCCTGGAAACATTCGGTACATGGCTCGTCGATCAGAAAAAATCCGGCTGGAAAATCATCGATATCCGCCCTTCCCTTCAGAAAGATATCGAACAGGAAAAACAGACTCATCCAGACTTCGTGTACGCTGGAGACGGAGTCCATCCCGCCGAACGCGGCCATGAAATGATCGCCCATGCCGTCATCGACGGCTTATCGACGGTATGGAATACTCCTCTGCCCCAGGATTTCCCCGACGCTCCAGCTCGCCGTCAATTGTACGACAACGCAGCACTCTACAAATTCGCCTGGTTGTCTGCCGCTGGTCACAAACGCCCGGGAATTCCGCAAGGTATTCCCATTGACAAGCTTCCTCCGGATGTAATCGGCAAAGCCACCGTCTCCAACTGGGGAGGAGGTATTCGCCACGACTTTACAGTAGCCGGCAAACAAGCTCTCCTCGTCCTCCCCCAACAATGGGCTCAAGGAAAGCCCTGGATCTGGAGAACGGAATTCTTCGGACATGAACCGCAAGCCGACCAAGCTCTTCTGAAACAGGGATTTGCCGTCGGATATATTGATGTGAGCAACATGTATGGAGCGCCCAAGGCACTGGATATCATGGACGAGTACTACCAAATCGTCACGAAAGCCTACGGTCTCTCCCCAAAAACCGTTCTGGAAGGATTCAGCCGCGGCGGCCTCTTTGCCTACAACTGGGCATCCAGGCACCCCGGACAAGTCATGGCCTTGTATGTAGACGCTCCGGTCTGCGATTTCAAGAGCTGGCCTGCCGGCAAAGGAAAAAGCAACGGTTCCCCCGAGGACTGGAAAAGACTCCTCGAAGTGTACGGCATGACGGAAACCGAAGCTCTTGCCTACAAAGGAAATCCTGTCGATAACCTTAACGTCCTCGCCAAGGCCCGCATTCCGATTCTGGCAGTCGTAGGCGATGCCGACGATGTCGTACCCGTCGAAGAAAATACGGCAATTGTCGAAACCCGTTACAAAAAACTCGGAGGCCCCATCACCGTCATCCACAAACCGGGCTGCGGACACCATCCTCACAGCCTGAAAGATCCGGCCCCCATTGTCGATTTCATCATGAATATCTATTCAAAAAAACATTGATCTTGCCTTGATTTTTGTCATATTAATAGGCGTTCCTAATCGCTTATCAATATGTTACATCATTACCTCCATCCCCGACAATTCCTCCTGCATGTCGGCCTTCTTGGACTTGGCTTTGTCACGGCCAATACAGGCGCGGCAGCAGAAGACCTGACCGGGCTGAAATCACATTGGAATTTCGACGAAGCCAGGGACTGGCACAATATGCCCTTCCCCTTTTCTCAACCGGTTACAACCGCCGACGATTCGGTAGGAACCAACGGACTCTCTCTCAACGATAAACTGGATCCTGTAAAATCATGGGCATCCGGACGGCAATTCTCCGGCATCCGTTTCGATTCCCCCGGTCAATTCCTCCAGTCCCGTCAGCCGCTGGATACCTTAAAAGGTTCGGCCACCCTCTCCTACTGGATAAAGACGGATACAGAAGGCACCGCCGATTCCCCTCCCGGCATTGTCGGAGATGTGGCCGGCATGCAGTGGGGAATCATCACACCTGAAGGCAAACTGGCCGTCGTTCAGAGCGGCAAAGTTCTTGCCACAACATCCGCTCCCGTCAACGACAACGAATGGCACCATATCGTGATCATGAGGAAGGCGGACAGCGGCCAGGTCGTTATCTTCCTGGACGGCAAGCCTAGCGGCAAGGGAACAGGAACCCCGGGAATTCTCCCGGGAGAATATACCGGTTTCGGCGCCATTCAAGGAGGAGGCGGCTACAAAGGCCTTCTGGATCAGATCCATCTTTTCGACAAACCTATCGACACCAACGCCGTCGGCGTCCTCTTCGACAACCACGCGCCCAAAGCGTATCCCCAGGACGCCCTTGTCACCCGCGGCAAACCATCCCAGACGGGCAGTATCCTTCATCTCTACACCTTCGACCCGGATCAGGACAAACTCTCCGTTTCCCGGTACGGCCAGAGCAAATTCGGAACCGTCAAATACAACGGCGACGGCACCTTCACCTACACGTCGGGAGCGAATTTTAAAGGCAGGGATAGCTTCTCCGTTACGGTTGCAGACGGCCGAGGCGGATTTTCCACCACCCGAATCGACGTTGGCGACGAAACAACCGTTCCCAAATCTCCGGTCAGCAAATTCACCTCGTTCCGGGATCTCCCGCCCATCGGAGAGGGTTCCGGGAAAACCGGTTCACGCATCCCCGTTTCCTTCGATTGGGACAGCAACGGCAAACCCGACCTGCTCGTCTGCGGCAACAACCGCATCTGGGCCTACAAAAATCAGAAGGGGCAATTCTCCGCTCCTTCCGTCGTCAAGGACGATTCCGGAAAAGAACTGGAAGCGGCATCCATCGCCATCCTGCCGCAACCACGTAAAAAAATCCCTCTTCTCATCGTCAGGACCAACGACGGGACATTGCATACGTACGAACTCCAGCCCTCAGCCGGAAATTCCCCTATCTTCCAGAAAACGGGTACAATTGTCAACGACCAGGAAGGAGATTTCAAATGTCCGTCCAATGCACTCGCATTCGGCGACTTTGACAACGACGGCCTGCCCGACCTACTCGTCGGCAACAGCAGTTCCGGACTCTTCTTCCATAAAAACGTCGGTAAGCCCGGACAAACCAAACTGAAAACCGAAGCGGAACATATCGTCAGCAACTCATACAATCTGGCCCCTTACTTTGCGGACTTGAACAGAGACGGTAAACCCGACCTCCTTCACGGGATCAACTGGGGATCCATTCACTACTGGATCAACAAAGGAGGAAAAAACATCCTCGACACCGATCTCCAAGGCAATCTCATCCTGACAGATGAGAAGGGCAATATCCCCAAAAAAGGAGACAATACCGTCCTGAGAGCCATGAACGGCACCTTCGGAGCATTGGATGATTTTAACGGGGACGGTATTATCGATATCGTATTGGGAGCTTACAACGACGGCATGCTTTCCATGGCCAACGGAGTTAGCGTCAACGCTGCCGCCCGCAACCTGGCAGCCATTGAAAAAATCTACCGCGGTCACGAGAAAGATCTCGGCAAAGTTCTCGAAGCCAACAATCAGGAATTGCTTAACAGATACCGCAACCTGAGTCGCGAATGGATCACTTGGGCCGTCAGCCTCCCCTCCGCCGAATACCGGGAGAAAGCCTACCAGATGCTCAAAAACCACATCGCCAAATTCCCCTTCCTCAAGCGCGGCAAGCTCGATGCATGGGTCAAAAAGGATAAAGACGGCAACACGACTTTCGGTCCCATGCATCATGTTCCCGGCATCTTCGTCATGAACTGGGTCACTCTGCATTGCATGAAACCCGACAGCGCCGAGCACCGCATTGACGTCGCCAATACACTGGGACTGCAAGGGTTGGACCGCGAACGCTATCTCGCTTCCGGCCTCGCCTTGGCTGACAACAACAAATGTACGGAAGGCCAACTCCTTGCTATCAGGGATTTCCTGAAATACCACCCGCGCGTCCTCTTCCCGGACGACCACATCTCCATTGACCAAAACATGGGCGACGGCCGCGAAGCCATGGCCTATGTCTTCAAATCCAATAAGAATACGTTCGGAAACGACGTTGGCGGCCCTGCCTGTGAAAGCGCCGGAGACCTCAAGGAAGCTGCCGAAAAATATCTCGGTAAAGGCGCAGCCACCGGAGACTACTTCACGTTCGTCATGGGACATGAAATCTGCCATTCCCTGGATGCTTACGTCTATGGACGCAAAAACAAGGATCTTGCCAAGCGATGGAATGAGATGCTCATCTATGCCGCCAACAACGGAGGGGAAACGGAAGTCGTCGTCCCCGGAGAAGACGGTTGGATCGATCAGGAAAAAACCCGGGAACGTTTCAAAGAGAAAAACCTCTGGGACGGGATCACCCCCTGGAACCAGGCTTGGGACAATTATTGGCACGCATGCCCGTACAAGGATCTCACCTTCATGCGCGGCAACATAGGATGGTTCCTCGCCGCCAAGCAGGAAACCCTCGCAACGCAGGCCAACCACAATTGGGCCGGTTCGGAAGCCCGCCTCGTGGGAGCCATTGACCGCTACAACAGAGGCTACAAAGCCAACATCAACGAGGTCGTACTCTTCCTGGACTTCCTGTCAGCCGGACTTAACAAGGTTCCCATGTACTCATTCACCGTAACCCAGAACCCCAACAGGGTCCAATTCAACGTCCAACACTCCTGGCTGGAACGCAATGACAATGGTTACATCACCAAAATCTCGGTCGGCCCGCACGTCTACGAATTCGATGTAGACGATCGAGGCAAAGTCATCGCGATCAAAAACCATCCATTCATGAAGGAAATGGCCCAAACGACGACGGAATAGAACAGTCCCCTGCCGATATTTACTCTCTCCTCTTCTTGCTTAACAACCCCTCCCGGATAAAACCCGGGAGGGCATTTTTTCGCCTTGCAGAAAAACGTTTCGTTACTCCTTCTCCTTCAACTCCTCCGCAATGTAGCGAGCCGTAGGTGACTTACCTCCGGCAATGCGTTCCGGCGTTCCTGCCGCTACGATAGAGCCTCCTTCATCACCCGGTCCGGGGCCCATGTCGATGATGTAGTCGGCTTCCGCCATGATTTCAGTGTTGTGTTCGATGACGACGACGGTGTTGCCTTGATCCACAAGGCGGTGCAGGACGTCGATGAGACGGCGTACGTCGTGGGGGTGGAGCCCGATGGAAGGTTCTTCAATGAGGTAGAGGTCTTTCGGCAATTCCCTGCCCTTCAACGTCGCTCGCCGGGAAATCAATAGTCCCTTGATCAATTCAGCCACCAGTTTCAAGCGTTGGGATTCGCCCCCGGACAAGGTGTTGGACGCCTGTCCCAGAGTCAGATAGCCCAACCCGGTATCCACCAGCAATTGCAGAGGAGCGCCGATACGCGGCTGGGATTCGAAGAATTCGGCGGCTTCCTCGAAATTCATTTCCAACACGTCGGAAATGGTCTTCCCTTTATAGCGGACGGCCAGAGTGGCGTCATTGTAGCGTTTCCCATTGCAGGAGGGACACTTCACATAACACGGAGGCAGAAAGTCCATTTCCAGTTTCTGCATGCCCGTTCCCTTGCACGATTCACAGGCGCCGCGGGATGTATTGAAGGAGAAGCGCCCTTTGTCGAAACCGAGTCGCCTGGCATCCTCCGTCTGGGCAAAGAGGGTACGAATGTCATCCATGAACCCGACATACGTTGCCGGTGTCGAACGCGGCGTCTTGCCGATAGGAGACTGATCTACCTGGTACACGGCCCGGAAGCAACCGAACCCCATGGCAGTATCCCAGCCGGAACGCCGTTCACGGTCAAGCTTTTCTCCGAGAGCGCTACGGGCCGCCCAGTATACGGTATCGTTCATCAAAGACGTCTTTCCGGCACCGGAGACGCCGGTAATGACCGTCAGAAGACCGATCGGTATCCTGGCGTGGATATCATTGAGATTATGGACTCGGCAACCTTCAATGGACAACCATCCGGTTTTGTCCGTGGCTGCCGGAATTTTCCTGCGTCGGCCGCGGTAGGGATGTTTAGGCCGTTCCCGGAAAGCCAAGCCTGTCACGGATTCCGGCATAGCGGCAATTTCGGCAAACGAGCCTTGGGCCATGATTCGACCGCCATGGATGCCGGCTCCGGGTCCCAGGTCGACAATGTGATCGGCGCGCCGCATCGTTTCCTCATCGTGTTCGACAATGAGAAGAGTGTTGCCGCGCTGCTTCAATTCATCCAGAGTTCCCAGCAAGCGGTCGTTGTCGCGAGGGTGCAGGCCAATCGTCGGTTCATCCAATACGTAAAGGATGCCACGCAAGTGGGAACCGAGCTGAGCCGCCAGGCGAATGCGCTGGGTTTCTCCGCCGGATAGCGTCGTCGCGCTGCGGTCCAGAGACAGATAGCCAAGACCGACGCGATCCAGAAATTCGAGTCTCTGGATGATTTCCGCCAGGGAATCCCGAGCAATGACAGCCTCACGCCCGTCAAAATGCCACGATGAGACAAGCCGGGCGGCATCCACGGCGGACAATGCAGACAATTCCCCAGGCCGCATCCCCTGCAAGCGTACATTGCGGGCAAAGGCATTCAGACGTTCGCCTCCGCAATCCGGGCAGACACGCAGGGAGGAGTCTTCATCCCCAAGGCTGCGCTCGACATCGCGGTCGTAGCGCAACTCCGCTTCAGTCAGAGACTCCGCCCCTTCTTCCTTCATGCGAACACCGGCCACAAAGCCGTGACCGCGGCAGGACGGACACCACCCTCTGGGAGAGTTGAAGGAAAATGTCGAAGGTTCCGGTTCCGGGAAAGACTCTCCGCACTGAGGGCAAGCCAGCCTGGTCCCCAGGAGCAAAGGTGGATTTTTCCGGGAGGATTTACCCGTTACCACATGGAGGAATCCCTCGCCCAGCTCCAGAGCTTGAGCCACCATATCCGCCAGTTCCTGCGGAGATGTTGTCCGGTCGGGCTGTCCCGTAACAAGATCGACATCGTGGTTGGAGTAGCGGTCCAGAGGCACAAAGTTGTCCATATCCACCCAGGCACCGTCAATCCAGAAAGCCTTGTAACCCTTGCCTGCCGCCCATTTTGCCAAATCATTGTAATGCCCCTTGCGACCACGAACGACGGGAGCCGCCAAGGCGACTCTGCCATGTTCCGTCAACAGGCGGGAAACCAGTTCGACAACCTCCCCATCGGAACGCCGTCCGACTTCCACCTGGCATTTCGGGCAGTAGCATACTCCCAGTTTGGCGTACAGGAGGCGCAGGAACTGCCAGATTTCCGTCACCGTTCCTACCGTGGACTTGGTTCCTCCGCGCGATACATTCTGCTCAATGGCGACAGTCGGAGGCAGCCCTGTCAGACGGTCGATATCCGGGCTTTCCATCTGTTCGGTGAACTGACGGGCGTAAGGAGACATGACATCCATGAAACGCCTCTGTCCTTCGGCAAAAAAGATGTCGAAGGCCAGGGAACTCTTTCCGGAACCCGACAGGCCAGTCAACACGGTCATATCGCCGCGCACGACATCAAGATCCACGTTTTTGAGGTTGTGATGACGGGCTCCTCGCAAGGCCAGAACACCTTCGGGAATGTCGTCTACTTCCCCCGGTTCACTGTTGTCCGGGAACTCGGCGGGTCTTCCTTCCAAGGCATCTCCTAGGAATTTCCAAGTAAATCCCTGCTGCGCGGCAACGATTTCCTCCGGAGTACCGACACTCACGACACGGCCTCCCCCTACGCCGCCTTCCGGGCCAAGGTCGATCACATAGTCCGCGGTCTTGACCAGTTCCATATTGTGCTCGATGACCAGTACCGAATGTCCGGATTCCGTCAAGCGGCGGAACAGTTTCAGCAATACGTCAAGATCCGAGAAATGAAGCCCCGTTCCCGGTTCGTCCAGAATCAGAAGTTTACCTTTTCCCTTGCCGTCCTTGCTGTTCTTATCTTCGTCCAGCAGGATCTTGGCCAGCTTCAACCGCTGGTTTTCCCCTCCGGACAGAGTATTGAGTGGCTGCCCAAGAACAATATGTCCCAGGCCGACATGCACCAGAAGGTCGAGTTTGGACATGATGCGCCTGCCTTGTGCCGAGTGTTCGCATGCAAAAAATTCCATCGCCTGCCGGGCGGTCATCTGCAGCACGTCAGACACGTTCTTGCCTCGGATGTAGATGGACAGAGCCTCCTGCCCATACCGGGTACCGTCGCAAAGAGGACACGGGACGAAAATGTCCGACAAAAACTGCATTTCCACCTTTTCACTCCCCATACCGGCACACCGGGGACATCTTCCATCCCCATGGTTAAAGGAAAAAAAACCGTTTGTCAGGCCTCGGGATCTGGCCGCTTCCGTTTTGGCAAACAAAGCGCGGACATCTTCGAAAATACCCGCGTACACGGCAGGAGTCGAACGGGGCGTACGAATCAGCGGACTCTGGTCAACCATGACCGCCTGGGAAAGATGCTGCCAACCGTCAATGCTTCGCACACAGCCCGGACGTTCTTCCGTCGATTCGCCGCGATAGCGGCAATTGTTCAGATAAATGACATCGTGAGCCAGTGTACTTTTACCGGAACCGCTCACGCCCGTCAGGCAGGTGTATACCCCCAGGGGAACATCCACGTCCAAGCCGTTCAAATTGTTGCATGACGCTCCGCGAATACGGAGCCAGCGGGCAGGCTTAAGGCGTTTTTCCGGAATGGGAATACTTTGTCTTCCGCTCAGATAGGCACCAGTCACGGACTCATCGATACCGGAAATTCCCTCCGGTTCTCCGGAGTATACGAGTTTTCCGCCCGCTGCTCCGGAACCCGGTCCCATATCGATCAGGTAATCGGCAGCTCGCATAACGGATTCCTCATGCTCCACCACTACCAGCGTATTGCCCCGGTGACGAAGACGCCGCATGGCATCCACCAGGCGTCCCGTGTCGCGAGGATGCAAGCCGACGGTCGGCTCGTCCAACACGAACAGGGTATCCGTCAAAGAGGCCCCCAGGCAAGTCGTCAAGCTTACGCGTTCGATTTCCCCGCCGGACAAGGTACGTGTCGTGCGGTCGGACGTGATATATCCAAGTCCGACCTCGTTCAAATACGCAATGCGAGAACGCAATTCAGCAACCGCGTTTTTTAATGACGAATCATTGCCGGCATGAGGTACAATGTGATCATCCACCCATGCGAGCAATTCGTCCATAGGCATTCCGTGAAGATCCGGCAGCGTTTTTCCGTCGATTGTAAAACACATGGATTCCTTTCGCAGACGCCTGCCGCAACATTCCGGACAAGTCGAATATTCACGGAATTTACTCAGCCAGACACGAATCATCATCTTGTGCGTCTGGGACTCCAAAGCCTTAAAGAAACCGACCAGGCCATACCACTTGTCCTCTTCCCACGCAGCCCTCCAATCGGGAGTTTCTCCCTCCATCACCCAGCTGCGTTCCCTGTCCGTCAGCTTGTTCCACGGGACATTCGTTCGAATGCCGCCCACGCGTTTGACCGCACGCATCAGATCCTTTTTGCATTCGGCCACGCGCCCTGATTCAAAAATGTGCAGGGCGCCGTCCTTCAGGCTGCGAGCCGGGTCGATAGCCCGTGAATAATCAATGGAAATAATGCGTCCATAGCCTTTGCATGCCGGACAGGCCCCCAGGGGAGAATTGGATGAAAACAACCCCGGAACGGGTTCCATCAGCGGGAACCAGTCGCCGCGGAAAGACACCGGATCCCCCCACTCCGCTCCATCCGTGGAGGGAATCAGCCACACGACATTTCCTCCCAGATTCATCGCCGCGTCCACGGCCTCCATCAGGCGTTTTCGGGAGCCTTCCACCAGGCGGATACGGTCCTGAATAACCACCACGCCGTCCTCGGCATCAGCAGAAGCAATTCCGCTCGCCAAGCCGGCAGGAGAATCCTCCTCCAAGCGTTCCGGCTTTCCGGCTGCCAGAACCCGCACATATCCCTGCGCGGACAAATCGCGGCGCATGGCTTCGTCATCCATGCCTTCCGGCCTGCGAACGCAAAAAGCCACAAGAAGATTGCACCCCTCCGGCCATGAGGCAAAAGCCTTGTCACAAATCTCGGCCGGCGTCATCGGATGAACCTCCCTCCCCGTCTCCGGGTCATGCCCTACGGCCAGGCGGGAAAAAATGAACTTCCAGTACTCATGCAGTCCCGTCATCGTACCCACAGTCGAGCGCGACGTGCGGATTGAATTGCGCTGCTGCAAGGCAATTGCCGGGAGGATATTGCCAACGGAGTCCACATCGGGCTTCTTCATCCTGTCCATGAACTGCCGGACATAGGGGGAAAACGTTTCCATATAACGCCGTTGCCCCTCGGCATACAAAGTATGCATCGCCAGACTCGTTTTTCCGGATCCCGACGGCCCCGTTACCACAGTTAACGCCCCCAGAGGAATATCTACATCAACATTCTTTAAATTATGCTCTCGGGCTCCACGAATCGAAATGGACCTGCGGTCACTGCTCATGAGCGCAAGCTAGCACTTTCCCTGGAATCATTCCAGTTCTCTGGAAGTCATGTTAAAAACAGGACGTGTTTTTGACTCCATCAACGACCACAAGAATAAACGCCCGCATGCCATCAAGCATACAGGCGTTATCCGTTTACTACTACCTATGAAACCAACACTTTCTCTAGTGAGGGTCCCCAAATGCTCTCTCCTTCATTTGGAAACCATGTTGCTTATGTGGGTAAGACAACAGGAAACATTCCTGTGTTCATTTTTTTGATTAGCTTTTTGTCATACAATTTTACATCAAATTACACTAATAATCCCTCCTTCCTTCGAGTTTATCGACCCGATTGGCCAAATCCCTGATACTCAGCGCCATCTCCGAAATGGAAACAGAAGCTTCGCGCAAGACCTCGGCATGTTTCTCCGCCAATGTCCGGTAATCGTGGTACACGACCCCGAACGCGACGGCAAACACGGCACCGACGCCCATTTTGGCCAGCTGTCCGGTGGAAAGACTTTTCAAGTATTCGCACATACCTTCTCAAGCCTCCTCCGCAACCGGTTGTTGTCTTGTTTTTCCATCGTACGGCAATCCATCGTCGCTTGGGAAATCCCACGTCAACGATCCGCTGCAGCCGGACAGCCAGCCTATGGCCCCGGCAAGCAAAGCCGCTATCAGGTAGGACAGAATCCTGGCCCACACGGGTTTCATCCCGCGGTCTGCCAACTTCCGTTCTGCCTGTTCACGGTATTCCCGCACTTTTTCCTTTTGTTGTTGTGTCAGGTCAGACATGACACCACGGTAAGAAGGCCCCCCTTCTCCGTCATCCCGTCCAAAAGGTTTTCATCACGTCGAAACCGTGACACAGCCTGCAGGAAAATTGATTTGACCCGGCGGGGGCTTCGGGTTTATACAGAAATCCTAACCAAACCGGAGGCTCGTTAAACGACCGTGGAGGACGATATTATTTGTACTGAAAAAATCATAGCCGATCGCAAAACTTTCTTTTTGGATCTCAAGCAGAATTCCAGAGGACAGGTAATCCGCATTACTGAAAAGGTCAGTTCCAACCGGGACCGCATTATGGTTCCCGCCGAAATTCTGGATGACTTCATCGCTGCATTGCAGGATATACGCAAATCCGTTTCTTCTTCCTCTCAGGAAAGAGAAGAAGAGGAATAAATGCATCATCCCAAACCTTCATCAAGGGAGACTGTTTCAGTCTCCCTTTTTTGAAGATGGGGTTCCCGTTCCGATTCATCATTGACGCGGAATGCTCTGTCATCCCGTCCCCGAGTTTCTTTCCCGACTTCCGCACCATTTTCAATAACATACGACATGGACATCAATCTCAATACCTACCTGCGCAACTTCCCTGACGAAAACGGCTATTTTGGCGAATACGGAGGCATGTACCTCCCACCGGAACTCCTTCCCGCCTTTCAGGAAATTGCGGAGGCCTACCAAGCCATCTGCCATTCCGCCCAATTCATCAACGAACTGCGCCGCATCCGGCGCCAGTTCCAGGGACGTCCTACGCCGGTCTACCATTGCGAACGCCTCTCCCGCCTGCTGGGTACGTGCCAGCTCTACCTCAAGCGCGAGGACCTCAACCACACGGGCGCTCACAAGCTTAACCACTGCATGGGAGAAGGACTTCTGGCCAAATACATGGGAAAAAAGAAACTTATTGCCGAAACGGGAGCCGGGCAACACGGCGTTGCCCTGGCAACAGCTGCCGCCTTCTTCGGATTGGAATGTGAAGTACACATGGGAGCCGTCGACATCGCCAAACAAGCGCCCAACGTCACCCGTATGAAAATCCTCGGTGCCAAAGTCATCCCCGTCACGGAAGGCAATGCGACACTTAAGGAAGCAGTGGACTCCGCCTTTCGTTCCTACCTTGAAAGCTACAAGGATTCCATCTACTGCATCGGCTCCGTCGTAGGCCCTCATCCCTTCCCTCTCATGGTCCGAGATTTCCAGATGTGCGTCGGCGTTGAAGCACGTGAACAATTCCTGGAAATGACCGGACTCCTTCCGGACGCCATCTGCGCCTGTGTCGGCGGCGGCAGCAATTCCATGGGCTTCTTCACCGCCTTCCTTGGTGATCCCGTCGACATCTACGGTGTCGAACCTCTCGGCAAAGGCCCGAAACTCGGTGACCACTCCGCATCAATCACCTACGGGAAAAAAGGCATCCTGCACGGATTCGAAAGCATCATGCTTCAGGACGAAGAAGGAAATCCGGCCCCCGTCCATTCCGTCGCCAGCGGCCTGGACTATCCGTCCGTCGGCCCAGAACATGCCTACCTGCACGACATCGGTCGTGTCACCTATGATACAGTCACGGATGACGAAGCCATCGACGCCTTCTTCAAACTCTCCCGCTATGAAGGGATCATCCCGGCCTTGGAAAGTTCACATGCCGTTGCCTACGGTATGAAACTCGCCAAAACCATGAAGTCCGGAGCCATCCTGATCAATTGTTCAGGGCGCGGAGACAAAGACGTCGATTACGTCGCCGAACACTACGGCTACGGAGACGACCGTTAAAACATCCGGCCAGTCCAGTTATCCACATCCCGAGCGCCGGATGGTTCTGTTGCCCCCAACAACCGTCCGGCGCTCAGTCTCTCCACCCTCCCCATCACACCACTATGAACGTCATCGCCATTGCCAACCAGAAAGGCGGGGTCGGAAAAACAACGACAGCCATCAATCTGGCCGCAGCCCTTGCCCAGTTGAAAAAGAAGATCCTGCTTATCGATCTTGACCCGCAGGCCAACGCTACCAGCGGACTCGGTATAGATGCCCCCGAAGGCACCAGCCTTTACCCGGCCCTGATCGGTTCCCAGTCCATTGAAGAATGTATCCTCGAAACCGGACGTAAAAACTTGTCACTCATCCCGGCCAACATGGATCTGGCAGGAGTGGAAATCGAACTTGCCCAGTCGGGCAACCACCTCGTCCGCCTCAGGGAAACTCTCCAACCTCTCCGTGATGCAGACAATTACGACTTCTGCATTCTCGACACACCTCCTTCCCTCGGCGTCCTGATGACCTCATCCCTCGCCGCCTGCGATGAAGTCCTAACCCCCCTTCAATGCGAGTGGTTCGGCTTGGAAGGACTTGCCAAAATCCTGCATGTCATCTCACAAATATGCCTTTCCGGCGTCAATCCGACCCTACGGCATGAAGGAGTGCTGATGACCATGTACGATGGTCGCACCAACCTTTCCAGACAAGTCGTCGAGCAAGTCCAGCAGTACCTGCCCGACACCCTCTACTCCACTGTCATCCCTCGTTCCATCCGCCTCGGCGAAGCCCCGAGCTTTGGCAGAACCATCTTTGAACACGACCCTGCCGGTATCGCTTCCCAAGCTTACATGGCTGCCGCCAAACTTTTCGTCAAGCGACATAAAAAGCATAAATAAACCTTCCAATGAAAAACAAACACCACAGTTAAATTCTAAAATTCAACTGTGGTGTTTTATTGTTCCTTAATAACTTACCTCCTGCCAAAGATCATGCGATCATAGGTTTCGTTAGCAAACTTGTGATTGGGGTGGTTGACGTTCATGTAGGCATCGTGAAGTGGATGCGCGGGATCCGACTCAATACGCCTGGCCTCATTGGAGGAATCCGGTGCCGGAGTACTTTCTCCCTTCAAGGGAGATTCTCCAACCATGAGAGCAACCTCCCTCATCAGGCGGATGAACTCGGGATTGCCGCCGAAAGAAGGATTCTCCATCAATTCGGAAGCATCAATGCCTGCGCGTTCCGACAGTCTCTCCACCATCGTGGCCGCCTGCCTCATATTGCGTTCATAGGCCCCCCCCCACTCCTGCTGGAGAGATTGTTCCGCAATGTTCATCTGTTCTTCCAGCCGGGCCTGAGCATCGGCAGCAGCCTTCTGGTATTCCACGGCATATCTCTGGCTAAGGGCAGCCATAGCCTGTGGAGGCACGCCGTACTCGTAGGCAATGCCGGCCATGTCACGGGCCATCTCTGTGTTCCATTCCTCCGGAGAGATGCCTTCCGGACACTCCAGGGAAAATTCCTCGCACGTATCGGGCAACCCCACCATACGGCGAAAGGTCACCATCCTGTCTTTTTGATCATGTCCGGGATAATTCCGCATCTTCTCCATGGCAGCATAGCTTTTAGCCAAAGCTGCCGGGGAACGGAATTTAGTCAGCGATTTCTCGACATCCTTGAGCTCCTCGAATTTCTTATACCATTCCGGTACGAAATTTCCGTCCGGAGTAACAATGCCGTCTACGACCGGAAACGGAATATCCGAAGAATTTTCCGGTGATACATCCGCAGAGGTCTCCCTGGCGGGAGAATCCGGCATGTTATTCGTTTCCTCTCCGGCAGATGCGAGCCCGGGCTGCTGTTCAGCTTCGGGAGCTGCAGCGGCATCTTGCAGGAGGGTTTTCCTGAGTTGTTCCTTATCTTGGTTTTGTTGTTCCATATGATTTGATTATTATTGTTGTTGCTTATTGTTCAGGAGTCCGGAATCCGGCCTCCGTTTCCATTTCTTCCTCCAAAGGTTCAGGAACGCTTTCCCTCTCCCTCCGGGCAAGATTCAATTGATGCCGTACATAGAGGAAGACCTCCCGGTACGCATCACGCCGCATGGCATCCAGAGGATCGAATGAGCCGGATTGCCCTTGAAAGACGGGCAAATGAACCTCGAAATGTCTTTCCAGTTCCTTCAGGACTTCCCCTCCTTCTTCGGAACCCATCACACGTAAAAGCTGCCGGCGGCGGCTTTTTTGCAAGAACAGGCATTCTTCCAGAATCCCTTCCTTTCCGTTTCCCTCCGTACGATACGGTACAGGATATTCATTCATGGCATCATGCCTCCTTCCGGTATTGAAGACACGGACGGAGATGCGTTCTGTCCGGTCAATTCGGCCAGGAGAGAGGCCAGTGCTTCACTATTCCCGCTTTCATCCTGCTGCATCTGGGTAGATTCGCCGTTTTGTCCGGCCACTGTCTGGCGCGATTCTTCTTCTCGTTCCCGGCGAATTTTCCGCACCTCTTTCATACTCTTCAGCATTTTCTCCGGCGCCCCGTCAAACCGGCACGCCATACGGAAACAGGCATCCCAGTCCACATGGTCCAGCAAACCGGGAGAATAGGAGCTCATCATTCCCAGGCGCTGAAGGCTCCTGTCGATTCCTTCGCTCTGGATACGGCGCAACACCAGGGCAATCCGGGACTGGTACACGACACGCGGTTCGCCGATACCCAGAAGTCCGTCTGCTCCCTTCTTCATCACAGCCTCGGGTGGCCGGGGAAATTTTCCCTGCCGGAAAAGAAGTGCGAAAATGCGACACATGATCGGGTACAGGTCGCTGACAAACAATGTAAAAGACGGAGAAAACATCAGAACTCGTTCGTTTTCCCGGGCCATCACCTCCGTCGCTGTCATTGATCCGGCCCGGCTACCCCACAACTCCAGCATAGGAAGGTAGAAAGCTCTACGGATGGCATCCTGTTTCTTGTCCAGGCGATCCATGCCGATGTCATATCTTCCCTGAGTAGCCCACTCCTTCGGCAGATGCAATGAAGCGGCTTCGGGAGTAATGACCGTGCGGCCTCCGGCACGCATGTCGACCTCGCCGATTTGGTTGGCAAGTTCCAGAATGCGGGGGAAGGCGGCCACTTCACCGAGTGTATCAAGTATCCTGTTGAGAAATTGAGCTTGCCGAATTTCCGGAAAAACAAGCCTCCCCGGAGCCAGTCCATAAGGGGTATCCCCCCATTTCAAGAACCGGCTTACCAGGTATGGAAACTCCCGATATCCTCCCTCTTCCGTCAGCGTACGGTCATCAAGGGAAATATAAAGGCTTTCGTACGGCATATTGAGGGCATCCTCCCGTTTCCTGTTTCTGGACACTCTGGGACGGACGGCATGCAGGAAGCGCAAAACGGCGGTATGGAGGTCATTGCCTTCTTCAATGATTTTGCGGGCTTTGGGGCCGAGGTTCCTCCGTCCGAACATCCGTTCCGCCTGGTAGGCGCTCAACGAAAACTCGCGGAAGTACGTATCCACCTTTCCTTCTTCATTTTCTGCACAGCAAAATCTGCCGCAGGGAATGTGGGTGAACATCAAAGCCCCCGTAGAACTCACACCGGAGTACAAACTCCCCGTACCGAAAGCGACGCGGTCAAGAAAACATTCGTGGATTTCCGTATAAAAATTGGAAACCGATAATTCCTTGAGTGCAATTTCCGAACATTCGTTGTACCAGCTTTCCGCCTCATCCCCGCCAATACCGTCGGGAGCGGCCCATTTGAACCAGACTTCATGACTCGGGGTAATGTAACTCATATGCCCGCTAGCCAGCTTCTGGCATGCCTCCACAGCTGTCGTGTCGTAGAGGTGTTCTCCGGCAGTGCCGCCGGGAAGGGAAGATTCTTCCTCCTCCGAGACCCTGCGGGGCAGGACATACTCCCGCAGGGCATCCCACCAAGGCTCCCAGGGAGCGCGGGCTGTCTTCAGAGAAGAGAAGGCAGCCAAGGTGGATTCCAATTGATTGGATTGAACCATAATCGTAGTTGTCGATAGAGCGACGAAAAATCGTCACCCGAGTGTTTTCCTCAATTCTCCGGGAGAAGAAAGCTCCCGAAGGCTGGCCTCGGCTTCTCCCCGGTCATGCATCACGGTAGAGAGAAGCGTTTTCCGCCTTCTGACTCTCGCGTTGTAATCCCCGGCGGTATCCTGCAGCACCTCTTCCTTCTGCACGGGGGGGGCAGGAGTCGGGGCTACAGGTATGGATGGTGTTTTCATGAATCCCATATCGTGTTGTTCTTTCTTTTGTTATTATTGGTTGGAATCGTTGTTGTCATGGCAGATGCTTCTTCCTTGGCAGGCAAGCCTCAGAGTCCGTTCCACCGGATAAAATGCAGGACGGTTCCGCAATCGCCCGCCCCGGATGAATCCGGCCAGAGGAAACCTTGCGTAATCCGGCACAAACCGGGGGACCAGAAGAGGCTTCCCCGCCATGAAGTGGATGAACCAGGCATCGCATCCTTTTTCATCATAACTGTATTCGGGGTTGATGATATGAGCACGGAAGTCCCGGGAAAACACGGGACGAGCCATCAGGACAAGTCCGCTCTCATTCACCAGAACTCCTCGCTCCAAGTGAAGCAAGAAATCCTTCTCCGCAGAACGGCCTGCCCATGCATAGTAACGCCTGGTCATCTCCCGGGCATCCGCCCAGTCTTCCGGGCGAGGTTGGAAATACTCTTCGTTCATACCAGATAAGGATTATCCATCATGACAACTTCCTGTCTGCCAACGGACTTCCCCAACCACTCCATTTGCAGCACGGGCGATACGGCCCGGAAAACAATACTCGTCTTCCCAACGACCACCCCATAGCAAATCCCGGACGTTTTTCCGGCTTTTACTTCCAGGCAACCTCCAGAAAGCACCGTTGCACGGTAGGTCTCTCCGACACGTACATTCTCCCGGATCAAGCGGGATTGCTTCCGGGATCTTATCTTCTGTTTTGGCAATTTCTCGCTCATGCGTTGAACAAATAACCATATTTTCCAAATTTCACATCATATTTGAGACCAGCGCAATACGTGCCGCAGACAACACCTCGGAGGCAGGTATTCCCCACTTCGAATACAAGAAGCCAAATTCTGTTTTTTCCCGTAAAAGTGACTGAATTCCGGAACGCGGAGGGTTCCAAGTCAATGTTCCCCCACCGTCTCCGGTCAAGGAAGAGATCAACAGAACATTATGAAATACGAAGAATCGCCCTACAGCGTACTCGGCATTTGCAACGCCGCCTTAAGCCGGATTGGCGAAGCACCCTTGATATCGCTGAATCCCAACCAATCGTCGGCAGCACGCTATTGCCACCTCCACTATCATCCGGCACGAAGGGAAACTCTGACACTCGCCAGGTGGACATTCGCCACCCGCAGCACCACCCTGTACCCAGAAGCAGATATGGATACCAACTCGCCTTATGCGGCACGGTTCAATCTGCCATCAGACTGCCTGCGCGTACTTGATGTCGATTGCAACGATTGGACTCTCCAGGGAAGACGGATCCTGGCGCGTGCCTCCAGCCTCCGAATCTCCTACATCGCCGATCTGGAAGACGGAGAATTATTCGATCCGCTCTTCACGGAAGCGTTGGTTACCCACCTGGCGGAAAAACTCGCCGTCCCTCTGACTACCAGCCAGAGTCTCAGACAAAGCCTTGCTCAGGAATTCCACAAGGTCATCCTGCCTCTGGCCGCCACGACCAATGCCGTCCAGTCACATTCCAACGATACCCATCCGCTCAAGCGGATTCTCGGAAACCGTGTGAATAACCCGCGCCGGATATGTGAATAATTGCAACAACTCCTATCAAAACATAATATAATACACTAACCAACAACAATAAACAATATATTCAAGTACTGTGGACAACTTGTGAATAACACGGGAACAAGGTGAGAATAAACAATCTTCACCCATCGCGGAACAAGCAGTTATCCACAATACGGCCTCATGCCGAGGCACAAATAAAAACACCGATATGAAAGCCATCGAATGCATCCAGAACTTTGCCTCCAATGTCCGGTTGGCAAACTTCAGGCTCAGCAGCGCCCAGGTGATCTTGTCCATCGTATCCGGTCATCACCGGCATAGCACCATTGTCGAGCATACGGGGCTCCATCCCAATACGGTCACGAATATCCTCAGGGATCTGATCGGCCAGGGATACGTCCGTAAATTCGGAGACGAACGCCCCTACGTTTATCGCACAACGAAGAATGGCAATACCATCTGCATCCGGCTGCTCCGAAACAACAACGACAACAACAATCGATAAAACGCCCCGTCGCACAGCATGGACAACGACCTTCTGAGTATCAGGGAAAAACGGCTCTGGCTCGCCGACATCTTCCGTAATGAAACAGGAGAATACTCCCAGGCGGACAAATTCAAAGCCCTCGTGGAAGACACCAAACTTGCAGCCATTCAACAGGAGGAGGAAGAACACAACGAGAAAAAACGCCGGACGGACAGGGACAGCCTGCTCCACCTCCTGGCGACACTGCCTCCACCCAATCCTGTTTTCCGTCAAGCGGAAACCAACGAAGAGCCTCCCACCCAAACTACTTGAGTACGGTTCCCGTATTCGCAACAACGCGCCCCCGGCGGACAAGTCTCCTCCGGGGGCGTTTGCATGGAACCGTCAAAAAGGGAAAAACCTACTTTGCGTCCGAAACAATAATCCTCTTTTTGGCATGAGCCTCCCGCCGAAGTTCATCGGCATAAAGACTTGCCGCACGATCACGCCGAACACTCTCCAGCGCACTCTTCAATGTCGGTTTTGCCTCTTCAAAAGAAGGGATTCTCTCCTCGACAACAGGTCCGGCCTGGAAAATGTGCCAGCCCAAAGGACTTTCCACCAGCACTGGCTCGCCGTCGGGGAGGGCAAATAAATCTACACCCTTCAGCAAATCCTTCCTGTCTGCCGTCACCACGCCCAGTTCCCCGCCCTTCCTGGCGGTGGCAGTGTCCTCACTGTGCCTTGCCGCCAGATCGGAAAATGAAACTCCGCTTTGCAATTCGGCAGCCACAGCCTCCATCTTCTTCTTGACCTCACTGGAATCATGGTGCAGACCCGCCTTGAAAATGTGTTTGAGCGTACGGTGGCGGGGAACCTTGATTTTTTCCCGGACGCGATCATAATAAACCTTGAGATCCGTATCGGACACGGGCACCGACTCATCAATGCTCCGAACTAGCATCGCCTGCTGTTTCAAGCGAGCTGTAATCTTGTCAGCCAACTCCTTATCAGTTAGTTCCTGCACATGAAGCGCCTCAAGAAACGCCTGTTCCCCTTCTGGGAAACGCGCTCGGAGCTCCTTAAAATACCGGCCGGACAATTCTCCCTGATCGGGCAGCCTCATGTCATTGGTACGCGTTTTCAAACGCAGCAGGGCAGCTTCAACCAAGTCGTACATAGCCTGAATGCGCAAAGTCTCCTGCTGCTGGGGAGTCAACACTTCTGACGAAGTGGGATCCCACCCCCGGCGCCATCCGCGCGTGTAGGCGATTTCCGCCTTGCGGCGTTCAAGCTGGTTTCTGGTAATAGGTTCCCCGTAAACGAGAGCGATCGCATCCGAATTATCGTTGAACGGGTTGTCCATCGGCTTGAAATGCGCCCGGAATCTCCCGGAAAGATACCCGTCCCATACATAAAGATCCCCTACTATATAAAGGAGAAATAAGGAATAAAATGTGAGTTTGAAGGCAAACTTCCGGAATGGATTCGTCATCATAAATGCTAATGCAGAAACAGGCTTACCGCATCAAGCCATGAGAGGACGACCTTGGCAAGCACGATTCTCCGTCTTTTTTCATCCCCGTCATTCGGGATGCGCCGGCATTCCATCTTGAATTGTCACAGGATGCAGTTACAATGACCCGAGACCGACTTTCCCCCACATCTGCATCATGCCATTGACAGGACAACACAATCTGACAGGACAGGGAGACTTCCTGATCCTCAACAAAATTTCGCTCAAGGCTCTGCTCGCCCTTGAAAAACAAGTCGGAACCGCCAACGCCTTTTACCTGATGGAAGAGACATGCCCCCTGGACTCTCCCGTCGAACACTATCTGAACGCAAAGTCCTCCGCCGGCATTTCTTTCCGGGTGGATATGAGCGACCTAAAAAAACTGCGGGATTTTCTCCAGGAAAAACTCGCCGACCACAAAACCATTATTTATCTTCCCGGCGTTGTCTCTTCAATCAAAGGTTCCCTCTGCCATATCCCCGACTACATTCTAGAAGCCCTGGGAGACTTCAACATCCCTCCCACTCCGGTATTTGTCGCCTATTACGGATCCTCCATTCTGAAAGCTGAAGTACCTACGGAATCTGAAGGGACTACCTACATATCCATTCTCCCCAAGCTGGAGGAAGGACCCGATATCGCTACACGAACAGCCGAAGCCTGGATGGAAGCCTCCGCCGATCAGTTCGCCACCCTTCCTCAATTGCAAGGCTCCCTGGCCGCTGCCGTCCTTACGGGAATGAAGCAGCACATGGATGCCCGCATTATCGACGGCATCGACGACTCCACCCTCACATTCGGCAAGCTCCTCGGCGCCTCCATCGCCTTTTCCAAAAGGCTGACCCAAATTACCTCCGACCGCCGCATCGGTATCATTCTTCCGCCTGGCAAGGGTGCCACCATCGCCAACCTGGCCTGCATCTTCGCCGGCAAAGTGCCCGTCAACATCAACTACGCCAACTCGGAAAGCGCGTTCAAAAGTGCCGTCGTCCAATCGGGCATCGAACGGTTTATTACGGCGGATACCTTCATGCGCAAACTCCAGGCTTTCCCCTGGCCGCCCCAGAGAGACCTGATTTTCATTGAACGTGAACTGCAGGGAATCTCCAAGAGTGTAGCCCGCTGGGTCATCATCTCCCGCATCACACCGGCCCACATGCTGATCAAATGGTTGAAGCTCGACGACTTTTCAGCGGAAGACGAGGCCATCCTCCTCTTTACCTCCGGCTCATCCAGCGAACCGAAGGGAGTTCCTCTCTCCCACCGCAACATCATGGGCAACATTGCCCAGTGCGCCTCTCGAATTGTCCTGAAACCCAAAAGCCGTTTCCTGAGTTCCCTGCCCGTCTTCCACGGCTTCGGTATTACCATCGGTCTCTTCTTTCCTTTAATAGCCGGACACGACTACGTCACCTACCCCTCCCCGGTGGAAGTCAAGCGTCTAGGAGAATTGATCAAGCTGTATAATACCGGCCTGGTCGTCTCAACGCCCACATTCCTGCGCGGATTCATGCGTCGTTGCCCAGCCGACACGTTCAGCGGAGTACAGTACCTCATTGTAGGAGCAGAAAAACTTCCGGCGGATCTCGCCAAGTCCTTCACTGATAAATTTGCCGTAACTCCGCTGGAAGGCTATGGCCTTTCTGAGGCGTCTCCCGTCTGTGCGGTCAATTTCGAGAATCCGAAACCCGTTCCCGGTTCTCCCCACGTCATCCCCGGATTCAAGAAAAACTCCGTCGGAGAATGTCTGCCTGGAATTGCCGTCCGCATCACCGATCCATACAGCGACAAACGCCTCCCCATGAACTACAAGGGGATGATCTGGCTGAAAGGGGTCAACATTTTTGGCGGTTACCTCGGCAAAGAGAAACTCAACCGCCAGATATTCCAGGACGGATGGTTCCGTACGGGAGATATCGGCTCCTGCGACATGCAGGGGTTCCTGCGTATTGAAGGCAGACTCGCTCGGTTCTCGAAAATCGCCGGAGAAATGGTTTCCCACGAAGCCGTGGAAGCCGCCCTCATGCAAGCCTTCCATATGGATCCGGGAGATGAAGAACGCCATCTAGCCGTCGTCTCCATCCCCGATCAGCAAAGAGGCGAGGCCATCGCCATGCTTTCCACGACCATTCGCGAGTATATTCCCCAGCAAATCATGTCGTTACGGTATGCCCTTCTGGATCAAGGCAATCCGGCGATATGGTGTCCGAAGGAGATCATTCCCGTCAACGAAATCCCGATTCTGCCCACGGGCAAGCTTGATCTGGCCAAGTGCAAGCAAATCGCTTACGAAGCCCTGAAGCTCACCCAGCACGACATTTAATTCCCCCTCCATGGCTTTCTCCCTGCAACAGCCGGGCTCCGTCTCCCCCGATCCCGCCAGGAACGCCCTATCGGTCACCCAGCTCATGGACCGCATCGGCAATGCGGTGCGCATTTCTGTCGGCACCCAATGGGTCGAGGGCGAAATCAGCAACCTCAGCATACCCTCCAGCGGCCACATCTACTTTACACTGAAGGATGCTGGAGCGCAGATCTCCTGTGTCTTCTTCCGCTTCCGCGCTACGTCATGCCGAGTCCAATTCCGCGACGGGCTCAAGGTGCGCGTCTTTGGCGAAGCCTCAGTCTATGAAAAACGGGGACAGGTGCAGTTGAACCTGACGAAGGTGGAAGAATCCGGCATCGGGGAACTCCAGATGCGCTTCATGGAATTGAAGCAGAAACTGGAAGCCGAAGGCCTCTTCGCCCCCGAACTCAAGAAACCTATTCCCGCATTCCCGAAAGCTGTCGGACTGGTCACCTCCGCCACAGGAGCCGCTCTGCAAGACATGAGGCATATTTTTGAAGAGAGAGCCCCATGGGTGCGCGTCTATTTGATTCCGGTCCCCGTCCAGGGAGAAGGAGCGGAAGTCCATATCGCCTCGGCTATCCGCGCCTGGGGCAACGCTCCCTCCAACGGACTGCCCGCCATCGATACCCTGATTGTCGCCCGGGGCGGCGGTTCCATTGAAGATCTCTGGAACTTCAACGAAGAAATCGTCGCGCGAGCCATCGTCGCCTGTCCTCTCCCTGTCATTAGCGGAGTAGGACATGAAATCGACTTCACCATTGCCGACTTCGCCTCAGACCTGCGTGCCCCCACCCCCACGGCAGCTGCCGTCCTCGCAACACCGGACGGCCCAGCCCTTCTCCAGAAACTCGAAACGGCCCGGCGTTCCCTGATGGCCAGGGTTTCGCATACGCTCTCCCGAGCCAGACTTAATCTGGAATTCTATGAGCGCAGCCGATTGACGCATCCCTCCGATTTGATCGCCCCCTTTGCCCAGGAACTGGACTCCCTCGAATATGAACTAGGGGAATCCGTCGGAAACCGCCTGACACGGCAAAGCCACCTGCTGGATGCCCTGGAAGTTAAGATCAAATCCCGCCATCCCAAAATTCTGAACGAACACCGTAAAGAACAACTCGATGTCCTGCGGCAAAAGCTCGAAACAGCTGTCCGCAACAAACTACAAGCCCTCAAGGCTACCATCGACCTTCAGGAATCCCGTATCCGTGCAACCAGCCCCGAGAAAACCCTCCGCCGAGGATATGCCCTTGTCCGAACGGAATCCGGTAATCTTGTAAGAAATCCCGCCGCCGTTTCCTGCGGTGAACTTCTCCATATCACGGTGGATCAGGGAGCCCTTGACGCCCGCAAAGTTTAGGGCATCATAACGGGCATGGTTCCCGGTACTCCCGCACTCCGCTTCAAAAAGCGTCTGCTCTTCCTGTGCACCGTCCTGCTTCTGACCGTTCATGCCCCGGCCCGGCAAGCCGATGCAGACGGTTCCCAGCGCCTCTACCCCTACGGTGGTCCGTCACCGGAAGAAATCATGGCACTCGGCAATCCCTATGCCAGCAAACAGGAACTCATCGGTATTCTGAACCGCGTTTTTTGCGATCCGGAGGATTGCCGTTCCTGGCTTGTCCCCAAATCGGGGGGCATCTCCCTGTTCGATGGTTTCATTCCATGGAATACGCCGGTCTCCGGCATTGGGAAAACATGGAGAACCCCGTCGGAACTCCCCCCAATGAAAACATCACGCAAACCGCTCGACGGTGTCCGTATCGCCATTGATCCGGGACATCTTGGCGGCAAGTGGGCCTACCGTGAACAGAGGGAAACACTCGTCGAAGGCAAATATCCCGTCCGCGAAGGCACAAGCACGCTCATCGTCTCAGAACTGCTCGCCCGCTACCTCAAAGGCATGGGAGCGAATGTCCTCCTCCTGCGCGACTCCGCCACGCCGGTCAGTACCCTCACCCCGGAAATCATTGCCAAAAGGCTTGCTAAAATGCGCAATACCAAGGTAACTCCCAGCCTGCAACGGGAAGCAGACATGTTTTTCGTCCGCCGGGTAGAAATCAATGCCCGCGCCGCCAAACTCCGCGAGTTCAAACCCGATCTCACCGTCTGCATCCACTTCGATGCCGGTTCCGGCCCCAAGCCAGTTGACAAACTCCATTTACTCCTCAACGGATCCTACTCCCGCGAGGAACTGGACGACCCTGAATTGCGCCGGGGTATGCTTTCCAAACTTCTGGGTAAAGTTCATCCCGTCGAAGCGGAACTCTCGGCCCATGTAGCCGCCTCAATGGTTCGGCGCCTGCAACTCCCTCCATTCGTGTATGCCGTTCCCAGCAAAAAAGTCAAGGAAGTCCCCGGCAACGATTACCTCTGGTGCCGCAATCTCCTGGCAAACAGCCTCTATCCCGGTCCTGTCATCTATACCGAACCTTATGCCATGCTCAACTCCATCACGGCACGTCGCATGGTGATGGGCGACTATGCCGGCTACCAATACTTTTCCGGAAAAAGGCTTCCCTCCATCTATCGGGAATACGCTCGCTCCGTCGCCGACGGTATCAGGAATTACTTCGTTTCAAAACGCCCAGCCCCGGGAAAGGCCGTTTCGTCATGATCGCCACCGAAAGAGCCAGTTTGTGCTTTACCATGTCCCGGCTAGCGGGTATCAACTGTTGCGCCGGCCAGGTTCGGGCGACCGCTGTACCTTCTCTCGGGAAGGCATAGAGGAAAGTCTGGACATCACAAGGCAGCGTGTCCCGTGAAAGCGGGAGACGGAAGGTCCAAAGACCTTCCGGACGGAAAGTGCCACAGAAAACAAACCGCCCGGGTTCGCCCGGGTAAGGGTGAAAAGGCGAGGTAAGAGCTCACCGCTCCAAGGGTGACCGAGGAGGCATGGTAAACCCCGCGCGATGCAAGACAAACAGGGGAAGAGTAGCCTGCTCGCTGAATCTCCGGGTATTAGTCGCATTCGCCCCCTGAAAAGGGCGGGCGCCGGAAACTTCGGTTTCCGGTGAGAAAAATGGTCGCACAGCGCCTGCAAAGACGTGGACAGAATCTGGCTTACAGAACCTGGCCGGCAATCTTATTCCGTTTATTCCCTCCTCTACCGCCTTTGACAATGTTCCGCGTATTTGTCCTCCCCAATTATTCTCGCAAAGTTTGGATTACATTGGCAATTATAGCAGCAATCTTCTTGTGGGGATGGATTACTTCGCTAAGTATCAGGGAAGAATCCTTCACATGGAACATTCCGGAATGGACGGGAACGGACAAATCAATAAGCCTCATCCTGATCTCCGACCTCCATTTGTCACCCGACGACGAGAGCCTCCTTCTGAAGATCGTTTCCATCTGCGATGCCCAACAACCGGATGCCGTCCTCCTTCTCGGCGATTTTCCCAGCGGCTCCAACAGATCGTCCGCTATGGCTCCATCCGTTTATGCTCCCCTGCTGGCACAATGCAAAGCCCCCGTCTATGCCGTACTCGGCAATCATGATACTTATTACGGATGGCCTGCCATCCAGAAAGAACTGGAAAAAGCAGGCATCCGCGTCTTCAACCCGGGTTCCACGACCATCACCGGAAAAAACGGTGCCGTCATCCAGCTTGGAGGAGTGGGAGACATCGTTTCGCGACGCTCCATGGTCATCAGGGACGGAGTACCCAAACGGGAACGCAAAGACATGCCCTACATCCTCATGTCCCACTCCCACAATATCGCCCCTCTTATCCCGGACGGGGTCAATCTAACCGTCTCAGGCCATACGCATGGAGGGCAAATCTGCCTTCCGGGAGGCAGGCCATTGGGTGACCTGATCGGCAAGATTCCACATAATGACGTGATCTCCGGCCTGCAATACATCGACGGTCATCCCATCCTCATCACCCGCGGGATCGGGTACAGCCTCCTTCCCATCCGCATTTACTGCCCGCCGCAAATCATCTGCCTGAAACTGACGGCTCCTTCCGTCAAATAGCAGAAACGCTTCCTTCAATTTTCCCGTACTCTTAGGATCGTGATTCTTCATCATTACCATCGGTAGTTTCATCCTCGGCCGGTTCCAGATCCTCAAGTTCCTCCTCATGGCGCTTTTTCGGCCAGAACATCCAGACAATCAAAACGGTCAGGAAAAAATAGCCGAAAATCTTGCGCATCAAATCCCACCGTTCCTCCTTGGCCTTCCGGGCTGCTTCCTCAGGCGTCAGCCCGGCATCGGCAGCAGCCGGAGTCTCCTGACGTTCCGTCATTCCGTCAGTACGAGGCTCCTGGGCGGCAAGAGAACCTGCCAACAAACCGGCGAGAACGGAACACAATAATAACTTCCTTTTCATGATGCGTGCCGCCATTGTACTCAAATATAGAACATGGGCAACCGGGAATCATGGACAAGATTCTCCAATGTAATATTGCCGGCTTCGCGTTCAGCGGCGGCATTAAGTTTCTCCCAAGCCGCACTGACGGAACGAGAAGACTCACCGGATTGTGCCGTGTCATGTGCGAGAAGCGTTCCGTCCATTGCATGAATCACATCCAGAAGGGAAATCGACGATGGGGTATGGGCAAGAATATACCCTCCGTTCTTACCCCTCCGGCTCTCCACCAGTCCGCATTTGCGCAACTCGTTCAGTATCTGAGCAAGAAAATGAACCGATATCGCTTCGCTTTCCCCCAACACGTCTATCTGGGACAATTCGGGCTGTTCGTACCGGCGAGCCAGCTGCACCATCACTCGAACGGCATAATCCAGTTTCTGCGGAATCTTCATGCCATCGGTTTACACTGGTTTTTACATATTCTGAAGAAAAAAAATCGATTTACTCTATTTTTACTTGCTTTTCTCTCTGATCTCAGGCAAAAAAGCCCTGTTCTCCAGTTTATCAATCAAAATACTCAACTTTAAGTCATGGCAAATAACACACTCTACCCATCGGTTCTCGACACAGTCGGGAATACTCCTCTTGTCAGGCTTAACCGCCTGACGCAAGACCTCGGGGCCTCCGTTTATCTCAAGGCTGAATTCCGCAATCCTCTATTCAGCGTAAAGGACCGAATAGCCAAGGCGATGATCGAATCAGCGGAAGAACAGGGTCTTCTGAAGCAGGGCGGCACAATCATCGAACCAACCTCCGGAAACACGGGTATCGCCCTGGCTGCCATTGCCGCCGCCAAAGGCTACCGCCTGATCCTGACAATGCCGGAAACCATGTCGCTGGAACGCCGGACCCTGCTGCTCCATCTGGGAGCCGAAATTTACCTGACACCCGGTTCCCTCGGCATGAAAGGTTCTATCGCCATCGCCCGCAAACTCAAGCAGCAATATGGAAGTAACGCCTTCATTCCAAGCCAGTTCGACAATCCTGAAAACCCTAAGGTCCACTACCGTACCACCGGACCGGAAATCCTGAATGCGACCGATGGAAACATAGCCGCTTTCATAGCGGGAGTAGGGACCGGCGGCACGATCAGCGGTACGGGCAAATTCCTTAAGGAACATACACGCGCTCGCATCATCGCAGTTGAACCTGCCGGCAGTCCGGTCATATCCGGTGGAGCACCGGGGCCTCACAAAATCCAAGGGATCGGCGCAGGATTCATTCCCGGTAACCTTGATCTGTCCGTTCTTGACGAAGTGCTTGCCATCACGGACAACGAAGCCCTTACGACAGCCCGTAATCTGGCAACCATCGAAGGGATACCAGCAGGAATTTCGACAGGAGCTACCGTTGCTGCGGCCCTGAAACTGGCCTCATTGCCGGAATACTCCGGTAAAAACATTGTCGCCATCGGAGCTTCCGCTACGGAGCGCTATCTCTCCACACCACTTGCCGAAGACTCCCGCAATGCTGCAGAGCACTTGGCCGTCACCTCCATCACTCCTGAAGAAACAACCGCACTTCTCGGTTAAATTCCTTTGAATGTTCTTTTAACCTTATCACTATTTGTAATGAACTACAAGCCAGAAACACTTGCCATCCACGCCGGACAACCGGTCGAAAGCGATACCCTATCCCGGGCTGTCCCCGTATACCGGACTTCCTCCTACGTTTTCAAAAGTGCCGAACATGGGGCCAACCTGTTTGCACTAAAAGAACTGGGGAACATCTACGCCCGCCTGATGAACCCCACTAACGATGTACTGGAACAACGTATCGCCGCACTGGAAGGTGGCGTCGGAGCCCTCTCTCTGGCCTCCGGTACGGCTGCCATCCAGTACACGATCATGAACATTCTCAAGGCCGGAGATGAACTCGTTGCCGCTTCCAACCTCTACGGCGGCACCTACACCATGTTCGATGCCATCCTGCCCAACTACGGCATCACGACAAAATTCATCAAAGTCAACGACTTCAATGCCGTGGAAGACGCTATCAATGAGAAAACACGGGCACTTTACATTGAAGTCATCGGTAATCCCGCCCTTGATGCGGCGGACATCGAACGCTACTCGGCCATAGCCAAAAAATATCATTTGCCCCTCATCGTCGATTCCACCTTCACGCCCCCCACCCTGCTCCGTCCCATCGACTATGGAGCAGATGTCGTTATCCACTCGCTCACCAAATGGATAGGAGGCCATGGAACAGGCATAGGCGGCATCGTCGTCGATGCGGGCAAGTTCGATTGGACTGATCCCAAATTCGCTCTCTACAACGAGCCGGACGACGGATACCACGGCCTCCGTTTCGCCCATGATCTGGGAGTTCTCCAGCCTCTGGCTTTTATTCTGAGAATGAGAACCGTCCTCCTGCGCAACCTCGGAGCAACCCTTGCTCCCGACTCAGCCTGGCAATTTCTGCAAGGAGTAGAAAGCCTCCCCCTGCGCATACGAAAACACTCGGAAAACGCACTGGCCGTCGCACGCCACCTCCAGCAGCATCCTAAAGTCGCATGGGTCCGCTACCCTGGCCTGGAAGAAGATCCATCATATCATATCGCCACTAAATACCTCAGGAACGGCTTCGGAGGCATGGTCGTCTTCGGCCCCAAGGAAGGGTACGAGAAAGCCGTGCAGATCATCGACAACATCAAACTCTTCTCACACCTCGCCAATGTTGGCGATGCCAAAAGCCTGATCGCCCACCCCGCCAGCACGACCCACTCACAGCTCTCCGAAGAAGCCCTGCAAAACTGCGGGATCACCCCCGAACTGCTGCGCCTGTCGATCGGTCTGGAACACATCGACGACATCATTGCCTCTTTGGACGAGGTTCTTTAAGAGGCATCTTTCCCTCCACACCCACCCCGGCTGTTTTCGTTCCCTATGAGCAACAACAGCCGGGGATTTTTTTACTTCCGTAACCGCAGGCTGACACGAAAACACTCCTCCTCCGCCTCGTCAGACACGAACCACCCTTGATCCGCTCCTCCATTCAGACCGATACTCCGCCGGAATTATGTTCAAGTTCCCAATGCCACCCCAGGCCATGCGTTACCTGCCCCTGCTCGTTGCTTCGGCATTTTTCATGCAGCTTCTGGACGGCACCATCCTCAACACGGCCATTCCGTCAATCGCCCGCAGTTTCCACAGTGACCCGCTCAAACTGCATAATATCGTCATTGCCTACATGCTCACCGTGTGCATCCTGATCCCGGCATCGGGATGGATTTCGGACAAATTCGGTTCGCGGAAAGTTTTTCTCTTTGCCATCTCGTTTTTCATGCTCGGCTCCCTGCTATCCGCGCTCTCCACTTCAGTCGGCATGATGACATCTTCCCGTATCATCCAGGGTATCGGAGGGGCCTTCCTGATGCCGGTAGGCCGACTCGTCGTGTTGAGGTCCTATCCACGATGGATGTTCCTCAAAGTCCTTAATTTTGTCACGATTCCCGGCCTCCTCGGTCCCTTGCTCGGACCCGTCCTGGGAGGGGTTCTTGTCCAATATGCCACTTGGCACTGGATCTTCCTGATTAACATTCCCGTAGGACTGGTCGGCCTCTGGGCAACACTCAAGATCATGCCGAACCTGACTGCCGTCAAAAAGCAGAAATTCGACTGGTCCGGTTTCCTCGTCTTTGCCGCCTCGGCCGTACTTGTCTCCATGGGACTCGAAGGACAGGGAGGACTTGCCGATAAATCCAGGATGGCTATCCTGTGCTCGGCCGGAGGACTCCTGCAAATCTTCTACTGGATTTTTTCCATGCGAAAAGACACTCCTCTTTTCAGCCCATCTCTTTTCCGCATCCGTAACTTTGCCATTGGAATCGCCGGTAACCTCGCCAGTCGTCTGGGGGGCAGCTGCCTGCCGTATCTGATCCCTCTCTTCTTTCAGGTAGGCATGGGATATTCTGCTTTCAAATCCGGACTTTCGCTCATCCCGCTGGCTATGTGCAATCTGCTTGCCAAAACCATAGCTACGCCATTGATCCGACACCTGGGTTACCGCAACATCATGGTTGCCAATACATTGCTCATCGGTTCCCTTCTCATGTGCTTCTACAGGATTTCTCCTGCTACGCCGGAAATCATCCTCATCCTCCTGCTTGCCTTCCTCGGCACGGTTAATTCCATCCAGTTTACCTGCATGAATACCCTCACCCTCATTGACTTGCCTGATGAGTTCGCCAGTAGCGGCAATTCCCTGCTCTCCATGATCATGCAACTATCCATCGCCATCAGCATCGCCGTCGCTTCCCTGCTTATGGACGGCTATGGCAATGCAGTAGACACCAGTTCGTCTTCCATCCTGCAAGCTTTCCACAAAACATTTCTGACAATCGGATTCTTTTCTTTCGCCAGTTCAATCATTTTCGCCTTTGTCGATAAAAACAAAGGAATCGTCGTAACCGCACGCTAGCATTGACAAAAAAACGTTTCGGAGGAAACAACTCCTCCGAAACGGCTGTAGAATAGAACAGGAATCTTGAAATGCCTGTTAGAAACTGTACATGACGTTTACACCGAACACAGGTGTAAAATTGCGGTACACCTGCGTCACCTTGTGGTACGGCTTTCTTTCCGTTGCACCACG
Source organism: Akkermansia sp. N21169 (assembly GCF_029854675.1). Taxonomy (NCBI): domain Bacteria; kingdom Pseudomonadati; phylum Verrucomicrobiota; class Verrucomicrobiia; order Verrucomicrobiales; family Akkermansiaceae; genus Akkermansia; species Akkermansia sp. N21169. Next base: position 46,247 of record NZ_JARWNC010000030.1, on the reverse strand, counting down.
GTGATTGGCTGCCATACCGCCGTTACCCAGCCAGAGAGCGCTGACAAACGGTCTTACTGTCACGTTTTGAGTAGTTTTAAGCGGCAACGCCACATCCAGGGAAATTCCCTGAGTACCATTCGCATTCAATGAACTGCCGGCAAAATACCCCGCCGTAGCATTCCACGTGCCCGAGACGACCAGTGACATCTGCGGGGTCATTTCATACTGGTATCCCAATGTATTGGCGAACCACCAACCGGACATCCATCGAAACGTATACCGCACGTTCGAATTGACAAACCACCCGTTCTCCGCCTTGTCGAAATCGTAATGAATATTGGCAACGACACTATGCTCCTCCAACTTTGAACTATTGAAGATGAAGCCGGAACTATCCTTTCTGGCACCATAATCATTCAAGGATCCGGGAATCCCTCCATTGACAAACGAATAGTAGAGGGACGTTGTCAGTTTATCGTTCCACTTGTGCTCGCCTCCAATAAAAGCAGAACCTTCATCCGTCACTCCCGTATTCGCGCGACCATGATCAAACCGATTGGCTGTCATCCAGACATATTTGATACCTGCAATCGCCGCGCACTTGTCGTTGATCTGATATTTACCCAGAAGTTCCACCGGAATAACGTTATCGCTCCCCGAGTCCTTGAATGCCAAGCCACGAGACGTATATTTTGTTGCATAGCCTACGCTTACCGACCCCTGGAATGGATTCGTCCCTGCCTTGGGAGTCACCGGCACCAATGGCTTGGATACGGGTTGCGGCGACTGGTAGGTAACAATCGTTGCATTCGTCCCGGCATAAGCGGTACCGCCCGTTACCATGGCCGTACAAATAAGCGTCTTCGCAAGAGAATAATAGTTCATAGACTGGATCATACTGGTTAATAGTTCAATCGATTGCCTTCAGAAAAAATCGATGCAAACAATTAAACATATTATTTCAAAATTTCAATTCAATATGGATTTTAAAATTTATTTTCTTGGAAACGATTGATAATCAAAATCAATCAAAAATTGAGGCTTCGAGGACAAGTTCCAGATGCAACAGTTTGATCAAGTTCCGGTTGAAGACTTTTAATCTTTTTTGCCAACGATATTTTGCGTTCTGCATATACCGTGATGCTGGGATAATCGAACCTTAAGAGGCACTGCCACCTCATCTGTAAGCAGCGTAATGATGCCACTGTCATTTGACTTGACATCCTATCGAAACAATCATAAATTTATATGGATAAGATTGGATTATTTCTGATTTTTTTACAACACAATCCGGCGCCTTTTGCCAGCACTCGCCAGTTTAGCCGACAATGCCTGGGTGAACGGAACAGTATGACCAATTCGACATCACCATCAATTAACATGTAAAAAAGCCATTGTCCTTCAAAAACATTGATCATGAAAACAAAATCCGCATTTATGGGGATGCTTCTCCTGCTGGGAATTCTTCCTATTGCCCAAGCATTAAGTCCCTCGCTGAAATTCAATGAAGACGGCAAATTCAAAATTGTCCAGTTTACCGATGTTCATTACATTTACAACAATCCGAAATCGAGTATTGCCATAGAGAGAATCAATGAAGTCCTGGATACGGAAAAACCCGATTTGGTCGTTTTCACGGGGGATGTTATCTTCGGAAAGCCGGCGGAAGAAGGATTCCGGACGATCCTGGATCTGCCCTCCAAGCGCAAGATTCCCTTTGCCGTGACATTTGGCAACCATGACAACGAGCAGGGATTGTCACGGGAGCAACTGTTCAGGATCATCGAATCCGTACCGTACAACATGACTTCCACCGTCGATAGCCTCTCCGGTGTCACCAATTTCGTTCTGCCGATTAAATCTTCCGATAATAAAAAAGATACAGCCGTTCTGTACGGTTTCGACTCTCACTCCAATTCACAACTCAAAGGAATAGGAGGTTACGATTACATCAAATTCGACCAAATTCAGTGGTATCGCAACAACAGCGCTCGCTACACTCAGCAAAACGGAGGTACTCCTCTGCCCTCGCTGGCATTCTTTCACATCCCGTTACCGGAATACAGCCAAGCCGCCTCGGATGAAACAGCCATCCTGGTAGGTACGCGCAAGGAAAAAATCTGCGCCCCCCAGCTCAACTCTGGCCTGTTTGCCTCCATGAAAGAAATGAGGGACATCCTGGGGGTATTTGTCGGCCACGACCATGACAATGATTATGCTGTCGATTGGAAAGGCATCCTGCTGGCATATGGCCGTTACACTGGAGGCAATACCGTTTACAACAATCTGGCAAACGGCGCCCGAGTTATTGAATTGACCGAAGGAGAAAAAGGATTCAAAACCTGGATACGGCTGAAAAACGATGAAATCATCAACAAAATCAGTTATCCTGCGGATTTTGTGAAAAAGAAAAATTGATTGTTCCGTTTTCAGAAAAGAATCCTCTCAGTCCGACAGCATGAGAGGATTTTCATTGTTTTATCCGACCTCCCTTTAAGAGGGGGGGGGGACCGCCTCAAAACGCCCTCTCTAAACTCATAAAAATAAAATCCCCCCTTTCCATGGAGAAAGAAAGAGGGGATTGATTGAATTCTACAAACCGTTATTTGAGAGGCCCTTTACAGAGCCGTCGGAATTTCCTTGCCGAGATCGGAAGCCTTCTTACCCGTTCCGTCTCCGGCGATACGTTCCAGAATGACATCTTTGTAGGACATGCCTCCCGGAATAATCGGCAAGACATGGACATCATGAGGGATCATGACATCAAGTACGTACGGACCAGGCGTTTCCACCATGCGTTTGATAGCAGCCGGTAATTCAGTCTTGTCCACAACACGTTCGCATTTGATGCCGAATCCGGCACATACCGTGGGAAAATCGGGATAAATGACCTCCTCGGTGTGGTGGGTAGGATCATACTGGTCATGGGGGTCGGCCAGGAAGGTCTGGGCACGGTTGGAATCGTACTTCAAATCTTCCCACTGCACCACCATCCCAAGGTGCTGGTTATTCAGGATAATACATTTGACAGGCATGCGCTCCACATGAATCGTCGCCAGTTCCTGAATATTCATCAAAATAGAACCGTCACCATCGATATTGATGACAAGCTTGTCCGGGAAAGCCATCTGGGCTCCCATTGCGGCAGGAAGTCCATATCCCATGGAGCCAAGCCCTCCGGAAGTTGCCAACCGCCGAGGCTTGGCAAACTTGAAGAACTGCGCCGCAAACATCTGGTGCTGGCCCACCCCGGTAGCGATAATGGGATCCAGACCGGCCGTCTGATTGTATAATTCTTCAATCACGTACTGGGGAGAAATATACCCGGAACGCTCTTCATAGGTGAAAGGACAAAGCTTCTTCCATTCGTCGATGATCGTGAACCAGTCGGGATTACGGTCGAAGCCAGAACTCTTGCGCTGGCAACCGGCATCTTTCAAACCGTCGATCAGCACCTGCAAAGCCTGTTTGACATCGGCCCGGAACGGGTACTGAACCACCTTGTTCTTATTGATTTCGCTGGCGTCAATATCAATATGAATAATCGTAGCATTGGGACAGAACTGAGCCACACTACCAGTCACCCGGTCATCGAAACGCGCTCCAAGAGCAATAACCACATCGGCTTCATTCACCGCATTGTTGGCAAACACGGCACCGTGCATACCCAGCCAACGCAGGGAAAGCTCGTGCGTTTCCGGAAAAGCCCCCACGCCCATCAGCGTCGTTGCAACCGGAATCTGCGCCAATTCGGCAAATTCAAGCAACTCGCCGGAGGCATCGGCGGAAATGATACCACCGCCGGCATAAATCACCGGACGCTTGGCCTCAAGCAATAAGGGAATAATCGTTTTGAGACGTTCCGACGGACAGGGAGGAACCGGATGATAGCCAGGAAGATCCATCGGCTGATCGAAATCCGGAGTAATCAATTTTTCCTGGCAATCTTTCGGCATATCAATCACCACAGGACCAGGACGTCCCGTCTGGGCAATATGAAAAGCTTCCTTGAGTACACGAGGGATTTCGTTCGGATCAGTCACCAAATAGCTATGCTTGACGATTGGAGCCGTCATGCCGAACACGTCGGTTTCCTGGAAAGCGCCGCGCCCAATCAGACTGGTCATCACCTGTGCGGTAATGGCAACCAGAGGAGTTGAATCCAGATAGGCGTCCGCAATAGCGGTAATCATGTTCGTAGCCCCAGGGCCGGAAGTGGAAATGCACACACCGGGCTTGCCGGTTACGCGACCATACCCTTCCGCAGCAAAGCTGCCGCCTTGTTCATGCCGGGGAAGAATCGTACGAATGCGCGGTTCATGGCTGAGAGCCTGGTGCATCGGCATACTGGCACCTCCCGGATAGGCAAAGACGACATCGACACCTTCGCGGACTAGGCAAGCGACTAGGACTTCAGCTCCAGTCATTTGTTTTTCAGCAGGACAGGTGTTGTGTGTATCGTTTTTGCTCATGGCAGATTATAATGGAGTTAATAACCAATAATATATCGGAGCAAACACTGTATCGCAAAGCACCCCAAAAGAAAAGCCTTTTCTGTCCTATCCTTTACCTTCCCGTATGATATCCCTTATCCTCCTCACTAAGAAGAAAGTACCCACTCCATCCTACCGGAAAAAGCGTACCTGTATGACTTGACGATTTCTTCGCCCGGCCACACCTCAACTCCAGTGACGGGGGGCTGCTACGACATTGCATCAGGGCAAGAGACGATTGGCTTTTGCTTTACCCATACAGTCCGGGCGAAACATGGGAATTCGCCAGGCTCGAAGGAAAAGTCATTCTCAACAATAGAAAGAGTCTCAGTTGCAATTTCTTACAACTGAGACTCAGCTACTACTACCTATGAAAAACACCTACTGTTAAAGAATGATTCTCTCTCTTTAATTCATTCTCTTTCGTGGGGCGTCTCTTCATCCATAAATACGTAGTATCGGAATGAACCTTTCAAAAAATTTCATAAAGCTAATGTATTTGTCATACATTTCCAGGAGAATCGTACGTCTACCTTCTGAAAAGCCTGCCAGAGCCGGGGAAAAACAAGGGGTGTCCCATCTATCATATGGAACACCCCTTGTGAAAAACAGGATTCTCAACTGAAATCAAGCCGTCACAAAATTGCGCTGGTCATTGGCCAATGCTCTAAGCTGGACAGCCATAAAACGGATCTCCTGAAGCATATTGAGGTACAGAATCGAGGAACGCGTCCTCGTCTGGTTTCTCTGCGCACGCTTGATCTGCCGCTTGGTTGCACGGGCAATCAATTGCAACAACTGCTCCTGGGCAACCACGGTAAAGTCGAACTTGGAGTAGTTACTCGTCTTGAGCATCAGCGACACGTCATTGAGCAGTTTCAGCATCTCCTGATGTACTTCTTTCAAATCAGACGTCTGGTCAACCGTCAACGGCGTGTGATTGTTGTCCACATAGGAGAAAATAAAATCGGTAAACTGTTGGAGGCTTGCCACAGCCTCATTCAAATGATCCAGTGCCTGGACGAAATGATAGCCGGTATCCAGCGAGCGGGACTGCATCTTGTAAAGTACCGGAAGGATGTCGTACTTGTGGTGTTCCTTGCTGGTCGTCGCCAGATCCTCCGCATCGGAGGCCAGTTCTTTCAGAGCCTTGCGATCCTGCTGGATCAAGGCATCCAGGGTTTCGGAATAAATTTTCGTCAGTGTGCTCACACTGTCGGATACCTGCTTGTTGCAAACGTCGATGATGTTGTCTTCCGTAATTTCATCGAAACGTTCCTGGGAGAACTTGCTCTCGCGATGGCGGTGCAACACGGCGGATTTCACCAAGATAAACACTGTCAATGCCAGCATGGGGAAAATAGCATATCCCTGCCCGTAGTGAAGAATGATCGCCATGATGCCGGCCATGGTAAACGCGGCAAGCCCCGTCATGAACCAACCGGAAATCACCGTCAAAACCCCCGTTACCCGGTACACGGCGCTTTCACGGCCCCAGGCTTTGTCAGCCAATGAAGACCCCATGGCAACCATGAAGGTTACATACGTTGTGGACAATGGCAGTTTGTAGGATGTCGCCCAAGTAATCAGCATGGCGGCCACCGTCAAATTCACCGTTGCCCGGATCAAGTCAAATGCCACCCGGTCTTTGGATTCCAGCGGAATAGGGGCCGGATTCCAGCGGTGGTTTATCCGGACGAGCATACGCCCTGGAATCAACTTCTTCACTCCCGCTCCCATTGCAATGGCCGAACGGACAATTGCGCGTGCCGGAGGCACGGAACCAAAACGTTCAATGCCTCCATCTCCCTGACGGGACAATTCGACACCCGTAGCAATGACGCTACGGGCTTTCTTGGAAAACCAAAGAGCTAGGACCATAATGCCTCCGGCTGTCAGCAAAATCATTGGATTCGCATGAGCCTCTCCGGCAAGCTGCCCCATATGCAGTCCTGCAAGGCTGCCGCCTGCCGCCACATGGTCCATAGCAATCTGAAACGCGCCAAGCCCTCCCATGAAAACGCCGATGAAGTTCACAAGGTCATTGCCGGCAAAAGCTAGTGCCAGGGAAAAAGTACCAGCAAGAACGGTCAGTTTCAAAATATTCACCATGAAGAGATGCTGCAGGATAGCCATGAATGCGGAACATCCGATGAAAGTCAACAGAAGGGAAATCCCCATGTTTTTGTCCAGCATCGCCAGGAACTCCGGATTCATGATCGGCATGCTCTTCATACCCTTGAACAGAGCGAAATAACAAATCGCCGTCATTCCCAAACCACACCACAGGGAACCGACCCAGAGGAACGGTTTCTGATAGCGGAAAGAAAAGGCAAGGCGGGATACCCACATCACAATGGTGCCCACGGTAAAAGCAATGACGACAGAGAGCAGAATACCGCTGATAATTTCAATGCACTTGTCCGTATTGATATATTCTAAAAGCCCAAGAGCATTCTTGCCGCTATCGGAATAAATCTTGAAGAGGGACGTTGCCACCGACGATCCCAGCAATCCGAAAACGAGCGAAACCGTCGTCGAAGTCGGCAACCCGAACGTATTAAAGGTATCCAGCAAAATCACCTCGGCAATCATCACCCCGAGAAACAGGAACATGACCTCATGGAAGGTGAACATGCCGGGATTGAAAATCCCGCTTCGGGCAATTTCCATCATGCCGCTCGAAAGAACAGCGCCAATCAAAACGCCGATCGATGCAACTGTCAGAATCACGCGCACAGGTGCCGCTTTGGAACCTATAGCCGAATTCAGGAAGTTGACCGCATCGTTGGCAACTCCATTGATAAGATCGAACGATGCCAGAAGCATCAATGCGATCATGATAATCCAATATATTGTGTCCATATGGTAGTGGTTTTGGCGGGCGGAGGGCATCCGCGTGCAACGCCACGGAGGTTTTACACGAAATCGTCACGTTTGGCGATAATTTTCAGAAAATTCCCCACCGGGTTTTTAACGGAGAAACGAACGGATTCAGATATTCTCTCTCATCAGATTTCCTTTTAATCGTGACAAATTCTTTTATATATGGTAATTGGAGAACTGTGTTTTACCATATTTACTCATTGATCGCCGAAGGGCAATTGAATGCCCATGCAGCAGAATTCCACAGGTATGGTGCCCTGATCATGACGGACGAAGGAGGCGTGGGATGTATCCATCCCTGGCCCGAACTCGGTGATGCGACTCTTGATGAAGAACTGGAAGCACTCAAAGCAGGCTCCCCTCTTACTCTCGGCAAGCGTGCCTTGAAATGCGCCAATGTCGATGCAGACGCCCGGCACAAGGGAATCAACCTCCTGCACGGACTGAATATTCCGGAGAGCCACGCAACCCTGCCGCCGTGTGTCAGCCCGGCTTCCGTCCGCATCATGGGTATCAATGGCTTCCGGGCCGGTAAGCTCAAAGCGATGTCGAGCCCGAAATCTACCTTGGAACGACTTGCCACTCTGGCATCCATCGCCCCGAACTGGCGTTGGAGAATCGACTTCAACTCCAGTTTGAACGAACGGGAAGCCGATGAATTCTGGAGGGAGATGTCCCCTTCCCTGCGGCAGCTGGTCGACTTCGTCGAAGATCCTTGCCCCTACACCCGCGAAAGCTGGTCCCGCCTCATGTCGGAAGGCATGCGCCTAGCCTACGATCAAGGCTCCGACCTGGACCACCAGCCTCATTTGGATACAACGTCCCCTCCCATCCGCATCATCAAACCTGCACGGGAAAAAATGCCGTCTCCCGGCTCGGGGAAACATGTCTTCACCTCGTTCATGGACCATCCCATCGGACAGCTGTGGGCCACCTACACGGCAGCTCAATACTATCAGGACACTCCCAGCGAAGAAATCCCCCTCTGCGGACTCTGCACTCATCTCCTCTTCAAAAAAGATGCCTTCATCGAAGCCTTGGGCGGTCTTGCTCCCGTCATCACCGTCCCGGAAGGTACAGGACTGGGGTATGACGATCTCCTTGCCGCCCTTCCTTGGAAAAAGCTGGAATAAACCCCTGACAAACATCGGAGGGACCAAAGACGACCGACCTCCATCATTCACAACTTCCAACCGCAGGGGAATCTTTGTCCTTGCGGTTTTTTTTATCAAAATGTCGCCATCTCAATAGCGCACAACAGGACAAGAATAGCCATCGCCCAATCGATTTCCTTCCTGAACTTTGACAGGAAACGGTCGATTCCGGCACCAAAAACAGCCCACATCGTATTCGCCACGTAGGCCGAACCTCCCATAAACGCAATCAACAGAACAAGAATCCACGGATGACCGTCTGCAATAGGAATAAGATATCCTCCGGCAACCGTCAGGCAAAAAAGAATCAGTTTCGGGTTGATTGTCTGCAAAATAAACCCTTTGAACACCGTGTTGATGGAAAAGGAAGGCAATTCCCCATTCCCGCCTTTTCCGGCATCCTTGGCAATCATGATCCCGAGGAAAACCATGTAGGCACAGGAAGCCCACTTCATCCACGGTCCCAGTTCAGGAATCAGACGGCGCAGATACTCCTGCGCCAGGCAACATACCGACAGAAACACGACATTGGCCAACACAACCCCAATCGTGAATCGACGGGTACCCTCTACACCATGGCGGGAGGCGTTCGCCATAGCCATCAAATTATTGGGGCCGGGCGTAAACTGCGACAGAACGGTATAAACGGCGAACGAATAGACGAGAGAACTCATTGAGATTCAATCCCAAAAATCCTGACAATCAATCTTGGGAAACAGAAGCCGTTCCCGAAGAGATAGATCCGGCCACCGCAGCAAACACAGGAGCCGGCAATTCCTTTTCAGCATCAGACGGCTTGAAGAAATCCCCCACATCCTTGAACGATACGAACAGGAAAAAGCCCATCAACAGGAACACAAACCCCGTCTGCACAAAATCCAGGATCCGTCCGCTCACCGGACGCTTCAGTAAAATCTCCGCCGTCCCCAGAACAACGTGTCCGCCATCCACCACGGGCAGAGGCAGAATATTCAAGACAGCCAGATTGATATTCAAAACTACGGCAAACCACAACGCCAGTTTCCAGCCTCCATCCGTCTGAAGCATATTGTAAAAATACCCGGCAATACCGATAGGACCGCTCAGGTGCTCCATACTTATATCGCTATTGGGGGCAAAAACCTTCTTCATCGTATCCCCCATCCATTTCAAACTCTGTCCGACCTGTTCCCAGGGAGTCGGATATAAAGTCGTCTCCCTGATCTCATCTCCCAACTTCCACTGAATTCCCGTAATGGCCCGCGCCTCGGAATGTCCCTTCCAATTCGCGGGAATTTCAGGGGTCACATCCGCGATAGACTCCTTGCCGTCAGCATGGCGCACGGTCAACTTCATCGGAACGCCTGCCTTTGCCGATAACGCAACTGCCGCCGGGCTCCACAACTTCTCACCGTTCAATGCCATCAGAACATCTCCCGACTTCAAACCGGCCTTCTCCGCCGGACTTCCCGCCACGACTTCACCGACCACACAGGAACCGGCAGGCAGGATCCCTATCTGACGCATTGCGCTTCTCTGCCACCATCTGGTTTCAGGAATTTTGAACCCACTCTCGAATTCAAGCGGTTTGTCCACACCGGGACGCTGGACAAGGAAACGGATCTTCGTCCCTTCACCCAGCATAATACGTTCCCGTACCCCCTCCATATTACCAGTCCACTGCGTTACAGGATTACCGTCAATCTCCAGAATCTTGTCACCCGGCTTCAATCCCGATGCAGCAGCCGGAGAATCGGCAGGAATATACCCAACAGTCGTCACAGGAAACTCTACGCCCGGTTTACCCAATCCCCATACCACCAGAGCAAACGCCACCGCCAGCAAAAACGAGGAAACCGGTCCGGCAGCCGCTACAATAATCTTGTCCAGAGCCGTTACCGGCTTCAAATCCTTGGGAAGTTCCACCTCTCCTTCGATCGCCTCCATCGGCGCCATCTGGGGCAGCGACACAAATCCGCCGGCAGGGATCCACCCCAGTCCCCATTGCACGCCATTGATCGTCTTCTTCCACAATGGCTTGCCAAACCAAATCTGGAACCGGTCCACATACATTCCCCTCCACCGCGCAGCAAAAAAGTGTCCCAGTTCATGAACAAAAATCATGAAATTGAACAACAGGATCACAATAACGATAACCCCGGCAGTACCCAGACCTGATAAAATTGTATTCAACATAAAAAAATGTAAAACCCGTACTTACTGACATTTTTCCAGCTGGGCAAGCCCCATCCACGCCATTCCGTCAATGACATGTCTTTCCCTACAGAATGCGCCTTCATTCTCGCTTCTCTGAATCTGGAAAAGTCACTTGTTCCAGACTCGCCCGCTCCTCAACAACAATCCCGGGCAGCCCTCTTGCCACCCGGGATTATTAAGATAACTTGTTGGTACAGCCATCTAGCGACTCATCGTCACGGATACCGGAGGAGTAAGGTTGCGACTGGAATTACCGAGGCGAATTTCAAATTCTCCCGGTTCCGCCTTCCAATCATGCTTTTCCGTATCCCAGAAAGAAAACGCTCGGGGGGCTAACTCGAATTCCACGGTCTTTGTTTCTCCCGGTTTCAGGAATACCTTGCGGAACCCTTTCAGTTCCTTGGGGGGACGCGGCACAGACGCCTTGGGATCGGAAACGTAAAGCTGGACAATTTCGGCACCTTCGCGGGAACCGGTATTGCTCACTTGCGTCGTCACCTTGAGAGTATCGCCAGCGGTGATCTCACGGGCAGACACGGAAGGGGGAGCAATCGTGAACGTTGTGTAAGAGAGGCCATAGCCAAACGGGAAACGCGGTTCAATCCCCTGCTGATCAAACCAGCGGTAACCGATGAAGATACCTTCCTTGTAATCGGTATGGGGGTCGACGGACAAGGGACCGAGAGTTCCGGGATAGGTTCCCTGGGCATGGCAGGCATAATCCTTCTCCTCTTTCCCAAAGGTACAGGTCAATTTACCGCTCGGGTTGACCTTGCCAAACAAGATGTCCGCAATGGCATTCCCAGCTTCCTGCCCTCCATACCAAGCCTCCAGGACAGACGGAACATGGTCGATCCAGGGATCCAGTTTCACAACGGAACCATTGACGAGAACAACGATGATATTTTTATTCTCCTTGGCCAGCTTTTCAATCAATTCGGACTGGGCGCCAATCAGTTCCAAATTGGGAATATCCGTACTGGATTCACCCCAGCCGCCTTCACGGTCATAGCCATGGTGGGTGCCGCCGACGAAAATAACCGCATCGGCATCCTTGGCGGCGGCAACAGCGGCATCCGGGTTCTGGCGGGGATCCTGCCAGACCAGTTGAGCGTAAGCATCCCCTCCGACATCGTTATATTCGACTTTGAGGTCATATTCCCTGCCCTTCTGGAGGCTGACATCAGCCAACAGATTGTGAATGCCGGGTTTCCACTGGTCGATAATCAACTTGCCGTCCAACCAGACACGCACGCCGTCATCGGCATTGACGCCGAGCTTCATCGGCCCCGTCACGGGAGCAACCAGTTTACCCGTCCAGCGGACGGAAAGCCGGTTGGTCGGCATCTTCGGATCGGAAGGAATGCCGAACATGGCCTTGCCCCATTTACAATCAATCGCCTTGGAAATCCCCCTGACAACGGGAGCCCCCTCCAAATTCGGATTATCGTAATATTCTCCTGTTAACCCCTCTTGGCCGTCAACCGAGCGGAGGTAGCGGGAGGGGAACACGGAATTATTGTCAAAAGTCAGGCCGGCAACATATTCCACCCTGTCTCCCAACACCTGGCGTATACCCTGTAAAGGCGTAATTTCATACGGAGAATTGACGCCGCCGGAACCGCCGCCACCACGATGTTCCTTATCGGCATTGGGGCCGACCACCAGCACTTTCTTCAACTTCGATGCATCCAGAGGCAGCACTCCCCTGTCATTTTTCAACAGTACCATGCCCTCGGAGGCAAGTTCCCTTACCTTTTTCTGGTGAGCGGGAGTTTGAACTTCCCCGGTCTTCTGAAGCTCCGGATCCAGCACATGTGTCCGGGCCATCAGACGCAGCATACGGCGCACTTTGTCATCCAACACATCCATCGGAACTTCGCCCGATTTGACAAGATTCAACAACGCAGAATCCTTGCTGAAATGCCCTGACCCCATTTCCAGATCAAGTCCGCCCAGTGCGGAACCTTTCGCACTGACCACAGCGTTCCAGTCGGAAACGACCAAACCGTCAAACCCCCATTCCTTTTTGAGGACATCATCCTGAAGCCACTTATGTTCAGCAGCATGAATCCCGTTCAAACGATTGTAGGACGACATAAGCGACCATGGTTTGCCCTCCTTGACAGCTATTTCAAATGGCACCATGTAAAGTTCGCGCAGAGTCCGTTCATCAACATTGGAACTGGACAAACAGCGGTGATTTTCCTGATTGTTCGCTACAAAATGCTTCACACAAGCGGCCACATCAAGGCTTTGCACTCCCTGAATATAGGCGGCAGCCATCGTCCCGCTCAAATAGGGTTCTTCGCCATAATATTCGAAATTGCGCCCACAGCGCGGAGTCCTCATCAGGTTGACTCCGGGCCCGAGAATCATGTGACGTTTCAAAGCTAGCATTTCCTCGGCAATCACCTTGCCGTATTCATGCGCCGCCTCAGGATTCCACGTGCAGGAAAGGCTAATACCCACAGGCAATGCACAAGGCTCCGTAAATCGCGTCACCCCTTGTGGACCATCCGCCATTTTCAACTGGCCGATACCAAGGCGCTTTACCTCCCCGGCCTCCATCCAGCTCCGACCATAACAGAGAGCCACCTTCTCTTCAGTCGTCAACTGGGCAAGAATTTTGTCGATCCTCTGTTCCAAAGGCATATCGGGAGTCCCCAAAACGGGAGATCCTACGGCATCCCCGGCCTGGGAATACATACAAGAAGCCGCCACAACCACAGCAGTCGCCATCAATGCATGGCGCAACGACTTTTTCACCCCACTCTTGCCGTCACGGTTCATTCCGGCATCCGTTCTTCCTGATTTCACTGTATCGCGTATCACGGGTATATATACGCCGCCTCCGGTAAGAAAATTACAAAAAGTCTGCATGGACTATGGCAACCAAGCAATCGACAGAGCAAACGCACAGTTTTTTCAAAAGTAGGTCTCCGAAGTAAATTGGCTCTTCGTCAAAGGCGGCGGATGCCTTCTAAACAAAAAATCCCCTGGAATTCATTCCAAGGGATTTTTTTGTTCTGAAATGGTAGCAGGAGCGAGATTTGAACTCGCGACCAAAGGCTTATGAGTCCTCTGCTCTACCACTGAGCTATCCTGCCTTTTGTGGGCTTTGCCTTGAAGGCGGAAAGGTGTATATATGAGATAAGAACGATTGTCCAGAACTTTTTATGATTCCTGGAAAAAAGAGGAAGAAATAATCCTTACCGGCGGATCACACGTTAAAGCGGAATTCGATGACATCCCCGTCCTGAACAACGTATTCCTTGCCTTCGATACGGAGTTTGCCCTGTTCTTTGGCGTGGACTTTGGAGCCGCAGGCAACGAGATCGTCAAAGGCAACGATTTCCGCAGCGATGAATCCTCGTTCGAAATCCGTATGGATGACACCGGCCGCCTGGGGAGCCTTGGCACCGGCCGGAATGGTCCAGGCACGCGTTTCCTTGACGCCTGTGGTGAGATAAGTTCTCAGTCCCAGAAGATGGTACACGGCACGTATCAAATCGGATACGCCGGAATCCCTGACGCCGAGGTCCAGAAGGTATTCTTTCGCTTCTTCCGGATCAATGTCGATCAATTCCTCCTCGATTCGGGCGGAGATGACAATAGCTTCGGCATTGTGGTGCTCCGCAGCGTATTGACGGACGCGGGAAACGTATGGATGCCCTTCCGGATCATTGATGGCCTGAGCCAGTTCGTCTTCATTGACGTTGCAAGCAAAGATACTCTTTTTGCCGGACAAAAGACAGAAGGTCTTCAGGAGCTTCACTTCGTCGTCCGACAAAGATTCCTCCAACATGATGGCAGGAGTGCCTTCGTAGAGATGGGGAAGCAGTTTATCAATCAACGCGATTTCCTCTTTTGATTCTTTGTCACCTCCCCGTGCCTTGCGTTCACGGGAAGTACGACGCTTTTCCATAGCTGTGATATCGGCGAGGATCAGTTCGGAATTGATGATTTCAATGTCTCTCAAAGGATCGACGGAGCCCAGTTCATGAATGATGTCGTCATTGTCAAAACAACGCACGACCTGGACAATAGCATCCACTTCGCGGATGTTGGCCAAAAACTGGTTCCCAAGGCCGGCCCCTTCGGAAGCGCCTTTGACCAAGCCGGCAATATCAACAAATTCGATAACTGTCGGAACGATTTTTTCCGATTTGGACATTTCCGAGAGCACATCCAGCCTGGAATCCGGCACTGTTACCATACCGACATTGGGATCAATCGTACAAAAGGGGTAATTGGCCGCCTGGGCCTTGCGCGTTCTTGTAACGGCGTTGAACAAAGTGGATTTGCCGACATTGGGGAGACCTACGATACCTGCTTGCAACATAGCCGGAATTGGATAGCCTCCCACTGCTAAAAAGTCAATTTCCAAATCTTTCAGGACAAGAAAAGTCTTTCCTTCTTCCTGTCCCCATCAGCTTCAACTACTCCTGCCGGAATCCCTTCCGACAGGAGCAGAAGACGCAATACAACGGTACGAGAGGGAAAGAACCTCGCATCGTCCAGAAACTCCCCATTGCTCGCAATGGAGCATGAAGAGTTGTATATTCTTCCCACACACGGGTAGGGTTTGTCAACACTACAGTCCAAAATAAAGAGTATAAGATCACCAGAAAGCCCGGAGGAAATGCCACAAGCAATATAGCCCGGAAGCGAAAACAAAAACCGCCCTTCTCCATAAGGAGAGGACGGCGATTTTGACAAAAAGGTGGTGGCGAAGCGGACGGGGCTCGAACCCGCGACCTCCAGCGTGACAGGCTGGCGCTCTAACCGAACTGAGCTACCACTCCGTAACACCTTCTTTGTCGCTCACCATCTCCGGCGAGGACGGACGATAGGCTACATACATAGGTTCATTTTGACAAGATTTTTTTAATTAAAACGGAATAATTTTATTGATGAGTTTCTGCACTCATCAGGGAAAATTCTCTCCGGCATGTTTTAATAACCCTGAATATCAACATGATAGATGCCGCACTAAGACCGAATATGAATCCTATCCAAATTCCGTTTGCTCCCATGATTTCGGATGTCACCCATGTCGTGCGCGACAAGATGAATCCAACCGGAAACCCGATGATCCAGTAGGAGATAAAGGTAATAATGCTGATGGCTCCCGTATCCCGGAAACCACGCAATATGCCTGCACTCACGACCTGGAGACAATCCGGCAGCTGGTAGATAACCCCCAACAGGAGCAGCATTGATGCTGTACCTACAATGGCAGGATCATCATTGAACAGCATAACAACTTGCCTGTTGAAAAAGATGATGAACAGGGCGCTTAAGACCAGAATTCCCAGTACCAGGGCATAGGATGAACGAATGGCGGACAAGGCTCCAGCCCTATCCCGTGCCCCATTATGATAGGCAACGCGTATCGAAGCCGCAAGGCCAATGGACAATGGAATCATGAATAGCATTGAGGCTACGTTACAGGCAACCTGATGACTTCCTACCTGAATGTACCCAAGAGGAGCCAGTACCAAGGAGGCACCACAAAAGAGGAGTACCTCGCAAAACATGGATATCCCGACCGGAAATCCGATTTTCAGTACGCGCCCCAACATGTCGCGCGCAGGTCTCCTCAAAGCGATGATATGCCGGCGATAAAGTCTGTGTTCCGGGTGAAGATAAACAATCCCGAACATGGCAAGTGCCTGAAACCAGTAAATGACTGCCGTTGCCGCGCCGCATCCGGAGCCCCCCATGGCCGGCAACCCGAACCATCCGAAAACGAATATGTAATTAAGAGGGATGTTCAACAGCAGTGAGCTAATGCCTACAAACATGGCCGGACGCGTCATGTTGGAACCCTCGTTCAAACTGCGCAGTGCAACGAAGATCAAGTTGGCCGGGGCCCCCCACAGGATGGCGTGCAAGTACCCCGTTGCGATACGGCGCATAGCCGGGTCCGGCGAAATCCAATCGAAGACCGAGCCGGCAAAGGATTCGATGCCTATTACGCAAGCTCCCAGCAACAAGGCAAGCCAGAGACCGTTGTGCATAACGTAGCCGCTGCGCCTTGCCACATCCCTGCCACGGTAATTGGCGACGATCGGTCCCAGCACCATCAGGATGCCACAGGCAAACAATTGGACGGGAATAAATACGGAGGCTCCGAGCGATACGGAGGCCATATCGACGGACGATGCGCTGCCGGCAACAATCGTATCCACACACCCCATTCCCATGTTGGTCAAATTGGCAATCAACACGGGGATACTCAAATAAATGATGGTTTTCATTTCCGAGCGCTTTCCAAGGAGGTCCATGTTTCCTGTCTGTTTCTCGTTCATCTTACTGGGAGGAGGGGGATCATTCGTTTTTTCGGGGAAAAGCCAAGAAATTTTACACAAAAAATTCGTTAAAAAAATCCCTGCAGGCTTTTACCAGCCCGCAGGGATTCGGAAAAAACCATCGGGCAGTAGGAGGGAAGAACTCCCTCCCGCTGCCTCAGAGGGGTGTTGATCAGGCGTCCTGCTCAAGGGCAGCCTGGGCAGCGGCAAGGCGAGCCGTCGGCACGCGATACGGAGAGCAGCTCACGTAGTTCAGTTTCAACTTGTTGCAGAACTTGACAGAAGCGGGGTCTCCACCGTGTTCACCGCAAATGCCCAACTTGATATCGGGGTTGGTCTTGCGTCCGAGTTCGCAGGCGATTTCCATCAACTTGCCAACGCCTTCCTGATCGATGGAGGCGAAAACGTTTTTCTTGATGATTTCCAGATCTCCATACCTGCCGAGGAAAGAACCGGAGTCGTCACGGCTCATCCCCAGACCGGTCTGCGTCAGGTCGTTCGTCCCGAAGGAGAAGAATTCGGCAGTCTTGGCGATTTCATCAGCCGTTACGGCGGCACGGGGGATTTCGATCATTGTACCGACATGGTAGGTCACGCCCTTGCCCTTCTCTTCGAACACCTTCTTGGCGACTTCGTCGATAATGGCCTTCTGGATGTCGAGTTCCTTCTTGAAGCCGACGAGAGGCACCATGATTTCGGGAATAACATCGTAGCCTTCTTCTTCAGTCACTTCTACAGCGGCTTCAAGGATGGCGCGGGCCTGCATTCTCGTCACTTCCGGGAAGGAGATGCCGAGACGGCAACCGCGGTGGCCGAGCATCGGATTGAATTCGTGCAATTCCGACACACGGCGCATGATTACTTCCACGGGCATACCGATCTTTTCAGACAAGTCGAGCTGCTGCTCCTTCGTCTGGGGAAGGAATTCGTGCAGAGGCGGGTCGAGAAGGCGGATGGTAGCGGGTAATCCCTTGAGTGCCTTGAAGATTCCCTTGAAGTCTGCTTTCTGGAAGGGAAGCAGCTTGTTCACGGCGGCTTCACGGGCGCTCACTCCGGCGGAAAGGATCATTTCACGCATGAAGTCGATGCGGTCGCCTTCGAAGAACATGTGCTCCGTGCGGCAGAGACCAATGCCAACGGCACCGAAAGCAATAGCTGTCTGGGCCTGCTTCGGAGAGTCGGCATTCGTGCGAACCTTCATCTTGGTGCATGCGTCGCACCATTCCATCAGTTTGGCGAAATTCTGGTACACACGGCTGTCTTCCGGTTTCATCGTCTTGCGAATGAGCACCTGAATGATCTCAGAGGGAGATGTTTCCACCTTGCCGGCGAAAACGCAACCTGTGTTACCGTCGATGGAGAGGTAGTCGCCTTCGTCGTAGGTGACTCCATCAACCGTCATCGTACGGGCGACGTAGTCGATTTGCAGGGCATCGGCACCGCAAACGCACACTTTGCCCATCTGGCGGGCGACAAGGGCAGCGTGGGAGGAAACACCGCCTCGGGCAGTCAGGATGCCTTCTGCGGCGATCATGCCGCGAAGGTCTTCCGGAGAAGTTTCCATGCGGACAAGAAGAACCTTTTCACCACGTTCGGCCGCGTCAACGGCACGTTCGGCGTTCAGGTAAAACCTACCGGCAGCAGCACCGGGGCCTGCGGGCAAACCGGAGGCAATCACTTTTGCTTCCTTAAGGGCTTCCCGGTTAAACACGGGGGTCAGAAGCTGGTCAACCTGGTCGGCGGGGACGCGACGGACTGCCGTCTTCCAGTCGATGAGGCCTTCTTCCACCAATTCGCAGGCGATGCGGAAAGCTGCAACACCAGTACGTTTGCCGTTACGGGTTTGCAACATGAAAACTTCACGGTTCTGAATGGTGAATTCGAAGTCCTGCATATCCTTGAAATGTTCTTCGAGGACGGCACGGATACGCATCAGTTCCGTATGGGCTTCGGGCATCACCTTGGCCAATTCGGCAACGGGAGCGGGAGTACGGACACCGGCCACCACGTCTTCGCCCTGCGCGTTCATGAGGAATTCACCGTAGAATTCCTTCTCGCCTGTAGCCGGGTTACGCGTGAAGGCGACGCCGGAACCGGATTCTTCACCCGTGTTGCCGAACACCATGGCCTGTACATTGACGGCGGTACCCCATTCGGAAGGAATATTGTACTTGCGGCGGTAAACGATAGCCCGGTCATTGTTCCAGGAGCTGAATACGGCACCGATGGCGCCCTGCAGCTGTTCCCACGGGCATTCCGGGAATTCCTTGCCCACGCTGTCCTTGACGAGTTTCTTGAAACGGGCAACGAGTTCCTTCAGGTCGTCGGCAGTCAGTTTCGTATCTTCGATTTCGGCTTTGCCATGGCGTTCTACCTTGATTTGGGCAATGGCGGCTTCAAAGGGGTCATGATCTTCTCCGGGGGCTTTCTGCACTCCGAGAACGACGTCGCCGTACATCTGAACAAAACGGCGGTAGCAGTCCCAAGCGAAACGGGGATTGCCGGTAGCCTTGGCAAGGGCTGCAACACTCTTGTCATTCAGGCCGAGATTCAGAATCGTATCCATCATGCCGGGCATGGATTCGCGAGCTCCGGAACGGACAGCCACGAGAAGGGGCATGTTTTCCGTATCGCCGAACTTGGTGCCCATGATAGCCTCCATGTTGGCAATACCAGCCTTGATGTCGGCTTCCATGGTTGCGGGATAAGTGCACCCGTTGTCGTAGTAATACGTACAAACTTCCGTCGTAATGGTAAATCCGGGAGGCACGGGCAAACCGATACCGGCCATTTCAGCAAGGTTGGCACCTTTGCCACCGAGCAGGTTTTTCATGCTGGAGTTACCTTCGGCAGTCCCTCCGCCAAAGGTATATACAATCTTGTCAGGGGAAGCGCTTGACGCGCAGGAATTGGTTGACATGTCGCTAATATTGTCGAATTGGGTTACACTCCGCGAACGCGCCGTCATTCTTCGCAATGAAAGAATTCCTACGCGAACGGGGTTCGGAGAGATTGCTAACGAGATCATGAAATGTCAATCTGTAAATGACCCAAACACAGGAAATTTTTCATAATCGCGCGCGTAGAGAGATGAAGAATCCTGTAATCTTCCTCTCCGTGACACAAAAAAGACTTATCTGGCATCAAATGATATTTAAGGCTTGAGAGATGCGGACAGGTCGCTAATCTCACTGCAAGCAGTTTTATCTATCCTATGGGCTCACAAGATACCACCACCTCGCAGGAAACCGGATGTCTGGATTCAAATGCCGATGGCAATTTCGTCTTCACCACCATTGACGCAGCACTTAACTGGTTGCATAAAAACTCTTTATGGCCTATGCCCATGGGGCTTTCCTGCTGTGCCATTGAATTGATGGCAACAGCGGCATCCCGATTCGACATTTCCCGATTCGGATCGGAAGTACTCCGTTTCTCCCCTCGGCAAGCCGACGTCATGATTGTGGCCGGAACGGTCACCTACAAAATGGCTCTTGCCGTCCGCCGCATCTGGGATCAGATGCCGGAGCCCAAATGGTGCATCGCCATGGGGGCCTGTGCTTCCACCGGAGGAATGTTCCGTTCCTACTCCGTACTTCAGGGGATTGACAAGCTATTGCCTGTCGATGTGTACATCTCGGGTTGCCCGCCCCGCCCGGAAGCACTGCTTGAAGCCCTGATCACACTCCAGAAGAAGATCACCACGGAAAAACCCGCCAAGGAACTATTCGTCAAATCGGAACCCAAGCCCGCCAACGCCCCCAAGCCGGCTGCGCCCTCCTTCCCGATTCAGTAATTTCCTCCCTTTCCTTATACAATTTACATCCGTTTTCTCACTCATGTCCATGCAACAGATCCAAGCCGCCCAGACGCAAGCAGCCGACCAGATCGTCGCCCATTTCGGCAAGGTTATCCTTGACCGTGTTTCCTTCCGGGGCGATGAGACGCTGGTCATTGGCGCCGCCGACATCCACGAAGCCCTCCGCTGGATCCGTGAAGCCCTGGGATTCGATATCCTGGTCAATCTCTGCTCGGTTGACAACTTCGGCTCCGATCCGCGCTTTGAAGTCCTCTACACCGTTTCCCAGGCTGAAAAAGGAGTCAATGTTACCTTTAAGGTCCGCGTCAACGAAGGAGAATCCATCCCCACCGTCACGGATCTGTATGGCGGTGCCAACTGGCAGGAACGCGAAATCTGGGATCTCATGGGTATTCCTTTCGAAGGCCATCCCGACCTTCGCCGCATCCTCATGTGGGACGGATATCCCTATCACCCTCTTCGCAAGGATTTCCCCGTTCAGGGAATTCCCGTCGAAACCCCCGGCGTTGCCTTCGCCGAAGAAGCACCGCTTGCCGGAGGGCCGTTCGCCACGACTCCGGGAACGGGAACAGCCCAAGACCGGGAAGCCCGTTCCAGGCATATGGATATCTAACGGTCTCCCATGTCGCAATAAGGGAATTCCGGAATATACACGCGAAGATGCGAAAGCCAGTTCTCCCTACGTAGATTCATGTCACCCATCAAGACAGTTGTCGTATGCCTCCTTATTGGGCTGAGCCAGTCCGGTTGCCAGTCGCCCATGTATGGTGACGAAGTCTGGCAGGCTCAGCTTACGGACAACCTTGCTTTGATGGGAGCGCGCAACTGGGTCGTCATCGCGGAATCCTCCTATCCGGCCTACATGGGTACCGGAGTAATCACACTGCTGGCAACCCAGCCATCCGACGTCGTTTTCAGCCAGGTACTTGACACCATTGAGGCGGAAGGCCATGTCCAGCCTCGCATCATGATCTGTTCCGAGCTCCGCAGCATTGAGGAAGATTATGCCCCCGGCATCAAAAAATACCGCAACCAGGTGTATAAAATGCTTCCCGGGCGCATGTACTTCGAATTGCCCAGTAAAATCATCAACGGTCAGATCGAAGATGCTACCAAGCAATTCAATGTCCTGGTCATCAAAACAACAACTGCGCTTCCCTACTCCAACATCTATATCGAACTGGACTCCGGCTATTGGAACTCGGAATCGGAAGCTGCTCTGCGCAACAAGATAGAGCCCCGCAATCCGGTACAGAAATCCGTCATCCCCAACTTCTCCCCTACTCCCGCTTCGCCGAATCCAAGCACGCTTCCGACACTGCCCACCAGCCCGGAATCCCAACCGCAATCTCCTCAGAATACCCCACCACCGGCACCCCAGCCGACTAGTGTTCCGGAAAGCCTTCCCCAGCCTAATTTCACGGGGGCTCAGTCCGGATCCCTGGCATAAGTCCTATTGTCCGTTTCATTCGGAATCGGTTCCACTTCCATCGCCAGGATGATTCTTCTCCTTCAGCCTATTTATCTTCAACCTAACCTCCTTACTTCCTGCGTATGACTGCCGACAATACCCTTTACCATCACATTGACAAAGCTACGGAAGAGCGTCTGAGAGTGGAAGCATGGGTTGGCGACGCCATCCTCGCACTTTACGTCAGGGAATGGATCCTCTCCGAAGAACATAAGATCAACGGCAAACTCTTCATCGAATTTACCAGTAACGAATTCCTTCGCCGGACAGGCAACCCCACCGGCGTCGAAGCCCAGATTGGTCGTATCTTCAAATCCGACGGTTTGGAAGCCGCCTACGCCTGGATCGAACAAACCTTGCGCCCCAGAATGGAAGAACGCTGGCATTCCCTCCGAAAAACAGGTCTGGATCACTGATACCCTTCCCTTCAAGCTATGCTTGCCCAGGATCGCATTTTTCCATGGCCACTTCCGGACGCGGATTCCCCTCGTCCTTTTTTTGCCTCAGCCCCCCATATGCGTCCTTGGGCAGACAGCGTTGCCGATTTTCTCATTGGTGAAATCCCCCCCGGCTGCATCGCCTTTGCGACATCCGGTTCGTCCGGCGGTTCTCCGAAAGCTATTCTGTTCACCAGGGATGCTCTTGAATGTAATGCGCTTGGAGCCATTCAACACATGGGAGCCGACCACGGAGACTGGTGTTGTCCGCTTCCTGCCTGGCATGTCGGCGGAGCCATGACATACATCCGGGCCGCCATAGCCGGCACCCACGTCCACGCCTATACAGGTAAATGGAATGCTCGGGACTACACTGATTTCCTTGGACAATGCGGAGCTGCATGGACCTCCCTTGTGCCCACTCAGGTTGTAGATATTGTCCAGGACGGTATCACCGCCCCTCCGGGATTGGCATGCGTCCTTGTTGGAGGTGGCTCCCTGTCGCAGGCCAATGGTCTCCGGGCACGTGAACTGGGATGGCCCGTTGTCCAAAGCTACGGAATGACGGAAGCCGGTTCCCAAATTGCTACCGCTTCACCATCAGATCCTTTTCATACCGACCGTCTCACCATTCTGCCTCATTGGGAAGTCCGCGAATCCGAGGACGGACGTCTCTCCCTGCGGGGAGAAGGGCGCTTCTTCGGCGTCGTCACAGAAAACCGCATGGGCGGTTTTTCTCTGAGAACCATTTCTCCACGAGAATGGTGGACCAACAACGACATCGTAGAAATCCACGGCAACACATTGACCTTTGTCCGTCGCGCCGACCGGCTGGTCAAGATCCTGGGAGAACTCGTCGATCCCGATGCACTGGAACTCTCCATGTCCGGCATGTGTCCGGGAGTCGTCGTGGAATCCCTTCCCTGTTCGCGTCGCGGCGCCATGCTGGTTGCCTGCCATCCCGATGCTGCCGCCCTGCGCAAAGCTGCCGACCAATGGAATACATTCGCCCCGGGCTTCCAACGTCTCTCCAGGCTAGCCGTCATGGATGTACCGCGCAATCCCATGGGAAAAATTGACCGCAACTCATTGCGCATCCTCCTTTCCTCCAAAGAAGCCCCCCTGGAGCGTATCTCCAATTAGAGCGTCTTTTCCCAAATGCCGCAAGCAATCAGGCTTTCCGTCCTCGCGGTTTCCTACCGGACATGACCAGTCCGGCCAGCGTCAGCAAAGTTCCCGAAATGGACATCCATGTCAGAGGCTCACCCAAAATCAAGGCCGAAGACATCACCGTAATCACCGGCACCAAATAGATATAGACACTCACCTTGACTGCTCCCAGTATCCGCAAGGTCCAGTTCCAGGAGACAAAACAAATGGCCGACGCCCCGAGCCC
This sequence comes from Akkermansia sp. N21169, assembly GCF_029854675.1. Taxonomy (NCBI): domain Bacteria; kingdom Pseudomonadati; phylum Verrucomicrobiota; class Verrucomicrobiia; order Verrucomicrobiales; family Akkermansiaceae; genus Akkermansia; species Akkermansia sp. N21169. The sequence goes on along the minus strand of NZ_JARWNC010000030.1, from coordinate 22,095 downwards.
CAGATAGAGGATATTGATCCAGTTAACCGGCTTCTCGAACGCTACCCATGACCACGGTTCGTCCACCAACCACAAAACCGGCAACATCAACACGATCCCGTAGAAAAAAATCCGGCGCGTTGCCGCCACCATATCGCTCTGAAAGCGGGAAATTACCTTCATCAGAATAGAATACAAAGACCAAACCAGAGCAGCCAGGAGAGCTAGAAAGTCCCCCAATGGATTGACCTCTACCAGTCTGTTACCACTAAAACTCATCATGGCAATGCCGGAAATCGCTACGGCAAACCCCACATAAAACAATCCCCCCTGCTTCTCCCCTTTCAGAAACACGGATGCCAGAATAGCCGTTAGAAACGGAGATACACATACGACTACGCCCACATTCGATGCCAGCGTGTACGTCAACGCTATATTTTCCAGCAGGAAATACAGAGTCACGCCACACAATCCGGCCAAAACGTAAAAGATCTCCCGCGACGGCCTTTCCCATACGATTTTTTTTCTATAAATCATCTGGAGGAAAACATATCCGATGACAAAGCGGGTCAACAAAATCTCCAAGGGAGAAAAATCTCTCAACAACACCTTGGTAGACACAAATGTCGTCCCCCAAATAAAAATGGTCATCAAAGCGGCAGCATGTGCCCACATTCTCCTTGAGTTTTCCATAAAATACTAATATTAAATAAGTTTAAATAAAAACAAATTCTAATTCCACGAAAAAAAGAACGTTCCTCTCCAGAGAACCCGACGGACTGTAGCACATTTTCCGTCCCGTGCCTGCACGATCTTGCCACATCCGTGAAAATGACATGAAATCCCGCTTGGATTCCTGTCTTCCGGGCATATTTCCTATGCGATTATCTTGCACTTCCGGGCAATCTGCCCCAGTATGTTGCTATCACCATTGGAACATCATGAGGTTTATTCTATTCCTGATCCTTACTGCCGGAGCCACCGTCGGACTTTATTACGCTGGTCTGGCCTATGAAGAGCAAAGTGACGAATTCACCAGTTTCCAAAGAGATTGCGCCCCCAAACAAGTTACGCGGGAAAAATTGAAAGCAGAAATCTCGGATATTCAAAACCGCCTTCTCGACATTGACAAACAATACGTTGAAAAAATCGGTAAAGTTGCCGACCAACTGAAAAAAAGCTCCGCTTTGAACCCATCAGAATCATTTACCCTCACTCTATTGCAAGAAAAAGACATTGCCGGGCAAACATTAACCATCAAACAACGAATCGAATCAATCGACGCTCACCTCAATCTGGTCCGGGAACAAACTAACAAAACCATTCAAAAAAACGAAGACGCCATCATCAACAACACCACCCGGCTGGACAACACCATTATCACCGAACGCAACAAACTTGGCAGTTACTACTCTTCACACCCCGACCTAGGCAAGGAACTCGCCGCACGTAATGTTCTTGAAGCAAAGCTAAATCAGCTCAAAAAAACGGTCGATAAAAAAAATGAACAAATCCTGCAAGCAAATCTGAATCTCAAAAAGAAATTCGAGGCAGTCGAACAAAACGCTCTTGATGAGAAATCCACGCTTGATCAGCTTCTCACCCAAATTTCCGAATCCTCTCTCAACGAGCAAGGCCTCATTTCCTCAAACTACTATCGCAAGCTGCTCGCCAAAAACCCATCCTTCGGGGCTCTCAACAAAAACTACACCCAGGCAATTCAGGATCTGACGAACAAACGCAACAAAAAACACGACGAACTTCAAGCCATCGTCACTCAAATCGAAAGCCATCCCTACACCATCCTTCAAAAGAACTCCATCCATGGAATCAGATCGCTCTTTATCATGATTCTAATCGGAATCGACGCCATTTTGATCACCTTCTTCTACTTCGTCCTCCTCCGGAGAAACTACGCCTGACACAGCAATAATTTGATTTTCATTGGAAAAAATAATTTAGAATAATTCTTGTCTTCATCATCAAGAGTGATAATTTACCCCCATAACCTAACCCACCTGTAATCATGAAAGAACTCAAAGGAACAGAAACAGAAAAGAACCTCCTGAAGGCATTTGTCGGAGAATCCCAGGCTCGCATGCGCTATACTTACTTTGCCAGCGTAGCCAAGAAGGAAGGTTACGAACAAATCTCGGCAATCTTCACGGAAACAGCCGACAATGAAAAAGAACACGCCAAGGTCTTTTTCAAATACCTTAAAAACGCCTGTGCGGACATCATGACAACCGCCTCTTCCATTGAATTGAAAGATACCGTCGCCTGCCTGCTCGCCGCCGCTGAAGGAGAACACGAAGAATGGTCGGACATGTATCCTGCCATGGCCGACGTAGCCGAACAGGAAGGCTTCCCCGCCATAGCAGAATCCTTCCGCCGCATCGCTACCGTGGAAAAACATCACGAAGACCGCTACCTCCAGCTCGCCCAAAACATCAAAGACGGTACTGTCTTCCTCAAAGACGGTGAAGTTTGGTGGAAATGCCGCAATTGCGGTTACATCGAAAAAGCAACCGAAGCCCCCAAGCTTTGCCCGGCATGTAAACATCCCCAGGCATTCTTTGAACTTCTGGCTGATAATTTCTAAAGATTTCCGTCATTATTTTCTCTGCGAAACCCGTAGCGCTCCCCGGCGGTGCGGGTTTCTTTTACCTCATTTCCATCCCGGTTACCCTCCGGGCAAATTCACCAAACCCGAGAGTTCCTTTCTTGCCCTTCCCGGTTCAACTGTGTACCTTCCCTCCATGTCTGAACAAGAAACGCCATCTCCAGACTCAGCCCTCAAAAAGATCTCCGCTTTCCTTATGCGCCTGTCCGGCTCGTTGCTCACCGGCATCATCCTGATGGGCATTCTATTGGTTTTGACGTTTTACGGAACAATTTACCAGGCATCCTATGCCGGAGGCACCATGCCTGAACTGGCGGCAGATTCTTTCTTCAGTTCACTGTTCGTCATCATCCCCTTAGGTAACAGCAACACATTCGGCATTCCTCTGCCAGGAATGTTGATCACCTGCATTCTTTTACTCATCAACCTGGTCATCGGCGGCATCATCCAGCTTCGCAAAAACTTTTCCCGCTGGGGACTCATGCTGGCACATGCCGGTATCGCCGTTCTGCTGGCTTGCGTCGCCCTGGGTAATTGGCAAACCCAGGTCATCGAAGAAATCCCACTCACCCCGGGACAATGCAAATACTACCCGGAAATGGATTTCGGCATCATGCTGCACCGTTTCACGCCGGAATTCTATCCCGGTACCCAGAAACCGAAATCCTACGAATCCGTCATCAGTATCACCGACAAAGACTACAGGATCACCGATGCGGACCATATCCATATCCGCATGAACGAGCCCTTCCGCATCCACGGGTGGACTCTCTATCAAATGAGCTGGGGAAACAATGGAGGAGAAATGACTTCGATCCTGCGCGCCTCCCACAATCCTCTGGAACAAGGTCCCAAATGGGCTTCCTACATCATCACTCTCGGCCTCCTCCTGTATTACGGGATGATGTTTGCCAAATACCTGAAAAATAAAAATGCAAGAATCTCTCCGAAACAGGAAGAAAAAACCGGAGAAGCCACTCCCCTCCCTGTATCCTCCGACCACGGGCGAGGACGCAGGAAAAAACTACTCTTTACCTCAATCGTTCTGGGGATTCTGGCCGTCTTTGCCATCGGCATGATGGCTGCCCGGCCTGCCGTCCGCATAGTCGATATCGACCACTATATTCCCTGGTCCCAAGAAATGAAAGAAGCAGCTGCGGGAATCGCCGTAGAAGATGGAGGGCGAATCAAACCCTTCTCGACCTATGCCGGCTTCAACCTCCTGAGAACCCACGGAAAAAAGAGCGTTTCCTTCCGCTCCAACGGGAAAAAAATCACACTCTCCCCTGAGGAATGGGCACTGGATTGCATGCTCCGCCCGGAATTTGCTTCTCAAATGCCCGTCTTCCTCATCAATCGGGAAGAAACCGTCACCCGCCTGGGCCTCCCCCCTATGCCGGATAAAAGGAAGCAATATACCTTCCAGCAATTGGAACCTCTGAAGGAAACGATCTACGCCCATGCCAACCGCATTGCCTCCCAGCAAATGACCGATGCCACCGGCCGCGAAATATCCGGTCTGGCCCAGAACCTCCGCCAAATGGAACTGTGGATGTTCATGCCCGTCATAGCTCTGCAGGATCCCGAAAGGATGAACGCCCCGGGTTTCCCGAGGTGGTACCATCGCATCAATGGCAACTGGACGTCTTTCCCCAGTAAATTGCAAGCCTCCAATTTTACCTCCTGCGCAATCAAGGCAAGAAAGGGAGCAATCAATAACGACAAAGACTTCACGCATGAAGCAGAACAAATCTTCCTCTCCACCCTGGTCGCCAACAACACGGCTGCCTCCGTCAGCTACCGCAACCGCCTTGACCGCGAGTTGATTTACTACAACATGGATCCCCTCTACACGGCCCTAGCCTTTTTTGTCGCCGGATTCATCCTGCTGATTATCGGCAGCCTCCTGCCATCTCCCGATCAGGGGAAACAGGGACTCGGAGCAAGGATTTACAAGCTCGTCTTCGGTAATGGCCTCCATGGAGCCTGGTTTCTGGGAGCGGCAGGAGCCATCGTTCTGCTCGTCTCCATGATCATCCGCAGCACTATCACCCTGCGTTCCCCGGTCGGCAACACCTATGAGACAATCGCCTTCATCGCCTGTGCCGGAGTCATCGTCTCCCTCGTCATGGAAGCTTACAGCAAACGCGGCATCATCCTAGCCACCGGACTCGTCCTGGGAGGTCTCGCCTGCCAGATGGGCATCCTCTACGAGTCGGGCCAGGCAGCCGACCACATGGATCCGCTAGTAGCCGTCCTCCGTTCCAACTTCCTGCTCTCCACACACGTCATCACTATCGTCCTCGGGTATGCCGCCGGGCTTCTGGCAGCCATCATTTCTCATGTTGCCGTCTTCTCCAAACCCATGGGGTTGCTCACCGAGAACACATCCAGAATACTCACCCGCATGGCATACGGAGCACTCGCCTTCTCCCTCCTCTTCAACCTGATCGGTACCGTTTTCGGGGGTATCTGGGGCAATGAAGCCTGGGGACGGTTCTGGGGCTGGGATCCTAAAGAAAACGGAGCTCTGATGATCGTCTTGTGGCAATTGATTATTCTCCACGCCCGAACCGGGGGATATATCAAGAGTTTCGGCCTCCACCTGGGCAACATGATCGGAGGCATCATCATCGCTTTCGCATGGTGGGGAGTCAACACCATGGGAGTCGGCCTTCATTCCTACGGCTTCTCCGATGCCAAGTCAGCCCTGTACCTCTTTTACTATGTAGAGTCGGCTCTCATCCTGGCTGCTCTTGCCCTGCACTTTCTGGACAAGAAGAAACTCCGCCAGAGCTGAACGGAAAAGAGCCGAAACCTGTCCAATAGACAATGCCGTCATTCTGTCGGCAATCGTTATACGGCAATGAACACCGCATCCATCCCCACCCACAGGAAAACCCTTTCCCGATTCGGTCTTGCCCCAGGACTGGTCATCCTCATTCTAGCAACCGATATCCTCCTCTCCGGAGGGGAAGCCGGCACGGGGGGATTCTTCCTCATCATCTCCATCTTCGTCTCCATACTTATAGGAACCATCGCCTTTCTCTGGCAGTGGTTCAGCGGCAGAGACCGCTTCATGACCGCCTTTGCCAAGGGACTGGCTATTGCCATCCTCATGGCCATCCCCTCCCCTTTGGCTACATTGCTTCCTCTGCTGGCAGGTTTCCTCTCCTTTGTTCCGTCATTCCAGACCAGTGAATCTGCCGAAGAACAGCCGGCCCCATGCGACGCCGAACAGGAACCGAGTATGAGAACTGCCCGGGGACGTGTCGTCTCCACCCGGGAATAACTCTCTGCAAGCACCATGATCGCCGAACTGACATCTCCCCTGGGACGCCTTCTTATTGAAGAAACCGGAGGAGCCATTTCCCGTATCCTCCTGCCCGGCAGAGCAGCGACACATCCGACCGTTCCCATCGTATCCGCATCATCATCGCCAATCCTTCAGGAAGCATGCCGCCAGCTTGGCGAGTATTTCGCCGGAAAACTAACGGATTTCTCAATTCCTCTGTCGCCAGTGGGCACTCCCTTCATGCTCTGCGTCTGGCAAGAACTCAGGAACATTCCCTACGGCACAACCGTTTCTTATAAAACCATTGCCACCGCCATAGGAAACCCTCGCGCCGTCCGAGCCGTCGGTATGGCCAATGGACGCAATCCCATCCCCATCATCATCCCCTGCCACAGAGTCATCGGTACCAATGGCAGTCTCGTAGGCTACTCGGGCGGGCTCCCGATCAAACGGCAACTTCTCTCTCTCGAAGCTCATGAATTATTTTGAATACGGAACCAGGGAAACCGACCATCTTTCATCAAGAGATCCTCGCATGGCTCATGCCATCGCCTCTCTCGGAATCATCAAAAGAAAGCTCACCCCGGATCCCCTTACCGCACTCACCTTCTCTATCATCGCCCAGCAAATATCCGGCAAAGCGGCAGACAGCGTATCCAAACGCTTTCTTGACTTCATCGGGGGAACCGTCACCTCTCCAGCCATTCTTGCCCATTCTCCGGAAGAGTTGAAATCCTGCGGCATGTCACTTCGCAAAGCCACCTTCATCCATCGCATCGCCGCTGCCTTCGCCGAAAAAGCCATTACAAGGGAAGCCCTCCTTCTCATGAATGATGCAGAACTCCTGCGTACCCTCACATCCATGCCCGGAGTCGGTCCCTGGACTGCTGAAATGTTGATGATTTTTTCTCTCCAGCGTCCGAATGTTCTCAGCTGGGGAGATTTCGGGATTCGGAAAGGATTGACACTCCTCCACCACCGGGAAGAATTGGATAAAAAATGCTTTATGGCTTTCCAAGAGCTTTATTCCCCGTTCTGTTCGATCGCTTCCTTTTACTTGTGGGCCATCGCTTCCGGCGAATACATACCGGATTAACATGAGCGTTCTCGCAGAGTAATGAAATAATCAACCTTCCAAAAGACGATTGTACAACTCGCTTCCAAGGAAAAAGAAAAAGTTTTGTCCCTTGATGAAATCAACATTGCTGCCGGAACTGGCATTGGGGACATTCGGGCACGGGACAAGGAATTAAAAAATCATGACAGACAAGGGAAATATCATCATTTATAATCTCCCAGCGCATTCCTTCGTTCTCATTCGTTCCTTCCCATGACTCAATCTTCGCTCCAGGATCCCCCCTCACCCAAGCCAAGCCTCTGGGCACTCAGTCCCCTCTTTGTTTTCACCGGTTTCTACCTTCTGATAGCTCTTATCGCCCAGGATTTCTATAAGGTACCGATAGCCGTCGCCTTCCTGCTAGCCAGTGCCTGGAGCATCGTCATCACCAAGGGAATGTCCCTCTCGCGGAAAATCGACTATTTCTCCGCCGGAACGGCCAACAGGAACATCCTGATGATGATCTGGATTTTCATCCTTGCCGGAGCCTTCGCCCAATCGGCCAAGGCCATGGGATCCATTGACGCCACCGTCAACCTGGCCCTCTTCATCCTGCCGGACAATCTGCTCATGGCTGGTATTTTCATCGCCGCATGTTTTATCTCCCTTTCCGTAGGAACCTCGGTAGGAACCATCGTAGCCCTGACTCCGGTTGCTATCGGCATCGCAGAAAAATCCGGGATTCCCCTTCCCTTCATGGTAGGCATTGTCGTAGGAGGAGCCTTCTTTGGCGATAACCTCTCCTTCATTTCCGATACCACCATTGCCGCCACACGAACCCAGGGATGCGCCATGAGCGACAAATTCAAAGCCAACAGCCTGATCGTCATTCCGGCAGCTCTCCTCGTCACCCTTTTCTACATTTATGAAGGCACCGGAATGGGCCATGTCGTTCCCGTCTCTCAAGTGGAATGGATCAAAGTCCTCCCCTACTTGATCGTCCTCGGAATGGCTATTGCGGGCATCAACGTCTTCGCCGTCCTGGCCATCGGAATCGCCGCTACGGGCATCATTGGAGCAGCTACGCAGTCATGCATGCCCCTGATTTGGATCAACGCCATGGGCAAAGGCATCGCCGATATGGGAGAACTCATCATCGTCACTCTCATGGCTGGAGGAATGTTGGAAATGATCCGTCTCAACGGAGGCATCACTTACATCATTGACAAACTCACAAGCCGAATTCGCGGACGCCGCGGAGCCGAAGGATGCATCGCCGCCATCGTCTGTCTTTGTAACCTCTGCACCGCCAATAACACGATAGCCATCATCACCGTAGGCTCTATCACCAAAGACATTTCGGAAAAATTCCGTATCAATCCCAGCAAAAGCGCTAGTTTGCTGGATACCTTCTCCTGCCTGACCCAGGCCCTTATTCCCTATGGAGCGCAACTCCTCATGGCTACTGGTCTATCCGGTATTTCCCCCGTCGGTATTATGCGCTACCTGTACTATCCATTCGTCATGGGGGCCTTTGCGATCCTGGCCATTCTCTTTCGTTTCCCAAGGAAATATTCGGCACCGTTCCGCCGGCAATAACTCATTCTCCATGAAGAAACAAATCCGGGCACATATTCTCCTTCCTCGACTTTTGTCCCGATTTTTCACAATGTTTGATATATTCACAGGAAAGGAAACCAATTCCCAACTCAATCGGGGAATATTTCCACCACACAACCATTACAGCATATACTCATGAATTGGAGAACCATACAACGCCAACTCGGCATTAATGCCGATGGCATACCCGGTCCTAAGACTGCGGAAGCCATCGCAAAAATCCTCGATCTCCCCCAGGGAAACTGGAACGATATCCAAACCGACCTCGGACTTGATGCCGACGGAATTCCCGGAGACAAAACCCTCCATGCCGTCGCAGAAGCCCTCAACCTCGAATCTCCCTCCCGCCACTGGCCTACCCAAGCCGAAGTTCGCTCCGGCAAATCCATCTTCGGACAACCGGGAACCCACCTCGTCACCATTCGTGTACCCTACCCGCTAAAACTCTCCTGGGACACCGGAACCAGTGTAGAAAAAATCACCTGTCACGAACAGGTTGCCGATGCCATCACCAGCATCTTCCAACAAACGAAAGATGCCTACGGCATAGATAGAATCTCAGCTCTGGGGTTGGATCTCTACGGAGGTTGCTACTCCAATCGCGCCATCGTCGGAGGAAAATCCCTCTCCATGCATGCTTTTGGGATAGCTATCGATCTGGATCCCGACCACAACGGACTCAACACCCACGCCCCCAAGGCCAGGTTTTCCTCTCCGGAATACGACACATTCTGGAAGATCGTCGAAAGTGAAGGAGGAATCTCCCTCGGACGAGAACGCGACTACGATTGGATGCACTTCCAATTCTCCACCTTATCGTAACGATATATTCGAACAGCCGTCTCCGTTTTGCAACGGAGACGGCTGTTCTTATAATCCACTGCTGCTATTCCAAAAAAATTGTCTAATAGGCAAATTCGGCGTACAGGGCGCGATGGTCCGTTGGCCATTTTTGCAGATTGGAAGGTTTTTCTACCGGATCTTTGGTATCGGCAGGAATCCGCTGATTGCGGCACACCATTCCGCTGGGACCAATCATATGAATCTTGCTCAATGATAATTTCTGTTCCGGAAGATAAAAAACGTAGTCAATACGTTCCCGGTCATCAGCACTGGGAGACCAAGCCAGTTTCTGAAGAGGAACCCCCGGACAATCCGTCGGAAACGTGAAGCCGGGATGTGTCACGGGATTGGGATACTTTTCTCGGTAGGCATCCATGAATCCCGCTTTCTCCAGAGCAACCGTTACATCCCACGGTATGACAAGACCATTGTGGTCAAACAAACGGGCCGTACTCTCCGTCCAATCCAAATGGGATGGTTCATTGAAATCTCCCCCCAATAGGACAATGCGTCCCATAGCCTTGTCTTTGGCTGCTTCTTCCAGAAACTTGGCAATAGCTATACTCCGCTGCGAATCCCGGTTATCCTTCAGCACGGCATCCACATCCTTGACAGCTTCCGGCAACCGGTGCCAATCCGTCCCGGAATAACCGCGCGGCAGGTAGGAAGCACAGTGACGATAATCAAGATGAGCCGTATAGACGGCAAACTCCCGGCCATTCACGTCCACAACCGCCTTATAAATCGATCCCTGATCGTTCTTGAGAGGGTAAACCGTTGAAGATTCCTTGATCGGGTACTTGCTCAAAATTCCGGAATCGTTGGAATAAAATGAGTAATAGGTTTTCCCCTTCTCTCGTAGTTTTTCCACAATCCGGTCACAAAATCGGGTGTCCTTGTAATTGCGCACTTCGCTCAAGGTCACAAAATCGGCATCCGCCTTGGCAATTTCATCAGCAACGGTATCAAAACCTCCAGAAACAACCGTACCTTCCTGCCATATATTGAACTGCAAAAGCGATATCGTATATCGTGGTTTAAACGATACAAACAGAGCCATCGCAAGGCAAAGGCATGAAATCCACAATAACTTCTTCATTTACTAATTAAATACGATCCCAAAAACGGCAACCTTTCATCAAAAGCCGGATACGCACATCCATCCCTTGCTCTCCCTTCCTCCAGTCCAATGCGTATCCGGCCATTACATGGAACAGGCTACTTTAACATACCTCACGCCCATTCCTTTCTCTTGATCGAATTATTCTCTTTTCCGTTCAGGCTCCTCCTCTTTCATGAACCCGGACGCCGATTGTTCGATCTTGTAAAACTCATCCAGTACGTCCCGCATCATTTTTACCCGGTAGGCCTGGGGAAGACCTGCCACTCCCGTATTGCCTACCGTCAGGATATGCGCGTAGCGCGTGCAATAGCGCACATACTCCCGCTCATCCATCCGGTGCGGATCAAACGAACAAAAACGGTGCCGGTGCCTCTCATTCCACACATTGAACCAATGGAACCCATCCGGACTGTTGTGCACGGCAATATTGGCAAGGCTCCCTACTACGGAGTCTTCGTGCGCATCTTCCGGCATCTCCATGAGACGGGCATTCGCCGATATCTGCGGCAAATACTTCACCGATAAAGCATAGAACATGCCGCTGAAAAAACGGTCCACCACTGGATGAGTCATCCAGGCACAGCCGGACTCCATCATCGCCAGATATTCGTCCGGCCTCAAAAACAATGTGTCGGGATCCGTCTTGATCACATACCCCTCCTCATTTCCATCCTCCCGCGCCGCTGCAAGCAGGCTGTCGAGCACTCCGCATACCGCCGCTTTCCCATTCAGGTTCCTTCCGCGGGCAAAGCCGGTTACGTGGTAATGCACGCCGGCGGATTGCCGGAGGCTTTCAACGATATGATCCGGAAGCGGATCCCCCGCGTCATCGAATATATGAATGTTCGCATAAGGCATCCGGCGACGGAGAGTATCCACCGACATCAGGATCACCTCCTCCTCGCCCCTGTAGCAGAACATACACACCGTCTGTTTCTTTTCCATCTTCTTCATCATCTTGTTCAATTGTGAATCTTCGTCCCGTTCAGATACATTCCACCCTGGGTTGAAATATTGATGCCCCCCGTCACCTCCAGCGTCGAAGCCGGCCCATACAAAGCCACCTTCCCGGTGCCGGAGCCCACATGCACCTCGCCTGATGCGCCATAGAGTACGCGGTTCCCGTAGGCATCACGGATGTTCACTTCCCCCTGGTAATTCGACAAATCCGCCGGAATGTGCGAGAAATCCAGGCACTGCGTATACGGGCCGCCCGCCGCCCCATACATCCCCATCATATACGCATCGGAAGCATTCGACTGATTTCCGTACTCATCTGAGGCATACACATACAACGCCATAACCTCCGAATCATCCGGGTGACTTATCGTCCCCATCTTCAATTCCAAAGCTCCCGTCAGCCCATTCACGGACGATACTCCTCCGCCGCCACTTCCTCCGGAGGCGTTCAGCGTATTTCCAGACATGCTCAGGTTGGAGCCGACGCCAATAGCCCCCTTCTTACCGCCGAATGAGGTGACCGCGTATGTCCCGATATTTGCCGTGCGAACAAAGCTCGATGCCCCCCATCCATCCAGGGTCGATGCATTGATCCCCGCGGCAACGGCTATTCCCTGTCCAACCGCTACGCTCACATTGCCGCTGCCGCTCAACGGCCCCAGATCAAGCACAGCCGTCCTCTCCCACGTTTCATCACGCGTACTCAGCACATTCTTTCCCTTGTAGGAAAGATGGACAGGCCCGTCGTAATTCGACAAATCAATCTCCCCGCCGCCTGCCGCATTCAACGTCAGCCCCGTCATCGACAAATTCTCGCCCAGGAGAACCGCCCCCGTCTTCCCGCCAATCGACGTGACTCCGCCCGGATCGCCTTTCGGCCCCTGAATGCCCTGGATGCCTTGCGGCCCCTGAGCTCCGGTTTCCCCTCTGGCTCCCGGAGCCCCGGGTTCCCCCTTGGGTCCCTGTACGCCGGGAGAACCGGCAGCGCCTACCTCTCCTCGTGGAATTCCTAAATTCAGTTTACCATTTACCACGGAAGCCGTTGCCTGTGTCCCCGCATCCAAAGTCGTTACTGTTCCGATTGTCAGTCCTTGCATTTCGGCCAAAGCCGCAGCAACGACAGCCGCCCCTTGATTCGCTTCCTTTGCGGCGGCAAGCGCAGTTGCGGCATAACCGGATGCTCCTTCAGCCGACAATGCAGCAGCAGCAGCAGCGGATGTCACCGTTTCCTTTACCTCGCGAATACCGGAGACAGCTTCCTCAACCTCTCCGGTTGCCCCTTCAAGGCGAACCGTATAGCCTTCCAAGCTTGCATCTATTCGACGCTGCAGTTCTGAAGCAACATATTCCTCCGTCACATACTCAGGCACCGGTACCGGCAGTCCCTCCGTCCCCTTGATCACATCATTATGAATTTGCAGGTTCAACTGCCTCGTCGGCACGGTCACAGTCAGGGAACCGATCTTCAGTTCCAATTCGGCAATGAGTTCTACATAGTCGTCATTGGCCAGCAGATCGGACAAAACAGCCGAATCAAAATGAATCATGCCTGCGTAGTACGGATTTTTCCTCGAATCCTCCCTTAATTCAAAATGATCCGTATAAACTAGAAAACCATCGAACTGGTAATCTCCCTTCGGTTTGGCGCCAAAGCGCATCGTCAAGTGATTCAGTTTCCGGAATCCGGTACCGGGATAAGGTTCCATGAAAAAGACCTCCAATTCCCGTGAGTCGCCGCGCGATAACCGGAAATGCTCTTCGCCGGCAATGCTGTAATCAGGATTAATGTAAATTCTCATATTTGTGATGTTCCTTCGTCCGTGAACGAATGATCACAACCACAAAAAACATTTTTTGTAATCCACAAAAAACAACCGGACAATTCATGCCCGCTCCCTTAACGCCTGAAACGCCTCTGTCCACTATTCAGCGCTCCACAGTGCGGACATTCATGGGTACCCGTACCGCGACGTACATAAAAACGCATGCCGCAAAGCCTGCAAACCCAACGGGAAACGCCTCTTCTCCATTTCGCCCACCAATCCCACAGCAAAGCCGTTACATACACGCAAGCGAAGAAGATCATCGCCGCCAAAAAAAGAAATACCAGAAATTCCTCCACCTGAAACATCATATCCCCTCCTCCTCTTCCTCTTTCCATGTTACCATAATCATCCCGCTCCTGTCTTTCCGGGAAGGAATCCATCTCAACTCGCGGATATACCCCATGGCCGCCTCGTCGGCTGCTTCATTTCCCGAGCCTTCCGTCACCACAACATGCGTCGGCACACCCCACGGCGATACGACAACCCAAAACGACGTCTGAAGCCCCATGAAATTCCTGCCCATGGTCGGCTTCACATCAGCCACCGGCTCCATCCCGGACAAATCATCGTCGGGAGACGAAGCCTCCGGAATAAAAACGACCGGCCTGTCAGCAGACGGCACCAGCCATTTTTCCACAGAAGGGGAAGGATAGGATAATTGCGACAACAGAGATGTCTGCAACTTACTGGGCGTTCCCATGTCGACATCCACAAGGTGCGCCTCATGGTCTCCCAACCCGGCAGTCAACGGAACAAAAGCACCGCCGCTATTCCCCAAGTAGGCAGGATCTGCCCAAACCGGAGTCCGATCCAGAATAGGAGAAGCATTGTTTCTGCCCGGAATCGTTTTCCCGGATGAGTCCGACTCCAAAAAAAACACCATCCCAGAATAATGCGACTTGCGTAAATTCGAATCCAGAACGGATACCTCGACACAATTCATCCCCACAATCAGCAACAGAGCAAAAGGGATAAAAAATAAAACCACCCGCCAGGAGAAAAATCCCGTCCCCCTCCAGTCGAACACCAGCCCGGCATTGTGATCCTCCCTTTTCTTTCTCCACTTCCTTGGGATTTTGACCATCATACCGGATTTAACCCTTCACAACTATTGAACAACAACACACACGGTTAATCCAAAGGCGATCCGGCCACGGCGCACGTTAACCCATGTTCCAACACCATCTCAATCAGCTTCTGCTCCATGGCCCGACTCACAGCCTGATCCATATTCAAAATAATCGTAATGCGGCCCGCTCCCTCGCTACCCTCTTTCGCGACAATATCATCCAATTCCTTCTCCAGCCCGGCAACGCCATTCTCCAACCTGCGGTTATCGAAGAAAACCACGGGAGATTCGCCGGCCGTAACCGATACGACATAGTATTCCCCCTGGATATTAATCAAAAATTCGGAAGGAGGCGTCTTCACATTGAATCCGTACTTGGGAACAATACCCGTCGTAATCAACGTCACTACAAACAAGAGAACCACGACATCCAGGATAACTGCCAGATGCACGAAAAAAGCGCCTTTCGGCAATGTGGACTCCAATTTCATAGCAAACAGAGCTGGAATTTATCCACGGGAAACAGCCCCGGCAGGCTTTCCTCTCTCCTCATCATCGGATTCATCCCCGTCATCGTCAATCGCCTCGCTACCTTCCTCATGACGCATATCGGAAACCAGATAAACCGCTTCCATCCCCGCACGCTGAACTTCGTGAATCACCAGGCGAGCCCGAGACGACAGATAAGCATAAAAAATATAGGCCGGAATAGCCACCAAAAGTCCGAATGCCGAAGACAACAATGCCTGGAACATTGCCTCGGACATCACCAGGTTCGGCACCTTGCCCTCGAAAACACCTGGTTGAGAATAAAACCTCACCAACGCAAAAATCGTTCCCAGCACACCGATCAAAGGAGATAAAGTCGCCACCACCAGCAAGCCGCGAATATTCTTTTCGATCTTGTACACTTCCAGCTGAGAGGATTCTTCCGCCACAGACCTCAGCTCCAGCAAAGGCAGGGAAGGACGGCTCAACACCGACTCCACCACGCGGGCTACCGGGCCGGGCATCATGGATGCCTCATGGTATGCCTCATTGAAATTCCTCTTTCTGATCAACAGAGCCAGTCCCTTCAAGAAATCCCCGATATTAATCCGTACACGGTGAAAATACAGGAAGCGCTCCGCCACAACGGCAAGTCCATACAGGGAAAAGGCGCACAAAACCCAAAATAAAGGTCCTATTTGTTCAATAAGCTCAGTCATCGTTCTCGCGTTCCAACTGATTATTCACATCCACAGGCTTATTACAAACCTAATCATCCATTCCGTCACGAAACCTTCTGTTTCAAAAGCCTCAGTAAAAGAACCAGACCATACACTCCAAAAGCCATCCCGCAGGCACTCCATGCCTGCAAACACGCCAGCCACACGGCATCGTGAAGGCACATTCCCGAGAGCAGGGCCACGGCAAATTTCTTCCGCGTCGGACTCTCCGTCTCACCTTGAGCCACCCACGTGCAAATCATCGTATAAAGAGCCAGGCTCGCCGGGTACCAGAGAATGTTATACATCAGCAGCTTCTCTCCTATCAAGGCATCGAAGCTCATCCCTGAAATCTGCACAAGGGCAGCCACACATGCCAGAAAAGCCCATACACCCCGGCTTCCCCCCATCAGTACAAGCGCCACCTTCGACCACTGCTTGTGCATCCAGTTATAGAAAATGATCACTGCAATCAGAAGCAGGCCCAGCAGGACATTCCCCCCGACAGCCCCGCTCAAAATCAGACCAAGCGTCCCGGCCGCCATCGACAGCCACCGCAGAGTCCAAACACTCACATCGCCCCGGGGTACGGGTCTATCCAAGCCATGTCTTGCATCCCAACGGGCATCCAGACGGTCATTTTCCCACATTCCGTAGAGATAGAAGCAAAGCCCCATCAAGACAATCATGCACCACCCTGTCCACTCGTTCCCTTCCGGAATCTGACCAGCCGTCCAAACCCATGCTACCAGAGCATTGGTTGCCAATGTCGGGGCAAGAGCCAGACGGGCGGATTCTGCAACTCCTTTCAATTCTCTGTAATTCCTGTTCTTCATGGGATACTGTTTTTAGTCGGTACTTATTCCTTCCCCATCACAGGTCAACTCCATCGCACAAACCTGCCCGCTATCCAAAGGCACCCTAATCCCGGGCTCCAGCAATTCCCGGACAGATACCTCAATAGCCGGAGTCTCTTCTTCCAAAAGATCGGTAAATCGCACATACCCGCCACCCGCCTTGCCGCACCACGTCAAAGCATTCTCCGGAATGGATACGCGCAGATCGGGGAAATTCTTGTGCGGCGACAGATTGGCCACAACCAGCACGCTCCGGCCAGACGCTCTATCATGCTTCAGGTAACTGTACACCCAATGACCGGAAACCTTTTCCCCCTTCTCCCTGCCATATCCGGGAGTTTGCATATTGGCCCAGTTGAGACCGTAAAAATCTCCCTCCGCCATTGCGGGATGTTTCAGCAAGTTAAGGAATTTTACATGGAACTCCCGCAGCCGCCTGTCTTCCTCCGGGAGCTTCTCTACATCGAATCTCCCGTGATCCAGCCACTTCTGCAACCTGGGCAAGCATGTGTAATCGAAAATGCTCGTCCTGCCATCCGTCCCGCCATAACCCGAAGGTCCCTGGGCATCCTCCCCCACTTCCTGTCCATTGTATATCAGCACAGGCCCTCTTCCCGCTCCCAGAACAGCAGCTTCCACGGCGGGCATGACAACCCGGCCCTTCCCTCCCCAATGCTCCGGAGACGACATGCGCGGTTCATCGTGGTTTTCCAAATACCTCACCCCGCGTTCCATAAACATATTGCCCGTTTTATTCAAATGGTCCATATCGTTGGCCCAGGCTCCCTTCTGGTAAATATCCGTCGCCAAATGGTACATGCCGGCGTCGTACACCGCAGCAAACCCGCAATCGAGCAAATCAGGCATAGGATCACCCTCCGTCGTCTTCATATGGTCGTCATACGCCTCCGCGATGAAGAAAACGCCCCTGTCACGCACGCGTGCCCGGGCAATCGCCCACTTCCAGAACGGCATCGGCACCATGTGCGCCATATCGCACCGGAATCCGCCCACTCCCTTGGCCTGCCAGAAAGCGAGAATCTCATCCATGCTCCGCCACGTCCCGGGCACCTGGTTTCCGGCAGCCATTATTCCGGGCAAATTCCGGGCTGCTCCCGGACCATCCAGAAAATTGAAGCCGAAATTCAATTTGACGGTTTCATACCAATCATACCGGCTCGGCTGCCACGTCACGGCATTGTTTCCCGTCACTCTTGCCATGAAAAGTTCCTTTTTCCATTCCCCCGACGGCAGGCGGAAAGGAGGATTGCCCTCCCCGATTCCGTATTGCAGGTAGAAAAAGGAATTGTCCGGATGATAAAAACAAGACGTATCGTCATGATCCCCGAATCCGTCATGGTCGCCATGACGGGATTCATACCCGCGCGACACATGGTTCCCCACAAAATCAATCAACGGAACAAGCCCCTTGCGATGGCAGCGCGCCAGCAAATCTTCGAACTCCTCCATCCGTAACAGGGGATTTTCCGCCAGGTCGGGATCCACATCATAATAATCTACGATCGCATACGGACTTCCTGCCAATCCCTTCACAATACTCTCGGGCTGGGCCGGCAAATCGGGATAATTCGTACACGTCGCATGCCGGATCACCCCCGTCAGCCAAAGATGGGTTACACCCATGGCTACCAGTCCGTCAAGAGCCTCATTCGTAACTCCGTTAAATGTCCCGCATCCATTCTGCTCTTTCCTCCCCCAAGGGATGCCGTCTATTTTGTCATTGGAAAAATGTCTGACAAAAAGCTGATAAATAACGGGGCGCATCATAACAAAATCCTTCTGGGAAACTCCGGATGGGTGCCGGCGTCAATCGTTCATCATCCAAAACACCGCCATCTCCGGATACATATTTCTAGTTACACTTAACAGAATCCCTCCGGAGATTCAATTCAAATAGGCACCCCGTTTTCAAAATGACAAGATCGCTTTTCAAACCGGAGGTTCGCCTTCCGTGCCTGGAAACTTGCCGGACTTCCAGTATTGCCTGGCCGCTTCAAGAGCTTCCTCCCGCGTTTTAAGGCGTCCTTCAATCTGCTCCAGAAACAAGCCATCCAGCATCGTTCTGAAAACGGGACCGCATTTCATCCCCATCGCGATCAGATCCCGTCCCGTCACGAAGGGAGAAGGAAGAATAGGTTCATTCTCTATCTCCCGCCGTCTTTCCTCCAAAAAACGATAATGTCCCAAGTCTCCATTAGAACACAGGCAATCGGCGCGGTGCAGCTTCATTTCATCATCGAACACGGGAGACGCCATAAACTGGCGTACCTTCCCGCGTCTCATCTTGTCCACATTAATAAACTGCATGTGACGCCCCACCATGAAGGAAACCGCATCCACCACAGAATTCGGATAATGCAGTCTCCGCAAAATACCGGATACCATGTCGCGTCCCACCGCCTCATGTCCGGAAAACCTGATGCGGTCATCTTCCGGATCCAGAAACCTGCTCGCAGGCTTGCCGATATCGTGGAGCAACGTTGCCAGCACCAATTCCAGCGACGGCTCGGTACCATCGTCCTCCAAGCGATCCAGCATCATCATCGTATGGATATAAACATCGCCCTCCGGATGCCATTGGGGCGGCTGGTCGCAACCGACAAGTTCCATGATTTCCGGAATGATCCATTTGATCAGGCCGCTCTCCACCAGCATTTCCACTCCGCGGCGGCGATGCGGCGAAAGCAGGATCTTGTCAAACTCGTCACGAATCCTCTCCGGAGCAATCCGTCCCAGCCAGTCGGCATGATCTCGGATCGCATCCCAGGTGGAAGACTCAATATCAAACCCTTTCGTTACCGCAAGCCGCACGGCGCGCATCAGGCGAAGGGAATCCTCCCGGAAACGCTCCTCCGCATGACCGATACAACGGATCAGCTTCTTCTCCAAATCTTCAAGGCCGCCCACATAGTCGATAATTTCCCCGGTTTCCGGATCTTCAAACATCCCGTTAACCGTAAAATCACGGCGGAAGGCATCTTCTCGGGGGGATGAATAATGGACCGATTCCGGGCGTCTCCCATCCTTGTAGTCCCCATCCTTGCGGAATGTCGCCACATCAAAGTAAATGTCGTCGCACGGAACCAGCACGACACCGAAATGGGCTCCTACCGCCCTTCCCTTCGGAAACAGGGCCAATACCTCATCCGGCACGGCAGACGTTGCGATATCCACATCATGCAAAGGCACCTCCAAAAGACGGTCTCGGACGCATCCCCCGGCAAAATAGCAAACATATCCCGCACTACGCAGACGGATAGCCACCTTGCGCGCTGACTCAATCAATCGGCAATCATCCATAAGGTCACGCATCTTCCGGCATGGGCCGCAGAGGGGGAGGAGCAATAAGTCCCCCCTGTCCGGCCGGTTTCGATTGAGAATCATTCGCATTCGGCACGGGCGCAGGCACAGCGACAGGTTTGGGGACGACAGGAACGGCCTGCTGCTGAGAGGCGGCAGAAGGCGGAGGAACGACGGCAGGATCTTTCTGCCCGCTATTGAGCCGGGACATCGTCTGGTCCAAAATTGATTCAAACAACATGTCCGGCACACCTCTCAGACGCACCACTCCTTCCTTGTCCAGTAAATATACGGACGGAACCTGGGCAATTCGATACAGTTGGAACACACTGCCCTTCGCATCATACAACCCGGGAATAGAAATATTCATGGCGCGGATCGTCTCCGCAGCCTTCGCCGGTTCAGAAAGACAAATCGGCACAATATCCAGATTCGGATACTTCTCCTTCAGCACATTGGATTTAGCCACCAGAGACGCAGATTGAACGGAATCCGGCTTCCAGAACACAAGAAGCGTAGGAACAGCCTTGGGAATACTGACAAAAGCCCCTTCTGCCGTTGGCAAACTGAACGCCGGGGCCTTGCGGCGGGTACTGAGGTTGTTAATGTCGTACAGCAATTCCCGAGCAATATCCTTCACTTTACCCAAGTCACCAAAAGATTCCTCGAAACTCTTCTGGATGGCTTCTCGCAAATATTTCAAGCGGAAGGCATTCAGCTTCGGATCATCCTGCAGCATGCTATTCTTTTCCCGCATGGACAGCACAAGCCCCATCGCCGCCATCCCCTGATCCTTGGGATTCTGGTTCACCGTACGGATCTTTTCCAGAATTTCACGGCAACGCAAATTACTCGACTGTCCCAGCACCGGAGCCACCCGACCAATACCCGGAGAACTGACCAGATAATGCTCCACGGATTCAAGCAAAGAAGCAGCGATCTTTTTCTGAGAAGCCGCATCGAATGATGAAGCAATCGCCTCGGGATGTTCCAGCAGCCACACCACGGCTGGCAATGATTCCGGCTTCTGAAGAAGAGGGGATGTTTCCTTCCAGAGGGCACGAACGATCGTCTTGGGATCGGGCTTCGTCTTCTCCAGTTCTGCACGCCGTTCCGGCTGGGCAAATTCATAGGCCGCATTCCATTCGGTCATCCGGGAATCCCATGATGTCAGAATATCCTTCATCCGGGCCTCGTCGGCCGATGCCATTCCGGTCATTGCCAGAACCAAAGCTATACCAAGAACGTTGCTCTTCATATTTATTTCCATCATGCCTTCCCGCACGGTGGCAGTCAATCCGGCAGGCAGGCAACGCAAAAAAAGAATCCCGCAGACGGCCTTGACCTTATATCTGCGGGATTCCCAACTACTACCTATATATGAAACTCAATAATGCCTTTTTAGCTAAAGATTCGGCTCTCTCCTTCCAAACTCTTCAGAGCATCATTGATAACGGTTCGACACTTCTGTCCCGCTTTTCGTTCAATCGGCAAAAATTCCTTTTGTCATACGAATTCAATCCGAGGACAATGCATCTTCAAGTTTCTGATTATCAGCAGCCAAATCGGAATCGAACGGTTTCCCGATCACCTTCATTTCATTCTCGACCCTCTTCTGAGAGTCGTTCGAATCCAGATTTGCACGAATCGTCCTGCCCAGAGACATCAAATTGGAGGTATAAAGTTTCTCGACCGAATACGTAGCATTCTCTAAAATCCCGTTGCTGTTAAAGTAAAACGTACGTGTCAGCACGTCGCCATTCTTTCCTCCGATCAGTAATCCCGCCCCCATCGGAGCATAGGCGAACATGTCATTGTCCGCCTTGCGGAAACGGTAAATCCACCGGCTTTCGCGATTGGAACCGGATTTAACATCAGACGGTTGTCCGAGACGCTCATAGAGCATGGGCTTACTGTATTCCCCCGCCTTGATTTTGGCGACCAGCACTTCATCTTGAATTTCTTTATTCCCATAAGTAACAGAACATGAAGACAAAACAATAATGGCAAACAAAAAAGCGAATAAACGGCAAACAAATTGCATGAGGGAAAAAGTAAAACAGATTTATCCAATGTCAATATGCGTTCAGGACTCCAAAAGTCATCTGCATTAACAAGAAGTCCGGGACAGCTCCACTTTGCGACTAATGGAACTGCCCCGGTGTATTCTATTGTATTGCGTCTACTTTAGAAGTTGTAACGATAGCCGATGCTGCCGCTCGCCGACGTCATACGGCTGCGGATGTCTGCCGTAGCATCCACGAATATCGTCCCGTTTTCGCCGGACGGCAGGCTCAACCCGGCTCCGAACTGG